>CAMDAB010000092.1 GCA_945888475.1 Saprospira grandis DSM 2844 | reverse complement strand
CCCATTCTTTTAACAATTTTTTAAACCAATTTTCTAACAAGGTAAGATGTACGCAATCGTAGAAATTCAAGGACAACAATTTAAGGTGAGCGAAGGTCAAGAGATCTTTGTACACCGTCTGGCTGCCAACGAGGGTGATAAAGTTACTTTTGACAAAGTACTCCTCCTGGCCAAAGACGACACTTACCAAGTGGGTAAACCCACTTTAGCAGCTTCAGTAGGCTGTACCGTATTGAAACATGTGAAAGGTGACAAAGTTATCATTTTTCACAAAAAACGCCGTAAGGGCCACCGTAAGAAAAACGGTCATCGTCAGTTTTTCTCTCAGATCAAAATTGATAGCATCGCTTAATTAACCAATTTATCCCACTAATCAAAAAATAATATCATGGCACACAAGAAAGGTGTAGGTAGTTCGGATAACGGCCGCGACAGTAAAGGTAGACGTTTGGGTGTTAAACTGTTTGGAGGTCAATTGGCGATTTCCGGCAACATTATCATCCGTCAACGCGGCACTCGTTTTCATCCTGGCTTGAACGTTGGAGTAGGCAAAGATTTTACAATCTACGCCCTTTGCGACGGAGTCGTCCAATTCAAAAAAGGTTACAAAAACCGTACCTTTGTAAGTATTGAGCCAGCTGCTGTTGAAGTAGTAGCTTAATTCTTTATCTACAGATATTGAGCCTCCTGACAATAGTTGGGAGGCTTTTTTTGGTATTTTTTTCATGTAACTAAAAAAAATGGCCGACAATTTAAATTGCCGACCAAAAGTATTCTATTTTGTTTAATCAGTTTGAGCGCTATTAGCCCTCGCATTGTTTTGGCTGCGGGCCAATTCCAGAAGCATCAAGTAGTTCTTTTAGCTTTGCTTCAAAAAAGTCGAGCAGCAAATTGGGTAAGTAAAGTTCGACTTCCATTCTTCTGTACTCGCCACCTTTCTCATTGGCAGGATGTTCATAGGCACCTATGGTGACAGGAGCACCTATAAAATCGAGTTGTTTTTTAACCGTCCAGGCTCTACCCAAACCCAATTCCATATTCGATTTCAATTCATAAGTGATAGTTTTGTCCAAGACTTTCTGGATGGTATCTTTTGTTCCGATGAAATGCGTGTAAGGAGTACCTTTAGGAATATTAAAAGACTCAGGATATCTGATGGCAGTCATTGGATTTCCATCGGTATGTCC
This sequence comes from Saprospira grandis DSM 2844, assembly GCA_945888475.1. Lineage (GTDB taxonomy): Bacteria > Bacteroidota > Bacteroidia > Chitinophagales > Saprospiraceae > Saprospira > Saprospira grandis_C. Next base: position 13,031 of record CAMDAB010000092.1, on the reverse strand, counting down.
CTCAATATAAAGTTTAAAATCTTTTTTACATCTGTAATCGGGAGAGCAATATTTAACAAGTACTTCATTGTCAATCCATTTTGCAATTTTTTTATAATATTCTGGGTCACCCATTTTTGCTAGATCAACATTTTGGCAAAGATAAATTTTGATGGTATATTTAATTCCGATTTTGTCAAGTGGTTCGTATTCAACCTTTGTTTCACAAACCTGCTTAGGGCCATTCAAATCTTTGTACATGACCTTTGCTGATTTTGGTCCAAAGTCTTCACGCTCAGCATGAGTGAGTGCCCATGCTTTTTCAACCAGTTCCCAATAGCGGCAGTCCCAAACCTTAATTCTGAGTCTTGTTACCCTGCAGGCAAGTTCTTTATCGTAAACAAGATTTTCTTTTTTCTGCAAGGCATCAATTTTACTGAGGTATTCCTGACCCTGAGCGCAGGTATTGAAATGACCCATCAGACACCATGATTTTACTTGCATAATTTTATCGCAATAGCGTGCGGCAACAGTGTAAGGTTCTAGAATGGTGTCTTTATTCGTGATAAATGTCGACCAAAGTTTGTTAAGCTGTTCATTGTCGCTTTTGATGTTGACTACTTTTTTCTCAAAATCATTGAATTTATTTAGCGTAATTTCAGCAAAACCTTCGAAGTTGCTCATTTTTTTAATTTTGAGAATTTCGCTCAGCCTGCTTTCACCTCTTGAGCAAATGCCAAGTCGGCCATCCATGATATAGGCCTGAACCAACATTTCTTGGCTACAGTATTCAAAAGGAAATTTGGTATTAACAGTGAGTGTGTCGTTAGCCTTAAATTCTTCCCAGGCTTTTGTAAACTGGGCGACATGCTCTTTTTCTTTATTGACAAGATTTTCAAGATTTTTAATTTTATCAAGTGTATTTTGATCTAATGTAGGATTAAATTCTTTTTGAACTTTGGCGATTTCAAGAAGCATAGCTTCTCCTTTGTTACAGTAATCGAGGGTACCTTCAATTATATAAGATTTAATCTGCGCATCTTTTTCACAGTAAATTCCGCGGTATTCAGTACTTATTTTAATATTGGCATTGAATTCCTGCCAGGCCTTATTAAGGTTACTGAGATTCCCATTGTATTTTGATACTTCCTTATCTAGCCAGTCAAGCTTTTTCTGGACATCAGCGGGTAAAGGAACTGAGTTCATCTGCTGCAATTCCTTGATTTTAACCATCATGTTATTGCCGTTTTTGCAAATATCAGTCATTGCACGCAGAATGTAAATTTTGATATTTGGAACCACATTACATTTTACTACTTTCATTTCTTCTGCAAACCCATAAGAAACATCCGTTTTGATATAATTAGCCCAGGCGGTATCTAACATATTGTTTACTCGAATGATTTCCTTCATGAAACTTATTTCGGCAGGAAGTGCAGGCACATTTTTGGGGTCGTAGCTGCCATTTTTCTCGGCAATGATTAATACTCTGTTTTCGAAAAAATTTTTACTGCTGCTGTAGTTTGCATTACAATACTCAGCATATGAAGACATATAAAAGAATTTACACAAGGCACCTTTTTCGCAAATCATTTTTGCATTGCTAATACTTTCTAATTCTGCAGAAGTGACATTTCTGTTTGGTAAAAAACGCTGCCAGAGTGCATTGATTTTATAATACGATTCAATTTTTTTACCTAAGTCTTCATATCTGTCTTTGTATCCTGGAATTTTTGAATATTCTTCAATGCCAATAGCTTTTATTTCTTCCATCATTTTTTTTGAATCAGCCAGATTTTCACTGCAGAAATAGGAGTTTGCATTCATTAGACAATATTTCAGATAATCTGGTTTATTTGTCTTGAATGGCATCTGCAATTCGCTGATGGAAACAATTTGTGGGTTTTTAATAAAGGTTTGCCAGGTGTTTTCAAAATTGCTCATTTCAGTTTGTGACAGAAGAGAGCCAACTGAAAGAAACATGAATGTTGTAAGGAATAAAATATGTTTCATCTTATAATAAATTTGTAAATTATGCATACTTTAAAAGTATTGATTGGTTTTAATTATCGAAAAATAGGGCTTTTTTCTCAATATCAAAAGTCTTGCCACATAAGATTATTCAAAATATTATTTTTTTTGTTCGAATAAGCTTTACTTTTGTAAATGACATGTAGTAATGATATGTTAGAACATAAATAATTGCCCTCATTGGTTGTGGTAATTTGGGAAACCTGATAAATATGAGGTAATGCTAAAATTAAAATAGTAATGAAGAAAAAATTCATTTTTCCCACTGCTCACTCGGTTTTGCTTATTATAGCTGCGCTGGTTGCTTTGGCCACCTGGCTTCTCCCTGCAGGTAAATTTGAGGAATTGAAATACGATAAGGATAAAAAAGTCTTGACCCACATAAAAGCTGATAAGGAGATTGAGTATCCTGCTGAGCAAAAAATACTCGATTCACTTGGTATAAAAATAGCGCTTTCTAAGTTTGAGGATGGGAGTATCTGGAAACCAATCGGAATTCCAGGCACTTACCATAAAATAGAATCAAAACCTCAGGGTGTACTGGAGTATATAAAATCGCCCTTGCAGGGCGTTATAAATTCTATCGATGTGATCCTTTTTGTACTGATATTGGGAGGTTTTATCGGTATTGTTCATTTCTCAGGGGCTTTCGATGCAGGTGTTGGCCGATTGGCGATTGCATTGAAAGGCAGAGAAAAACTTCTGATCGTTTTTATTACCACGCTTATAGCGTTGGGTGGAACAACTTTTGGTCTTGCCGAGGAAACCATTGCATTTTTTCCAATTTTAGTGCCGGTGTTTTTAGCTGCCCGATATGATGCCATGGTAGCTTTGGCCTCAATTTTTATAGGTTCGAGTGTTGGTACGATGATCTCCACTGTTAATCCATTTTCTGCAATTATTGCCTCCAATGCTGCCGGAATAACATGGACAAGCGGTTTATACGGTAGAATTTTGATGTTGATAATAGGTACTGCTTTCTGCATCTGGTATATTATTAGATATGCAGAAAGGGTAAGAAAGGATCCAAGCAAGTCGATTATTTATAATCAAAAAGAAGAAATAGAAAAGTTATTTGCTGTAAAGAGCACGGTAGCAATCAAATTCAGTTGGAGAATATCACTCATCCTAATTGTTTTTGCCGCCTCTTTTGTTTTAATGATCATTGGAGTTTCGATGCTGCATTGGTGGTTTATGGAAATGACCATGATATTTCTGGTTGCAGCTGTGATAGTTGGCATTATAGCAGGAATTAAGGAAAAAATCTTTGTTGATACCTTTGTGAAAGGGGCCAATGAATTGTTGAATGTAGCCTTGATAATAGGTATAGCCCGCGGAATTACCTGGATTATGGATGAAGGAGCGGTGAGTGGTACCCTTTTAAACTCAGCAAGCGGTCTTGTAGAGGGTATGCCAAAAGGTATTTTTATCAATGTAATGCTTTTTCTCTACGCCGGTTTATCCTTTTTTGTTCCCTCATCTTCAGGATTGGCCGTACTTTCAATGCCCATAATGGCACCGCTAGCCGATGTGGTCGAAGTGCCCAGGGAGCTTGTGGTGAACGCCTATCAGTATGGAATGGGACTGATGGCTTTCATTACACCTACTGGACTGATACTTGCTTCGCTCACAATGGTTAATGTAACCTATGATAAATGGCTTCGCTTTGTGATGCCCCTTTTATTTTGGCTGACACTGATTACAATGATTTTTCTTACAGTTCAAGTCTACCTTTAAATCGGAACTTTTTTCAAGTTTTCGGCCTGCGAAATCAGCCTTTTTTATTTTTTGTCTAACTTTGTACTTTAAATATAACACTTAAAAACATTACGATGAAAAAGACCGCCTTATACGATAAGCATGTAGCTTCGGCAGCTAAAATTGTACCTTTTGCAGGATATGAAATGCCGGTTTCTTATGCCGGAATTATAGAAGAACATAATTGTGTGCGCAATGCAGTGGGTGTATTTGATGTATCACACATGGGTGAATTTATTGTAAAAGGAACTCAGGCACTCGATTTGATTCAAAAAGTAACTTCAAACGATGCCTCAAAACTTGAAATAGGAGAGGTGCAATACTCTTGCCTGCCAAATGATAAGGGCGGTATTGTTGATGATTTACTGGTCTATCGTTTGCCCGAAGATAATTGCTCCGCAGGCGAACGTGCCTACATGCTGGTAGTCAATGCTTCGAATATCGAAAAAGACTGGAATTGGATAAATTCACACAATAATTTTGAGGCTAAATTGACAGATATTTCAGGAAAAACATCCTTGCTGGCAATTCAGGGCCCAAAGGCGGTAGCTGCACTGCAAAGCCTTACCGAAATCGACCTTCATGGTATGAAATATTATACTTTTGCCAAAGGGAAATTTGCAGGGATTGATAATGTATTGGTTTCGGCAACCGGATATACCGGAGCAGGCGGATTTGAAGTTTATGTCGATGATAAGGATGCCGAAAAACTTTGGGATGCGGTTTTTGCAGCAGGCAAGGAATATGGTATTCAGCCAATTGGTCTGGGCGCTCGCGATACCCTTCGTCTTGAAATGGGATTTTGTCTATATGGAAACGATATCGATGATGCAACTTCTCCAATAGAGGCTGGACTAGGTTGGATTACCAAACTCAAAAAAGGCGATTTTGTTGGCCGTGAATTCTGTGTAAACCACAAAGAAAATGGATCAGACCGTAAATTGGTAGGTTTTGTAGTAAATGACAAGCGTCCAGCACGTCATGGTTACCCTGTTTTAGATGCCGATGGAAATAATATTGGTATTGTAACTTCGGGTTCCACTTCGCCCAGCCTTGGATATCCGGTTGGACTAGCCTATGTAAAAACTGCTTTCTCTGCCTTGGATACAGCAATTTTCATAGATGTACGCGGAAAAGCCATTGAAGCAAAAGTAACTGCACTGCCCTTTCTTAAGAAGTAAGAAGGCTGAGATTAGAAGTCAGTCTCGTCTTGCAGACGAGATGAAATTAGAAGTAAGAAGTCTGAAGTAAGGCTGAAATTAGTCTCATCTTTCGGGCGAGATGAATCTGAAGTTGAATAATTTAGAAGTTTATTTAATCTATTACTAGGAATGCGAACATCTTTTTTTGAGCCTAATAAGACTTTAAAATACCAAGAATTTTTCTTTGATTTGTACATAGTTTAATTATGCCCATGCTCAAATTCCCTCATTTTCAAATTTTCAAATTGTCCAATGCGTATAGCTGTTTTTCCAGGATCTTTCGATCCAATTACTAAAGGTCACGAGGATATTGTCAGAAGAGCGCTGCCACTTTTCGACAAAATTATAGTAGCCTTAGGGACCAATTCTTCGAAGAAATATTATTTCGATGAATCGAAACGACTGGACTTCATCCGTGCGACCTTTGCCGATACCAGTAAAGTGGAAGTAGAAGCCTATCAGGAATTGACCTCCGATTTTTGTCAAAAAAAATCAGCCCGTTTTATACTACGAGGGTTGAGAAATGGTACCGATTTTGATTATGAGGCAACTATTGCCATGTTAAATAAAGATATTGGCAATGGATTGGAGACAGTATTGCTTATAGCAGATGCTAAATATAATTACTTCAGTTCAACTGTTGTGCGCGAAATTATGAAAGGAGGAAAAGATGTTTCCTTATTTCTACCTGAACCAGTGACGAAATTGCTTTAAATAAAATGGTTTTTACTTTTGAGATTTAAAAGATTGTACTAACTTTGCATCCGCTAAGAATTGATTTTCGTAATCTCGATTGGTAAACTTTTAAAATCTAAAAAAATGTCTGAATATTTAAACAAGGAAAAACTCGGTGAGATTTTCCAAAAGTACGCAGGTTCTGCTACAAACACTGGTTCAACCGAAGGGCAAGTTGCGCTTTTTACTTACCGCATTGCGCACATGTCTAGCCACCTGAAAGCCAATCCAAAAGACCATGACACACGTCGTTCTCTCATCAGAATGGTAGGTCAGCGCAAGGCTCTTTTGAAATATCTTGCAAAAAAAGATATCAGCAAATACCGTAAGCTAATTGTGGATCTCGGAATTCGTGATTCTCAAAAATTAAGCTAATTTTTATAAAATGCCTTCTGAAATTTGCAGAAGGCATTTTTTTTTGCTATTATTGCACCACCACCACGAAAAACTCCGCAACAGTTTTTCAATTTTTGCAACCTTCCTCAATAGCCTGCCAGGGCAATAATGCTGAGACGTCTATCGATTTATATCGTTTGACTAGAAAATCTTTTACTTAAAAACTTAAATTTTAAAAACAAATGGGTCAACAAATCCCTATCCGCAGTTCGGCTGTTATTGCCGGGCAGGAAGTTATTCTTGAAACAGGCAAACTAGCTGCTTTGGCAGACGGTTCTGTCATGCTTCGTTTTGGCAATACCATGTTGCTTGCAACTGCTGTAGCCGCCGAAAAAGCTAATGAGAATCAAGACTTTTTCCCACTTACAGTGGAGTACCGCGAGAAATTTGCAGCCGGCGGCCGCATTCCTGGTAACTTCTTCAAACGCGAAGCCCGTCCTTCAGATTATGAAATTTTGACTTCTCGTCTTATCGACCGTGCTATCCGTCCAATGTTCCCAGAGCATTTTCTCTGCCAGACAGAAGTAAATGTCATTTTAATTTCGGGAGAACATGATTCGTTACCCGACGCCTATGCGGCATTTGCAGCATCTGCAGCACTTATGGTATCGAATATTCCATTTAATGGTCCTATTTCGGAAGTTCGTGTAGCCCGTATCAACGGAGCGTTTGTAATAAATCCGTCTCGTACTGCCTTACTAGAGGCTGATATGGACTTTATTATTGCAGGAAGCGAAGACAACATTGTTATGTTGGAAGGCCAGTCAAAAGAATGCCAGGAAGCCGATCTGATTGATGCAATCAAGGTGGCGCACGAAGCGATTAAAGAACAGTGTAAACTTCAGCTCGAACTCCGTAAACTTGCTGGCGTAACCGAAACCCGTAAGGTAGATTTACCGGCCGAAAATGAAGAGATTAAAACTGCTGTTGCAGAAATTTGCCGTCAGGGCATCATGGATATCTCTCTTTCCGGTTCTGATAAAGCGACCAGAAGAGATGGTTTGAAAGCTTTGAAAGAAGTAGCTGAAGCTCAATTGAAAGAGAAATACGGTGATGATGCATGGAAAGACTTGGTTAAATTTTTTAACCGTTACTACGATGATTTGAAATGGGAAACTGTTCGCGATGCAGTGCTTACGCATCAGATTCGTCTCGATGGTCGTAAGCCAAACGAAATCCGTCCTATCTGGTGCGAAGTTGATTATTTGCCATCGCCGCATGGTTCAGCACTCTTTAACCGTGGTGAAACACAGTCTTTAACAACTGTAACCCTTGGTTCAAAATTAGATGAGGCATTGAATGACAACGCCATGGAACAATATTATGAAAGGTTTAATTTGCACTATAATTTCCCGGCATTCTCAACCAATGAGACCACTCGTCGTGGTGGTGTAAGTCGTCGCGAAGTAGGACATGGTAATCTTGCACGCCGTTCTATTTTGCAAATGATGCCTACGGAATACCCTTATGTAGTTCGTATTGTTTCTGACATTTTAGAATCGAACGGTTCTTCTTCAATGGCTACAGTATGTGCTGGTACCCTTGCGCTTATGGATGCTGGTGTGCCAATCAAAGCACCTGTATCGGGAATTGCTATGGGTTTGATTACAGACAATACCCGTTCAGTTGTACTTTCGGATATCCTTGGCGATGAAGATCACCTGGGCGATATGGACTTTAAAGTAACTGGTACAGCTGCAGGTATTTGTGGTGTACAAATGGATATCAAAATCGACGGTTTGGACTACGGACTGCTTACCAGAGCCTTAGATCAGGCAAAAGAAGGCCGACTGCATATCTTAGGTGTTATGAACAAAACAATGGATACGCCTAGACCTGACCTCAAACCACATGCTCCGCGCATTGAACTGATGTTGGTAGATGCTAAATTTATCGGTGGTATCATTGGTACCGGCGGTAAAGTTATTCAGGGAATCCAAAAGGAAACCGGAGCAATTGTTACCATCGAAGAAAAAGATAACAAAGGCTATGTATATATTTCCGGTAAAATGGAAAATGTTGTAAAAGCTATGGCGATTATCAAAGGAATTATCACAGAACCTGAAATAGGAGAGGTGTATGAGGGCAAGGTGGTAAAACTAATGCCATTCGGAGCCTTTGTTGAATTCCTACCTGGTAAAGACGGATTGCTTCATGTTTCCGAAATCTCATGGGAACGTGTTGAAAATGTTGAAGATGTACTGAAAGAAGGCGATATCGTTGAGGTAAAACTCGTTGAAGTTGACCCCAAAACAGGTAAACTCAAACTTTCTCGTAAAGCGCTTCTGCCAAAACCTGAAGGTTATGTCGAAAGAGAGCGTACGCCACGTGAAGGTGGACATGGTGGAAATAAAGGTGGTGGTTACGACAATAGAGGTGGTGGTAACGGTGGAAACAGAGGTGGCGGCTATAACAAAAGATAATGCCAACTGATTATTTAGGAACAAAAATCCGATCTTTAACAAAAGGTCGGATTTTTTTAGTTGATATCTCTATTCAAAAACAAAATTATTGCAATATGGCTTTGTGCCTTGTTTTTGATGGGTTTCAGCTTTGAATTCCTCAAGGACAGTTTTTTGCTCTAATTCGAAAAAATATCCCTTATAACCCATAGACAACAGAAAATCAAAGGTTTCATTCAGTTTTTCCTGGCCAATATGTCTTTGTTCGATTTCAATAAGAATTGCAGGCTTATAATTCTTTAGAATGTTTTCGGCCCCTTTTAAAACTTCCAGTTCATGGCCTTCGACATCAATTTTTAGAAAATTTGGATAAATATGTTTGTTTTGACAATAATCATCGAGCCGGACAGATTGGATAAGTTCCGTATTAGCAATTTTTTGCCCTTCAAATTTATTGTTCAGACTAGCGCCGGGTGAGCTGATGTTCTTGGTTTTATGTGCAGGAATGAGTAGTGTCATTTCCTTATTAGTTTCGGATAATGCCAAATTTTCAATGACAGGTTCCGTTGCGAATAAAGTCTTTAGACCGCAGAGATATTTATAAAGTATACTTTGAGGTTCGAACGCATATACTTTGCCTTCTTTTCCGGCTAATCTGCACATATAATACAGATAAGCGCCTTTGTGTGCCCCGATATCGAAAACTATGTCTCCTTTTTTGATTTTGTTAAACAAGTAGGATATTTCGCCCGGGTCATTACGGTATCGATATTTCCTGGCACGAAGGATGAGTCGGAGGTATGCTAAAAGCTTCATAATGTAAAAAGAGTTAGTGACTTTTCGTCACTAACTCTTAAATCTTTAGGTTGAATTATAAAATTACAGTGCAGCAATTTTTTCATCGAAAAGCTTTGCCGAAGCATCTGTAAAGGTGAAATTTGCACGAATGTACTTTAATGTTTTGAGTTCTGTTTCTGTAACGCCTCTTCCGTCAAGTGCCGATTCAAACAGGCCTTCTACTTCATCTTTAGAAATTCTGCCTTCGCCTTTGCCGGTTGTGTATTCTTTTGCAAGGTCAAGAAGTTCTTTTTCATACTTTTCGCCATCGATTGTTACGTAAGCCATTGTTTTAAATTTTTGTGGTTAGATAATGGACTTAAAAGTACAAAAAATATAATGAATTTGTGTAATTGAAAATTAAATAATTTTTAATTGTTTCAACGCTGTAATAAAACTTTATGTATGCTAAACTGCCCCAAACTTTCTATTTGCAGATAATACAATCCCGATGGGTAATTATTCAATTTTATATTCAAACTATTATTGTTTATTTCTTTCAATTCCAATACCTTTTGACCATTTGAGTTGTACATACTCAGACTGCTTATATTTGAATTTTTTTGAATAAATAATTCATCTTTGGCTGGATTTGGGAAAACAGAAGTTTTGTCAAAATTTTGAACATCTGTTGAGCTGATATTGCAACTCAGTTCATTTATCTTTTTCCAAATGTCATTGTTATAGGCGGGTGTTACATCGGCTGATGTGCCCGGAGCTTCACCCATTCTTATTAATACTAGGTTTTGCGAAGGCACAACATTGATAATTTGACCATCTTTACCCAGGGCAGCGTACAAATCTGCTGGAGCATCTGCTAAAAGTGGACCTGGGAAAACAGTCTGAAAAGTCGGGGCCATAAAACTGCTTTTGCCATTGAGCCACCAGAGATATCCATAAGAGAGATTCAGGTTTTGTGAAGTATTGACCATTTGATTAAAGTAGGCCGTGTCTGTCATAATCTGCGTGCCATTCCAGTTGCCACTGTTCAGCATCAGCAAACCAAATCGCGCCATAGACCTAGAATTACTAAAATAGACATTATTGTAGCCTACCTGAAAAAAAGTACCGTTCATGCCAATTCTACTCCTGATCTTGGAATTGAAATAGCTGTTCAGGCTTTGACCGGTGGCATTGGATATAACCCCATCCAAAAGTGTATAAGGACCATTGTGATAAGCCCAGCGGGTACCGGCATTTGCAAGGTATTGAAGGCAGGTATCAAGGGTGCAGTAATGATCGGGTACGCCGTCATTGAGTCCACTGGTCATAGTGAGTTGATTCCAGATAGTAATTTTTTCTTCTTTTATTGGTGGGCATACGGTCCAACCCGTACCTAAATAGGAGGAGGTTGTATCATTTATACTCAAGAAACCTTCCTGCTGGGCGATTCCAACTGTAAAAGCTGTGAGCGTTTTTCCTGCTGAGGCCCAATACCAAAGACTATCGCGCGTATGATTGCCAAAATATTTTTCAAGGACAATCTTGCCATCTTTGAGTATTATAAAAGATTTACTATTTGTCTGATCCAAAAAATCATACAAAGAGTCAATTTTAGGTTGGCACCAACCAAGCGCAAACGGACTCATAGTATCCCATGTTGTTCCAGTAAGTGGCGGGAAATAGAGACTCTGTGCAAAGGAAAAATTTCCTATCAAGCTAATAATCAGGGTGTAAAAAAGTTTTTTCATAAATTGAAGGAATTAAAATTCTCTTAAATTTTAACAAAGAGATTTTGAAATTTTAATTGTCAGTTCTTTGACTTTCGAAAGGGGGAGTGGTTTAAACAGCGAATAATTTTAAATGGTAATTTATAATCTAATTAAATCAGACATAACATAAGGTTATAATGATTCGTGCAAAGAACGAAGGGTTACTAAGTCAACTTTGATGCCGAGTAATTCAGATAGTTCCTGTTCTATCCCAATAAGTTCAAGAAGGTCTACCTTCGATTCAAAATCGATAAGTATATCAATATCGCTTTTTTCATGCTCATCTCCTCTGGCGTATGAACCAAAAATACCAATAAAATTAGGATTGATTTTTTTGGTTACTTTTTTAATGATCTCTTTTTGTTGGGTAGATATCATAAATTTAATGATAGTTACTTAATTCTTTAAATAGGAAATTTGATTTACTTAGATATCATGCCTTTCCCAATGCTTCTGTTCCATCACTTCTTCCATAATCGAAAGATAACTTTGATACCTCAATGGATGAATTGCTTCATTTTCAATAGCTGCTTTCACAGCACAATGCGGTTCGTTTATATGAAGACAATTGCTGTATTTACATTTTGGCGAAAGGGCAAATATTTCCGGAAAATTATGTGACACATCCTTGGGTTCCATATTCAGGAAACCCAGTTCTTTGATGCCAGGTGTGTCAATAATCCTTCCGCCAAAATCCAGTTCAAACATTTCGGCGAAGGTGGTCGTGTGCATGCCTTTGTCAGTAATGCCAGAAATATCACCTGTTCTGAGTTCAAATTGGGGCTGTATGGCATTCACAAGCGAAGATTTGCCTACACCCGAGTGACCCGAAATCAAGGTACTTTTGTCTTTGAGTAAAGCTTTCAGTTCATCCAAACCCTCAGCGGTCTCAGCCGAAACAAGCATAGTTTGATAACCGGCATTTTTATAAATTACTTTTAATGCTTCGTACAGTTCCAAATCTTCGGCATCATAAATATCGCACTTGTTAAAAATAATATAGGTTGGAATGTTATATGACTCGGTAGTAAGCAGGAAACGGTCAATAAAACCGGGTTTGATGTTGGGTCTTTTAATCGTTACAATCACAAAGGCCTGATCGACATTGCAGGCGATGAGGTGCATGAAATGCTTTTGTCGGGTCGACCTGCGTAGCACAAAGTTCTTTCTGGGCAGAATTTCATTGATAATGCCGTGACCTTCTTCCTTTTCTGCGTCAAACTTTACTTCATCGCCAACAGCAACTGGATTGGTGAGTTTGTAATCCTTTAATTTGAATTTTCCTTTGATGCGGCATTTCCATACCTGCCCATCGCTTGTTCGGACGAGATACCAGGAGCCGGTAGATTTTATGATGGTGCCTTGCATTTTTAAGATTGTCAGATTTTCAGATGTCAGATTTTCAGATTTGTATCAGGAAACGAAGTTCCGCGAAGCGCATCAGGTATCAAGAACCGATCTCGTCCCTCAGACGAGCGAGCTCTCTAAACGGAGTTCCGCGAAGCGAATCAGGTATTTTATATGATAATTGTAATGCTACTTGCTACAATTTTTTCGAGGTCTTGCTGCCTGCTCCCCCCGATAGCTATCGGGGCTATCGGGATGCTACTAAAAAATATCTTGTGTTTTATTAAAAAAGTCTTGCTACCTGCTACTAATTATTTCATAAACTTCTCTAACTCATCCGCAATCTTCCTGTCATTTGACAACCTCGGTACCTTATTCTGACCACCTAATTTGCCGATTGATTTCATATATTCGCGGAAAGCATCTTTTTGCATGGGTCTTATTTTCAAAGTTTGCAGTATATTTCCTTCTATCAGATCTTTGTAATAAATATTTTGGCCCTGCATGGCAATGTCCACTTTTTGAGCAAAGCTTTGCAGATTCAGCGGTTCATTATCAAATTCAACAAACCACTCGTGATAGGGTTTAGTTCCATCGCTAGGAGCAACCTGAGGCGCAACGGTAAACTCTAC
>CAMDAB010000091.1 GCA_945888475.1 Saprospira grandis DSM 2844 | reverse complement strand
CATAATTTACACCATTTATTTGCTCAACAGCATATTCGTAAGAAGCATCGGCCTGAACATTCTGTTCGAAAGTTTCGAATTTAGGAGTTGGCGGCACAACATCTACATAAATTGATTTTGCAGTTGTTGTTCCGCAGGCAGTTTGTCCGCTTACAGTGATATATCCGTTGGTGAAAGAATAATCAATTTCAACAAAAATTCTGTTACTACCCTGTCCGCTGCGGATAGTCATACCATGTGGCAGTGTCCAACTGTAAGCACTAACACCAGGCTCCAAACTAATTTTATATTTAGAAAAGCTGTAAGCTGAAGCTGCATCGCAAAGCAAAGTTTCACCAGTGATATCTGAAGACAAAACTGCAGGACAATTCAAAGAAGCATTGTTCTGTGCACGAGTACCAATTTCCAAATTTTGTGCAAAAGCTGCAAGGCTGATGAAAGAGAAAAGAACGGAGAGGATAGTAGAATTTTTCATGGTATTAAATTTTTATCTTTTATCGGTTGATGTTGTTTTCCTAATTGTGTGATACAAAGGTAGGGGCAGTTTCAAGCGATTTTGATGACGCGTGCCGCAGAAGCAGGTGACCTCAGTCTTTTTTAAAGATGACCGTCATCATCTTTGTAAATTTTATCAAATAGCAGAAATTAAGAAGGGCAGCATAAATCCGCATTCCGGAGGAAATGATCCGTATAGCATATCTGTGTCTATCTGTATTTCTACCGTCGAATCTGTGTTTTGAATTATAATAAAATGGTATGGGCGGCCTCCTACATGGAGAAATTGACGAGCATAGCTATTTTTCACGCAGAGACGCAAAGACGAACCTGATCCACATCACGCAGAGACGCAAAGCACCACCAGATCCCCCGATAGCAATCGGGGTCACGCAGAGACGTAAAGGTTTAGCAAGTAAGAATTATGAAGGTAGAATTCAGAAATCTTCTGTATTTTTCTTTCATCTTCATGCTAACACTGCTAAAAGGAGAAAAATCTATCGTTTTGTAGAATATTTTATACACGGATTTAAGGGACAATACTGACCCCTCCCGAAAGCTTTCGAGGAGGCTATCGGGGCTAGATTTTGATGATCAAAATACTGGTATTTTACTGCGTAAAAAACTTACAGATTATCAAACTTGAAATCCGCCTTCCGGAGGAAATAATCAGTATAGCATATCAGTGTTTATAAGTATTTCAACTGTCAAATCTGTGTTTTGAAAGCAATGGTTAAAAAAATACTTCACCTCGTGGATCTCAGTGTTACCTAACTTCGTGTAGCGCTCTACTTTACCAACGAGATCGGTTTATTCTTTCCTCTTCTGCTCTTTCAACTTTCAACTAACAAAAAAGCCGGCCCCTTAATCAGGAACCGGCTTTGAGATATTTTTAGAATCTAAATTCTAGTAACGGTAGTATTCAGGTTTGAAAGGACCTTTTTTATCAACACCGATATATTCAGCTTGTTTGGTTGAAAGTTCTTCCAATTCAACACCGATTTTTGAAAGGTGCAAACGTGCAACTTCTTCATCGAGGTGTTTAGGCAACATGTGTACTTCGTTTTTGTAAGTACCTGCATTACGGTTATTCCAAAGTTCGAGCTGAGCCAAAGTCTGGTTCGTGAATGAGTTTGACATTACGAATGAAGGGTGACCGGTAGCACAACCAAGGTTTACAAGGCGGCCTTCAGCAAGGATAAGAATGTCTTTACCATCAACATTGTACATGTCAACCTGTGGCTTGATAACATCTTTGGTATGACCGTAGTTTTTGTTCAACCAAGACATATCGATTTCATTGTCAAAGTGTCCGATGTTACAAACGATGGTTTTATCTCTCATCATTTTGAAATGCTCGGCACTGATGATATCGCAGTTTCCAGTAGCAGTGATGATGATATCAGCTCTTGGAATTGCACTGCTAAGTTTTTTCACTTCATAACCGTCCATTGCAGCCTGTAGTGCGCAGATTGGGTCGATTTCGGTAACAATTACTCGGCAACCTGCACCACTAAGAGAAGCGGCAGTTCCTTTTCCTACGTCACCATAACCACAAACAACAGCTACTTTACCGGCCATCATAATGTCGGTTGCACGGCGGATAGCATCTACAGCCGATTCTTTACAGCCGTATTTATTGTCGAATTTTGATTTGGTAACTGAGTCGTTTACATTGATAGCAGGCATTGGAAGCGTACCTTTTTTAACACGCTCGTACAAGCGGTGCACACCTGTGGTCGTTTCTTCGGAGATACCGAAAACGCCTTTAGCCATTTCAGGATATTTATCCAAAACAATGTTGGTAAGGTCGCCACCGTCATCGAGAATCATATTCATAGACTGACCTTCGCTGAAAGCGTATAAAGTCTGTTCGACACACCACTCATATTCTTCCTCGGTCATACCTTTCCATGCAAAAACAGGAATACCAGCAGCAGCAATTGCAGCAGCAGCATGATCCTGTGTAGAGAAGATATTGCAGGAAGACCAGGTAACTTCGGCACCCAATTCTGCCAATGTCTCAATAAGCACTGCAGTTTGAATGGTCATGTGAAGGCAGCCGGCAACACGAGCGCCTTTGAGTGGTTTTTCCTTGCCATATTTTTCGCGAAGTGCCATCAAACCTGGCATTTCAGCTTCGGCAAGTGTAATTTCCTTGCGACCCCATTCGGCCAATGAAATGTCTTTAACTTTGTAATTCAATTTTTTAACTGTCTCCATTTCGTTTTTAGACTTAATTGTTACGATAATTTTTGCAAAGGTATGAATTAAAGTATCAATTTCAAAGTTTTATGAAAACTTAGTATTCAAAAAACCTTGATATTGTTACATATTTCTACGGTACTGACCACCAACTTCGTAAAGCGCATTGGTGATTTGGCCCAGTGAACAAGATTTTACAGCTTCCACAAGACCTTCGAAAAGATTGCCGTTGCGAATAGCTGTTATTTGTAATTGACGTAATGCATGAGCAGATTTTTCAGCTCCTGATTTGTGCAGATGCTGAAGCGTTGATATCTGCGCTTCTTTTTCCTCGGTAGTAGCTCTGATTACCTCTGCCGGGATGATGGTAGGCGAGCCATCTTTGGAGAGGAACATATTAACACCCACAATTGGAAATTCGCCTGTGTGTTTTTGCATTTCGTAATAAAGCGATTCCTCCTGAATTTTTCCGCGCTGATACATGGTTTCCATGGCGCCTAAAACACCACCGCGTTCTGTAATGCGGTCGAATTCCAACATAACAGCCTCTTCAACAAGGTCGGTCAGTTCCTCGATGATGAAAGCACCTTGCAGCGGATTTTCATTTTTAGACAATCCCAACTCGTGATTGATAATTAACTGTATCGCCATGGCGCGGCGGACCGATTCTTCAGTCGGGGTGGTAATGGCTTCGTCATAAGCATTGGTATGCAGTGAGTTACAATTGTCATAAATGGCATAAAGCGCCTGCAATGTGGTGCGGATGTCATTAAAAGCAATTTCCTGTGCATGCAGCGAACGGCCGGAAGTCTGAATATGGTATTTCAACATCTGAGAACGCTCATTGGCATTGTATTTCTCGCGCATAGCCTTTGCCCAAATACGGCGCGCAACACGACCGATGACCGCATATTCCGGATCTACCCCATTCGAGAAGAAGAAGGAAAGATTCGGTGCAAAATCATTGATATCCATCCCTCTCGAGAGGTAATACTCCACAAAGGTGAATCCATTTGCCAATGTAAAGGCCAATTGCGAAATAGGATTTGCACCAGCCTCGGCAATATGGTAGCCCGAAATGGAAACAGAATAGAAGTTTCTAACTTTCTGATCGATGAAATACTGTTGCACATCACCCATCACACGCAGCGAAAATTCGGTGGAGAAAATACAGGTGTTCTGCGCCTGATCTTCTTTGAGAATATCGGCCTGAACGGTACCACGAACGGAAGCCAAAGCCTTGGCTTTCAATTGTGCATAGACATCGGCTGGCAAAACTTCATCGCCGGTTAAACCGAGGAGCATCAGACCCAAACCGTTATTTCCTTCGGGTAATTCACCCAAATACTTAGGACGCGGCTGGCCTTTTGAATCATATTTTTCTTTGAGTTTGGCTTCCACCAAATGCTCCAGGCCATTTTCACGGATATATTTTTCGCACTGTTGATCGGTAGCGGCATTCATAAAGAAGGCAGCCAAAGTCGCAGCAGGACCATTTATGGTCATAGAAACCGAAGTTTTAGGGTCGCAAAGATCAAAACCAGAGTAGAGTTTTTTGGCATCGTCCAAACAACAGATACTCACGCCGGAGTTACCTATTTTACCATAAATATCGGGACGGTAATCGGGGTCTTCGCCATAAAGCGTAACCGAGTCAAAAGCTGTGGAAAGGCGATGCGCAGGCATGCCCAATGACACATAGTGGAAACGGCGATTGGTGCGTTCGGGATTGCCCTCGCCTGCAAACATACGGGTAGGATCTTCGCCAGTTCTTTTGAATGGAAAAACACCTGCGCTGTATGGAAATTCACCAGGGAAATTTTCCTGTCCCGACCAGCGGATGATGTCGCCCCAATTGCTGAAACGGGGAACGGCCACCTTTGGAATCTGCGTGTGCGAAAGCGATTCGGTATGCGTTTTTACGCGAATTTCTTTGCCACGAACACTGTAAACAAATTCTTCATTTTTATAATTCTGCACCTTGGCGCTCCAGCCCTTGAGCAGCTGTTGGTATTCGCCATGCAGAAAACCGTATTTTTTATCAAAAAGCTGTCTTAGCTCGGCAGATGCAGCACTTTTTTGCTCATCGAGCAAGGATGCCGACAGATTCAGCGCCTCGAGTTCCGAAGCCAATTTTGCCTGCTGCGCTACATAATCGTTGTAGCGGCGAATATGCTCGGTAATTTCTGAAAGGTAGCGGGTGCGGGCAGGTGGAATGATGTAAATTTTTTCGCTCATTTCGTCTGTCACCTCAAATGAAGATTTCAGATTGGCGCCGGTTTTGGACACAATTTTATACATCACAGCACGGTAAAGGCTGTTCATGCCAGGATCGTTAAACTGCGATGCAATCGTTCCAAAAACAGGTAGGCTTTCATCCTCCTCCTCCCAGAGATTATGGTTGCGCTTGTATTGCTTGCGCACATCGCGCAGGGCATCGAGGGCACCACGTTTGTCGAATTTGTTCAGGGCAATGAGGTCGGCAAAATCGAGCATATCAATTTTTTCCAACTGAGTTGCTGCTCCGTATTCGGGCGTCATTACATAGAGTGAAACATCCGAAAGGTCGGTAATTGCAGTATCAGACTGACCAATGCCCGAAGTTTCGAGAATGATAAAATCATACCCGGCAGCTTTGAGGATGCTCACCGCATCACCAATATATTTTGAGACGGAAAGATTTGACTGACGAGTAGCCAGCGAGCGCATGTACACACGACCATTGTTGATGGCATTCATGCGGATACGGTCGCCAAGGAGTGCGCCGCCGGTTTTGCGTTTAGAAGGATCTACAGAGACAACAGCGATACTTTTGTCATTAAAATCGATGATAAAACGGCGCACCAATTCATCTACGAGCGATGATTTTCCGGATCCCCCAGTTCCGGTAATTCCCAAAACCGGTGCTTTGGAAGCAGCAGCCATTTTCTCCAATTCAGTAAGCCAGGCATCCGATGCTTCTGGCTCGTTCTCAACGGCTGAGATGAGGCGGGCAATAGCGTATTTGTCTTTGTTTTTAAATATTTCAAGTTCCGGACCGATATTTTGACCGGTGGGATTATCGCATTTTCCCAAAAGATCGTTGATCATACCCTGCAGACCCATGGCGCGACCATCGTCTGGGGAATAAATGCGGCAGATGCCATAGGCATGAAGTTCTTCAATCTCAGTTGGCAGAATAGTTCCACCTCCACCGCCGAAGATTTTGATATGTCCGGCTCCACGCTCTTTGAGCAAGTCGAACATGTATTTGAAAAACTCGTTGTGCCCGCCCTGATAAGAGGTAATGGCAATGCCTTGCACATCTTCCTGAATGGCAGTTTCGACAATTTCCTGTGCCGAGCGGTTGTGCCCCAGGTGAATAATTTCGGCACCTGAGCGCTGCATAATACGGCGCATGATGTTGATAGCAGCATCGTGCCCATCGAAGAGGGCTGCGGCCGTTACGATTCTTATTTTATTTTTGGCTGTGTAAGCTTGTGTTTCCATAATTTATTAAGTAACAGGTATCAAGTATCAAGTAGCAAGACAGTAGATATTTAATTATCAATAAAATAGTTTTTTATTTTTCACATGATGATAAAAAGCTGATAATCCGATATATGATCTCGTCCACCAGACGAGACTGATAATCTTATAAAGATTGGCGTAAAAATAGTTAAAAAACTATAATTTTTTGTAACAATGTCAAAGCATCTTAGTTGGAATATTGGAATAAAATTTTGGATTTGTTCAAAATATTTTAATATGTGGGTGAATTATATGAACTTTGCTTCAATGTAATAGAATATTCTTTCAAGTCTGAATATTTCCTAAAAAAACTCCATGCCTAAAACGATTGAACTAAAAGCAGCAAATAGTGATGTAAAAGCCAAAATAGGGGATAAACTCGGCTACAGTTTCCACGAGCATATGTCGGTTGGCTTTTGGGCCGAATTTGAAATTGAAGACGAAACCGTGCTAAGGCATAGTGGCACCGATACGGTTTACAATACGCCCGAAAGGATGAATGAACCTGGAATGGCTGGTGCTGACGCAGCAAGAACCACTTTCTTTTTTGAAGCAATATCCACAGGTACAAGCCTGCTCATTGTACGCAACATTTTCCGTGGAGATATTGAAAGTGAATATAAATTTAGAATTAACGTATCATAAAACATTATTATGAAAAACTCATATACCGGCCGCGAACAATACTATGGCGATTATCTTGCATTAGATAAAATCCTGAATGCACAATTTCCCGAATCGGATGCGCAGGGCGTAGATGCGCATGATGAAATGCTTTTTATCATTATTCATCAGGCTTACGAACTATGGTTCAAGCAGATTGCCCACGATATGGGCTCTATCATTGAGATTTTTAAGAATGATCAGATTGATGACAACTCTAAGTCGATGCAGATAGTAACCCATCGTCTGGAACGCATTGTTGAAATCTGGAAACTCTGTGTTGCTCAGGTAAAGGTGCTCGATACCATGACACCTATGGATTTTCTAGATTTTCGCGACCTGCTCACACCCGCCTCTGGTTTTCAAAGCTATCAGTTCCGAATTTTGGAAACAAAACTGGGTCTGAAAATGGAACATCGCCACGAGCAGAAATATTATCAGAAACAACTTAGTGAGGAACATATCAAAGGCATAGATGAAGCCGAAAAAGAGCCTTCTTTCTTCGAATTACTCGATGCATGGCTCAGTCGTATGCCATTTTGGGACGAAGCCAAATATTGGGCTGATTTTCAGGTGCCCGAAACAGCCAATAAAGAATTGCATCCATTCTGGGCAGCTTACCGCGATTATTACAATGCTGGCCTAAGGGGGCGCGAGATAGAAGAAATCAGCATGAAAGGCTTCGATGAGGTGTTTTTTCAGGAAACGGATAGAAGTATGAGATTAAGTCCTGAAGCTGCCCGTGCAGCACTTTTCATCAATCTTTATCGCGAGTTTCCACTACTTCAGCAACCCTACCGTTTGTTGAGTCTGATTCTCGAAATTGACGAACTGATGGCCACTTTCCGTTACAAGCATATCATTATGGTAAGACGTATGATTGGAATGCGCTCGGGTACGGGTGGTTCCTCAGGAGCGGGTTATCTGCAGGGTGCGATGGAAAAACATCAGATTTTTGCCGAACTGGCCAGTTTGGCTACTTATTTTATGCCAAGGCATAAATTGCCGAAATTGGGAGAAAGTCTTGCGAAAAGTCTTTCGTTTCAACTTTAGTTACTAAATGGAATCAAAGTAAGTTATAAGCCCGACCAAGTGCCGGGTTTTCTATTTCTTATAAAACTCGATATAATCAATCTCGAGACTGAAAGGTCCTTCTTTTTTGTCATTGGTGATGATGCCAATCTGGCAAATGTTTTTCAGAATCGAGTTCGAGATTTTATTGCCGCTTTTGCGCCCGATGATTTCTTCGTGAAAGTCCGCAAGATTGAAACTGACCGTTTTCCAGTCGCTGGACTGTTCCGATTGAAACTCGTATTTATAATTAGGTTCCCACCAGTTACGGCTGTTATCGAGCGTAAGTGCAAATTTCTGATTTTGGGACTTGAATTTTATCCTTACTGCATCGTAAGTAGATAAGTCATATTTTCCAAAGCCGGAGCGCAGCGAGGCAAAACCGCCATTGTTGTCGAATGAAATGGAACCTGTGAAAAGGATGGAAGTTCCCTTCATGTCCAATTTTGAAGTACTTACGCCACCCATAACATTATCGGTAATGGTAAACCAGGTTTTTACATTGCCTTTTTCGTTCCCGAAATCGAAACGTAGTAAATTATTGGAGCTAAAAAGCATTAACAGCAGCATTAATAGTGTGTTCATAATTGATTATTTGTTTGTTATAACAGACAAATTATCAATTTTGTTTCGAAGCTGTGACATACTAAGACTAGGAAATAATCGGAATCGAAAATCTGTGTTTAAAAAAGCTGCTTTAGAAAAGGTTTGACTTTAAAAATGCTGTATGTATTTTGTGAACGCCTTAGTTAAGAATGCGCACTAAAAAACATTGTAAGGTGCTGTTTTTTAGAGTACCTTGCCCCTATGTTCAATTTATATCTTTCATCTTAATTTGCACAATTTTAACAACTTTTGCGGATTTCATTCCTGAAAAGTTACAACTTTTAGGGAATTTGATACCCAGGCTCATAAAAAAAGCTGCCTTTTTGAGACAGCTCATATGATTTTTTTTATAATTTATTGACCGCTTCTGCTATCGAACAGTTCGCTCAGTTTTGCAGAGACGCTATCCATTCCTTCGACGCCCATTTTAGCAGCGATCTGGAACATGTTATTGGTGACAAGAGCGGTTGCTAAGGCTTCAGATCCAGCAATATGCATGGTGTCTTTTACTTTTTCGTGCAGATAATTGAGGCGAACCATAATACGTCCCAACTGCTGATGAAGTTCCAAGTCTTTTGCCATTTCGTTGGTATGAATGTAAGAAGGTAGAACATCCTTGTGGGTTTGTGCGGCACGAATGGTTTCTTCTACAAAAAGTTCGTTTTCACGGCTCAGTTTAGGAAAGCTGTTGCGTTCATCGCTTGTAAGGCTAATTAAAAAAGGAAGTTTTTCCTCCATCTGATCGATGAGGCCTTTTATTTGATCCACCAATTCGGTAGCAAGTTCCATCGATATTCTGTTTTCTGACATAAGAAGAGGGGGGTTTGAATATATTATCTGATGTTTTGAAGCTGCAATTTAGGAAAACTTTTTAATTTCGCGCAAGAATTTCTCTTCATGCAAATCGAAAATTCTCAAAAAAAATGGGCCATATATATTGCTATTTTTGCCATCATTGGTTTCTGTCTCTTTCCGATGCCATGGATAGCTAATTTTGATCCAATTGTAACATTCTTGGTAGGTCTGTCAATGGTAATTATAGGGACATTCCAATTTTTGATATTTTTAGACAAGGCCAGGCAGATGGACAAGCTCTTGAACAACAAAAACGTCATTTCAAGATGGAAAGTAGATTACGAAATTTGGAAAGAATTTGTCAATATTGATGCTACAGTCCTGAAAGAAAAAATAAGAAAAGTATTTTTTTTTACTGTTGTTGCTTTTTTGTTTATGATGGCTTA
Organism: Saprospira grandis DSM 2844; assembly: GCA_945888475.1. Lineage (GTDB taxonomy): Bacteria > Bacteroidota > Bacteroidia > Chitinophagales > Saprospiraceae > Saprospira > Saprospira grandis_C. The sequence goes on along the minus strand of CAMDAB010000091.1, from coordinate 4,456 downwards.
TTCATTTTTCGAGTTTAAGAATCATCTCCATGCGTTGTTTTTTGTGCTTTTTTTGGGTGTTGTTTTCGCCATTATATTTGGGTTAATATGGTTTGAAATCATGTATTTAAACCAAAAAAGACAGAACCGGGATACGGGGGAGGTTATCATAGCCCATAATTGCCTAACTTTGAATGATGAGTTCCATGTATTGAGTGACTTCGGGAATGGGCTCGAAGGGATTGTTTATTATGATGCCGAGCGTATTTTGGAATTCAAATACTCTTATATCGGTGCCCGCTTCCGTAGGAAAAATCTGGATGTAAGGGTTCCCGTTCCTGCAACAGAAGAAGCTCAGCTGCAGAAAGTATTAAAGCATTTTGGCGTGTAAAATTTAAATTGCCTATAAAATATTGAAAATCAAATTTTACCTGCCCTGCGTACACTCACTTCCGAACCCTTTGCCAGCATAACTGAAACAGGTTTTTGCGAAAGGCATTCACCGAAAGGTTCGCCATATAATTGGACCGCATTGCATTGGATATCATAACTTTCAAGTTTATACTGATTCCAGCGCGGATGTTCCACCTCATATTGAGAAGTTTTACTGTCGTTGATTCGGGTATAACCCCAGTAATGTTCGGTGATAAATTCTGCTTCACTGCCATGTAAAATTGGCTTTTCCTCGGGATTTGCGATGACTTTGAAATGATTCCATTCATGCTTGAATTTCCAGAAATATTCCACCTCAAGTTTATCCAAACCACTGCTGATATTGTGTTTCATAGGCAGTGTGTGGTAATGCTCCCCATAAACTGTATTGGCAACAAAGCTGATCATAGGTTTTGGCACAATTTCCTTGACAAAAACTACGCCTCTGCGCCATTCGTTTTCATGTTTGTAACGCACATAAAATCTTAGGTTTACCTCCTCGAAATTGATGTGAAAGGGGATGCTGAAGCCCAAAACTTTGGTATTCACAAACATAAAAGCAACCAGACTGACATAGCAGCAGCCATTCCAAATGTCGAGCTCTGTGCCGCGGGGAATATGCTTGCTAAGCAGTTTAGGGTCGATTTCATAATTGGCTATCGCCAGATTTTGCCATTCAGCTTCAAGGAATTTTTTCATGGTTGTATTATTAGGGTATAAATTTATAATTAACGCTGCGTTACTTAAAAAGTTAAAGTTCAAAGCGACAGATTGTGTTCAATCAGGCGTTCCTCAACACTTTTTGTTGTGTATCCGATGAAAAATCTTTCACTTTTCAGCATTTTAGGATGTACACAAAAGCCATTTTAAAGCGTTTTGGGGAAATAAAAAAGCCTGTAAATAATTTACAGGCTTTTTAAAAGAGTGGTCCCAACAGGGCTCGAACCTGTGACCCGCTGATTATGAGTCAGCTGCTCTAACCGACTGAGCTATAGGACCAAAATAAAACGTATTTGAATTGCAAAATTACAAGTTTTATCCTTAAAAGCAATTTTCTTGAGGGAAAATTTTCTTAAAATTTAAAAAACTGTACCTTACTTGAAATTTTTCTACGGTTAATAATCTTATTTTAGGCTTAATTTCAAAGTTTTTTTAGACAAAAATCCAACAGCTCTATTGGGTCGCTGCAGTTTTCAATAGCCTAACAACCTTTCAATACCATCCTTCAATCTTGCCGAGGCAAGGAAATTTTTCTCCAATGGAGTTGTGAAAGGAATTGCAGTATCGAGGCTGGCAATGCGAATAACTGGCGCATCGAGATATTCAAACAAATGCTCTGAAATATAGGCCGAAAGCTCAGCAGCTACACCTGCAATCATGGTGTCTTCATGTAAAAGCAGTACGCGGTTTGTTTTCATTAGGGTTGCGTCAATAGCTGCATAATCTAAAGGCAGTAGCGTTCTGAGGTCGATGATTTCTACGTCAACTCCAAGTTCATTTACTGCAGCCTCTGCCCAATGTACGCCCATTCCGTAAGTAATAATGGAAGCTTTAGTACCCTCGCGGACTGTTCTTGCCTTGCCAATTTCTACCGTGTAATATTCATCGGGAATGTCCTGTTCTATACTGCGATAGAGCAGTTTGTGCTCAAAATATACAATTGGATTCGGATCTTCGAAAGAAGCCAATAGCAGTCCTTTTGCATCATATGGATTGGATGGATAAACCACTTTCAAACCGGGGGTTTTTACAAACCAAGCTTCGTTGCTTTGTGAATGAAAAGGGCCTGCGCCTGAACCTGCTCCTGTTGGCATACGCACTACGAGGTCGACATTTTGGCCCCAGCGCCAATGCAACTTAGCAGCATTGTTTACAATCTGATTGAATCCGCAGGTAACAAAATCTGCAAATTGCATTTCCATCATGGATTTATAACCTTTGATGCCCAGGCCAATTCCAATTCCTACAATTGCACTTTCGCACAATGGCGTATTGCGTACACGGGCCTTACCAAATTCAGCTGTAAAACCTTCAGTTATTTTGAAAACTCCGCCATATTCGGCAATGTCCTGACCCATTAATACCAATTTAGGGTGGCGTTGCATGGCTTGTCGCAAGCCGTCGGAAATGGCATCTACAAAGCGTTTCGAAGTTTTGTGTCCATGTTCCGATGGCAAAATTTCCACATGTTCGAATGGCGCATAGACATCATCGAGCTCTCTTTGAGTATCTGCTTCAATAGGCGGCTGCGATTCCGAAACCTGAATGCCGTGATCTATTTCCGCCTTAAATTCTGCACGGATTTCTTCAATCATTTTTTCGGTGAGAATACCTTCACCCAAGAGATAATTCTGAAAATTAACGACCGGATCTTTAGTTGCCCAATGTTCCATCAGTTCCTTAGGAACATATTTGGTGCCCGATGCTTCTTCGTGTCCACGCATACGGAAAGTGTCGCAGACCAACAAAACAGGATGCGGATTTTTACGCATCTCCTTTGCCAATTCTGTAACTGTATTGTATACTTCAAGGATATTATTTCCATCGATACGAACGCCTTTCATGCCGTATCCAATGGCTTTGTCGACCGGATGCTCACAGACAAACTGTTCGCTGCTAGGAGTTGACAAACCGTAACCATTATTTTCAACCACAAAAATAACGGGCAAATTCCAGACTGCTGCCACATTAAGCGCTTCGTGAAAATCACCTTCGCTGGTACCGCCTTCGCCCGAAAAGGCAACGGCAATTTTTTGCTCGCCACCAAGCATATTTGCAAGGCCTACACCTCCGGCAAGAGCCAACTGAGGGCCAAGATGTGAAATCATACCCACGATGCCATGCTCAGGTACGCCAAAGTGAAAAGAACGGTCGCGACCTTTGGTATAACCGTGCATTTTACCCTGCCACTGGCTGAAAAGTTTTTCGAAAGGCACATTCCGACTGGTAAATACCCCCAGGTTCCGATGCAGGGTAAATACAAATTCATCCGCCTCCAAGGCCTCGGTAACGCCAACTGCAACAGCCTCTTGTCCAATGCCCGAAAACCACTTGCTGATTCGGCCCTGACGAAGCAAGACCAACATTTTATCCTCAATCATTCGGGGTTTCAGAATGGCACGATAGAGTTCGAGCAGTTTCTTTTTATTGAGCTTTTTCTTATCGAATTTTATGATAGTTTCCATTGTACAAATTTTCGAATTGTTAACCTAAGGTAGCCCGCCTAATATTCGCGGCTTCTTTCTTTCGGCGCAAAGTTACTAATTGTGTTGAAATTATAACTGCAAATAAATCATTTTGACGAATGCCTAACAATGAAAATCCTGAAATCTATTGCAATTCATAGAGACCAAATTTTAAGGAACCATTTTAAATCAGTACAGTAGTGATGAAAATACTAGAAAAGTTCGAAAATTGCTTTTCAATTCTCAATCGTACCTGGGATATTTTTCATGCTATTTACTGCGAAAATGTCGATCTGGCTAAAAGATTTGAGCAGCTCATCAAGAATATGAAAAGCCTGATTAACTTTAACACATTTCATTTGAGGGCCACAATCTTTTGTTCCTCCGATTGAGTCCGAAGGTTTCATAAATTTTCTTTAGCCTATCTGACACAAAATCGTTTTGACGGAATTTTTCAATTTTACTTATTGAATCAGATGTCTTGTCTTTTACTTCTTCCGTTTCTCCAATTGCTGCTTTTTCCTTTGGAATTTCACAGGAAAAGAAAAGGAACATAAGAAATGTAAAAAATAGGATTGGAAGGGTTTTCATAAGTTCAGATTTTTAATCATTCTTGGATTTTAGATTAAAGCCCTCAAAAAAATGTCAAGGTTGACTAATTCAAAACCAAAGACCAGGTTTCACAAAAATAACAAATTTGAATTTAATTACTAAATTTGTATGTATAAATAAAACTTCAGTTTCGCAAATATCTTTTCATCCAAAGAAAGATTTCTATTTTGAAATCTTATGAAAAGCGGTATTTTTTTGTGATTTTTTTATACTTTTACTCACTATAAGTTGGTTTTTTTGGTCAATCT
>CAMDAB010000090.1 GCA_945888475.1 Saprospira grandis DSM 2844 | reverse complement strand
ATGGGATTGGAAATGATGGCAGCAGAAATTGAGGATCCTTTCGGATTCGATGGCAACGATTTACCAACAGGTCAGATTGCAAAAAGTATCAGCGATGATGTTTTTGAAATTCTCGAGGCCACAAAAAATAATTCAGAGGAAGAGAAACTATACGAAGTTGTGCAGTAGAAGCTGAAAGAAAAAGTCTCGTAAGAATGACGAGATGAAGATTGGAAGAAAAAACAGGAACCGATCTCGTCCCAAGACGAGAGAGCTTCACGCAGTGAAAGTTTTTTTAAATTGTTTCTACAAACAAGATGAAAATGCGATTTTAGTTCCCTAAGAATTTTTCCAAATTCGGCTTGCCGAAATACTCCAAAGGAGTATCAAAAGCCCCTTTTTTAGTCGAAGCCCTGAATAAGGGGTTGGGGTGAGCTCCACTTTTTAAATTCAAAGAAACGAAGTTCCCTGTAATGCCGCAGCGAGAAGATTGAAAGAATTAAGATAAAAAAATATGTTTGAAAATAAAATTTATGCAGTTTTTTGGGCGTTTATAGTACTGCTTTACCTTTGTGCCGCATATTTCATCGAAATAATGGATGTTGATGCCGCGCAGTATGCATCTATTGCCCTTGAGATGACCAAAAGTGACAACTGGATGATTGTTCAGCATAAAGGAGTGGACTATCTCGACAAACCGCCACTGCTTTTTTGGCTTTCAGCACTTTCTTTCAAAATTTTTGGAGCCGGTCATTTTGCATATCGTTTTCCATCGATTTTGGCAACCTTTTTAGGTTTGTATGCTACATATGCTCTTGGCAGAAGACTGTACGATGCTAAAACAGCTAAGCTGGCTGCTTTGATATTGGCAAGTGCGCAGGCATGGGTGCTTTTTAATCATGATATCAGAACCGACACGCTATTGGCCGCTTTTTGCATCACCTCAATATGGCAACTTGTAGAATATGGCGAAAACAGAAAATGGTATAATTTCCTGTTCGGTTTTATTTGTGTAGGTTTGGCCATGTTGGCAAAGGGTCCTTTGGGCGTAGTTATACCAGCTATAGCCTTGTCGGCATACTGGTTGGGCCAAAAGCATTGGAAAATATTGTTTCTCCCCGAGTGGATTTTAGGAATAATAATTGTCTTGCTTGTGCTCAGCCCCATGCTTATTGGCCTTTGGCAGCAGTGGCAATGGGATGGCATTTATTTTTACTTCTGGAAACAGAGCTTTGGCCGCATTACCGGAGAAAACAGTTGGCGCAATGATAGCGGCGCATTTTTCTTTGTACACAGCTTTCTATGGTCCTTTCTACCTTGGTCTTTAGTTGCGCTATGGGCTTTTGCCAAAAGATCTTGTCAATATTGGACAAAAGGCGCAGACAGGGAGTTGTTGACCTTTTTCGGATTTTTAGTGCCTTTCGTCGCTTTATCATTCTCAAAATATAAGTTACCGCATTATATTTTTCCGCTTTACCCTTTTATGGCCATTATCACTGCTCAAGCAATGTTGAGTCTCATTGAAAAAGATAATATGGTAAAAAAAATCTTTGTTGCTATACAATACATTATTTCAGTTTTAATTTTTGCATTAGCTGTTTTGATCTGCTGCTGGTTTTTTCCAACCGCAAATGCAGTCCTTTGGAGTATAGTAGTAATTTCGGCCTTTTTGATAATTTATCTCCATACCAATATATCTTTATTCAAAGAAAAAGTCATCGCGATGAGCATCATATCGGTTTTGATGATTAACTTTGTGATGAGCCTGCATTTTTATCCTCAGCTGTTCAGCTATCAGTCGGGGTCGAGGGCGGCAGTTTTCATAAAGGAACAAAAAATTGTGCCCGAAGAGCTTGCGGTTTACCGTTTGTATCCTAATTCACTGGATTTTTACAGTGGGATAATTGCACAGGTTTTTGAATCGCCTGATAAATTGATCAACGCCGTTTCCGCTCATCCGTTATGGATTTTTACCGATGAAACCGGGAAAAAACAGCTCGAAGAATACGGTGCCATCATTGGAAATGTAAAAACTTTCAATCACTTTCATATTAGTAAATTATCTTTAAAATTTCTAAATCCCAAAACCCGCGCCGGGGTCACCGGAAAAGCATATTTGCTTAGAGTAAGCGGAGTTGTTAGTTAATAAATTATATGAAATCAATAAAAATCAGATACAATGCCCCTGTTGTTCTAACATTTTCACTCGTCTGTAGTGCTGTTTACATCCTAAATTATATTTTAGGTGGCGATATTAATAATAATCAAAATGGCCTGATCGGACAATTTTTTGTTTTGCCCGGCGACTGGCACTGGGGAGATTGGAGAAATTATATACGGATTTTTACTTATACAATGGGACATGCAAGTACAGAACACATAGTGGGTAATTTATCTATTTTTCTCCTAATAGCACCTATAATGGAGGAGAAATACGGTAGTAAGAACATTCTTACAATGATGGCCACCACTGCAATTGTTACGGCTATTTTTCAGGTATTGCTATTTAGTACCGGGCTTTTGGGCGCAAGCGGGCTTGTTTTTATGTTTATTGTGCTCGTATCTTTTGCCGATGTTAAGGAAGGCACTATTCCGCTCACTTTTATTTTGGTAGTAATTTTCTTTGTAGGCAAAGAGGTGATGAGCAGTATGGGCAATGACCATGTATCACAATATGCACACATAGCAGGTGGTATTTTGGGTGGTATTTTCGGTTTTACGGCTCAAACAGCTAAAAATGCCCCCAAGACTTAAGAAATAATATTTTATTTTAGGTGCATTTTTTGATAATTTCCCCAATAATGTTCCGAAACTATTATATTCATAAAACGCTATTTTTTATCTGACAGGTAAAAAAAATAGAAAAAAAACTTTGGTAATCAGGATGCAAATATTCATCTTTGTACCCTAATGTAAACTTTTAACTGCTTAAATCTTCATATTGAAGGCTATTTGTTAAAACAAAAACTAAAAAAATTTATGGCAAGCATTCAAGAACGCGTAACCAAAATTATTGCCGATAAATTGGTTATCAATGAATCTGAAATTACTCCTAACTCTAACTTCAAAAAAGACCTGGGTGCCGACTCAATCGACCTCGTAGAACTTATTATGGAATTCGAGCGTGAGTTTGGAATTTCTATCCCTGATGAGAGGGCTGAAGAAATTCAGACTGTAGGCAATGCTATCTCATTCCTAGAGGCAAATTCGTAGTTCTGTATCTTCACAGGATAAGAATTTTCGATAAACGAAAGGCGTCGGGGTGCGGTATATCTGCTCCGACGCTGTCGTTTTTTTAGAATAAAGATTTTTTATAACAAATATTGTGTAAAAATGAATAAAAGACGTGTAGTTGTAACCGGAATTGGGGCATTAACTCCCATTGGTAACAACATTGAAGAATTTTGGGCTAATCTGCTCAATGGTGTTAGCGGAGCAGCTCCCATCACACATTTCAACACCGAAAAATTTAAAACAAATTTTGCCTGCGAGATCAAAAACTTCGATGCCGGTGAGATACTTGGCCGCAAAGAGGTACGCCGTCTTGACCCCGTAATGCAGTATTCGCTGGTTGCCAGCGACGAAGCAATAAAAGATGCAGGGCTCGATACGCTCGAAAATAAAAAAAGGGTCGGTGTTTTTTGGGCATCCGGAATTGGAGGAATAGATACTTTACACGCCGAGATTGTAGAATACACAAAAGGTGATGGCACTCCACGATTTACGCCGTTTTTAGTTCCTAAAATGATTGTCGACGCCTCTGCAGGTAATATTTCCATTCGCCACGGATTCACAGGCCCAAGTGCAGCCATTGTTACTGCCTGCGCATCATCTACGCATTGTATCGGATTGGGCTACGACCAGATTCTTCTTGGACGTGCCGACGTAATGGTGGTTGGTGGCGCCGAAGCAGCTATCGGAGAAGTAGGTGTTGGCGCATTCAATGCACTCAAAGCGCTTTCTACCCGCAACGATAATCCCACTGCAGCTTCTCGTCCTTTCGATAAAGATCGCGATGGTTTTGTTATTGGGGAAGGTGCCGGCTGTCTTGTTATCGAAGAGCTCGAGCACGCTGTAGCCCGTGGTGCCAAAATATATGCCGAAATCATTGGTGTGGCTCAAAATGCCGATGCTTATCATATTACAGCCCCAAATCCCGACGGAACGGGAGTTATTGAATTGATTAAACTAGTGTTGAACGATGCCGGTATCAAAGCTGAAGATTTGGACTACATCAATCCGCACAGCACTTCGACCGATTTGGGCGATATCGCCGAGACTAATGCTATCAAAACTGCCTTGGGCGATGCCATTTACAATATTCATATGAGTGCTACCAAGTCGATGACTGGTCACCTCATCAGTGCAGCTGGGGCTGTTGAATCCATTATCTGTATCAAAACAATTAATGAGGGTAAAATTGCACCTACTATAAATTTTAACGAATTCGATCCGCAAATTGATTCCAACCTGAAGATTACACCTAACAAAATGGTTGAAGCCAATGTTGATATCGCTTTGAATATCAATTATGGCTTTGGAGGTCACAATTCAGCTGTGATCTTTAAAAAATATCAGGGTTAACAATATTTTAGGATGGCTGGCTAAGTGTCAGCCATTCTTGTTTTTTAATTACTTAAATGTATTTACCAAATTTGTGATTAGAAAGATTTACAATTTTTATTTTTCCAAAGAACGTACTTTTACTAGGGAACTTACTAAAATTCTCGGTTTTGTGCCGATATATCTTCATTTTTACCAGAGAGCCTTCACGCACAAATCAATCAACAGCAACAAAGGCGAATCCATTCAAAATTTTAATAATGAAAGACTCGAGTATCTGGGCGACGCTATACTCGATGCCGTAATGGCAGAGTACCTCTTCAAAAAATATCCAATGCACGACGAGGGTTTCCTGACACAGATGCGATCTAAGATGGTGAACCGAAAAACACTGAACAAAATCTCGGCTGACATGGGACTGGATTTGTTTCTCAGACAACGCGGTACCTTCAGAGTCAGTCAGTCTATGATGGGTAACACCTTCGAGGCATTTGTGGGTGCTATCTACCTCGACGTTGGGTATAAATACACAAAAAAATTCATTATTCACCGTATCCTCAAAAAACATTTAGATGTACATTTTCTGGAGAGTCTGAATGATAATTTCAAAAGTCTGCTGCTAGAATATTGCCAAAAGCATCAAAAAACAATCAGTTACGAACTACTCGAGCAAAGCAAATCACACAACAATCGCGAAAAGTTTAGGGTGGCAGTTCTGCTCGACAGTGAACAATTTGCCGAGGCCGAAGACTTTAATAAAAAAAGTGCCGAACAAGAGGCCTCACGTCTTGCACTTATCAAACTGGGTGTGCTTGAATCCGAAGAAGAGGCTGTAAACAGTTAAGTACTATGACCCCCTTTAAAATTTCAGGAAATATACAGATTATAGCAGTTTTACTCTTGATTGTGCTCATTTGGCTAGCAGTAAAATGGTATAAGCAACCCGGGGTGAACGCGGGCATACCTGCACCTGACATTCTGTCGGTCAATACAAACGGCGATAGTTTAAAACTAAGCGACCTGAAAGGGAACTGGGTACTGCTCGATTTTTGGGGAAGCTGGTGTGGGCCCTGCCGTGAGTCTAACAAAAAAATTGTTGAACTCTACCGGGAATATTCGAAAGCGGAGTTTAAAGATGCCAAGGGTTTTACGGTATTCAGTGTCGGAATCGAAAGCAACCGGGAAAACTGGCTTCGTGCAATTCAGCAAGATGGCTTGATTTGGCCTTATCATGTATCGAGTATGGATAAATTTAACGACCCGGCAGCCAAAGCCTATGGAATCAGAGAAATACCAGCTACTATTCTTATTAGCCCACAAGGAAATATTATGGGGGTTAACCTCGATTATAAACTCATCAATGCGCAATTGTCAAAAAGTCTCAAAAAATAGTCAGATTTAAGTTTCTATTCTGACAAAACTGTCAGTTTGTCTTTGTCTTTATGCAATGGCAAAGATTTTGACTTAATAAAATCTAAATTCACAAATATTCTGTCAAAGTATAAAGTTATGGACAATAAAGAAATTCCGGTTGACGGACCTGAAAAGGAACCCAAAAAAACAACCGAGCAGCCTCAAGAAGAAAATGTTGAAAACGAACTTGGCGAAAACAATGAAAATGAAGCCGAAGAGAGCGGAGAGGAGCTGAAAAAACAAAAAACTACGGCCGATGAAAGCGAAAAACTTGCATCGGAACTCAGCGAAATGAAGGATAAATACCTTAGGCTCTATGCAGAATTTGACAATTACCGAAAACGTACCATGCGTGAGCGCGAAGAGTTGATTAAAACGGCTTCAGAATCGGCAATTAAGTCTATGCTTTCGACACTCGATGATTTAGAAAGGGCTATCAAAGCCGCAAAATCTTCCAACGAAGAAAGTACCATACTCGAGGGAATTCTGCTGATTTATGAAAAAATGTTTAAAACACTTGAGCAGCAGGGTCTAAAAGCTATGGATAGTGATGGCCAGGATTTTAATCCCGATCTGCACGAGGCGTTAACCAAAATACCAGTTCCAAACGATGACCTTAAAGGAAAGGTTATCGAAACAATTGAAAAAGGTTATTATCTTCGCGATAAAATTATCCGTTATGCAAAAGTTGTTGTAGGTCAGTAATATATATAAACCAAAATGGCACAAAAACGCGACTATTACGAAATATTGGGTGTTAGCAAAAACGTTTCAAAAGAAGATTTGAAAAAGGCATACCGTAAGGTTGCCATGGAATTGCATCCCGACAGAAATCCCGATAACCCCGAGGCGGAAGAAAAATTTAAAGAGGCTGCCGAGGCCTACGAGGTTCTGTCAAATGACGAAAAAAGAAATGTTTATGATCGCCACGGTCATGCTGGCTTGAGCGGTGCCGCTGGAGGTGGTGGCGGATTTTCTAACATGGAAGATATCTTCTCGCATTTTGGTGATATTTTTGGTGGTGGCTTCGATTTCTTCGGTCAACAAGGCCGTAGTAGAAAAAGAGGTGGTGGTCAACCGGGTTCGGATTTGCGCATTAAGGTAAGTCTAACCCTGGAGGAAATAGCCAGTGGTGTGAACAAGAAAGTTAAGGTGAAAAAATATGTGGGCTGCAATACCTGTGCTGGAAGCGGTGCCAAGGACAATAACTCGGTAAAAGTCTGCAATACCTGTAATGGTGGCGGATATGTACGTCGAGTGCAGAATACCTTTTTGGGGCAGATGCAAACCACCGTAGCATGCCCAAGTTGTAATGGCAGCGGTCAAATGATTACCAATAAGTGCGGAACCTGCAAAGGAGAAGGCCGTAATTATGGAGAAGAAACTATTTCTATCGATATTCCCGGAGGTGTAAGTGAAGGTATTCAGCTTTCAATGAACGGCAAGGGAAATGCCGGTCTTAATAGCGGTCCTGCAGGGAACCTACTTATCAACATTCAGGAAAAAGAACACGAACTCTTTTCGCGCGATAACAACAATATTCTTTTTGAACTAGACGTGAATTTTGCCGATGCAGTGCTCGGAACTACCGTTGAAGTACCTACACTTACCGGTAAAGTAAAGGTGACTGTTCCTCCGGGTACTCAGGGGGGCAAAATCTTCCGTTTGCGAGGAAAAGGATTGCCATCGCTTCAGGGCTATGGACAGGGCGATCAACTTATACATGTCAATGTATGGGTTCCAACAGAAGTCAGTGGTGAAGAACGCAAAACACTGGAAAAATTGCGCGAAGCAAAAAATTTCAAACCTGGTCAGAAATCAAAAGAGGAGCGCAAAGGCTTATTTGATAGGATGAAAGACTTTTTTGGGGGGAATGGATAGTACTGTCCAAAAAACAAGTAACTGTTCACAGACAATGATATGATTTCGCTTCTCGGAGCCCTCGGGTTCAAAGGTTTTTTTTCGTAACTACTTATTTGCAATAAACACCGATTTAATTAGTTTAATATGACCTTTATAAAAAGTCAAAATAAAAAATTTGGATAATAGTTTTAAGCCCTAAATTTATGTATGATAAGTAGCGAAATTCATAGACAGTTTTTAGTATATACAGTTCAGAAGTATTAGCTAATTAACAATAAATCAGATAAAAATAAATGAAGCTCTTGGTAAAACCAAGGGCTTTTTTTATGTTTGGGGTCAGAATTGGATGTTGATAATTATTGAATATTATAAGACGTTGAAAAACATATACTTGTAAAATTCTTTAATTCTTAATAAGTTTATGTCAGTCTTATATCTTAATAAAAAATTAAGAAAATAATTTAAAGACATACACAAGCGTTATAAAAAATCGTTCTTATAAAAGGCATGTTGTTTTTCATCCTGATATTTTATAAATACTGTCTGTTAATTAATGCTTTTTTTAGCTAATCGGTAACCAAAAATTTACTCTCAAAATAATTGCAACCCTTTTATTATGGTTCGTCAAAATCTACTCCTAAAATTTCTTTTCCCCTCTATTTTGACCATTTTCTTTTGGTCTTTTGGAATTCAGCAGGCAAAAGCAACACATGCTATGGGTGCTGACCTATCCTGGGAATGTATCGGGCCAAACCAGTACAGAATCACCCTAAAGCTTTATAGAGATTGTAATGGTGTGAATATGAATAACACCGCAAGTCTCAACATAAGCCGATGCGGAAATAATTCAACACTAACCCTCAACAGGGTTGGAACTCCAGGAGACATTACTCCGCTTTGCCCTTCCGCACCGCGTCGTTGTAACGGAGGTACAGGCCAGTTCGGTGTAGAGGAATGGATTTACCAGGGAACTGTTACTTTTCCCGCAGGTTGTAACAATATCAGAATATCTCATTCCTTGTGCTGCAGAAATAATGCAATCACAACGCTTCAAAATCCTGGTAATGAAAATTTATATGTTGAGGGAACAATCAATAATACAGTATCTCCCTGCGATAATTCCCCTCAATTTTTAAACCTGCCCACAGCGTTTTTGTGCCGCGGGCAACAGACATTTTATAACCATGGCGGTTTCGATCCTGATGGAGATTCTTTGGCTTATTCATTGGTAGCATGTGAAGAAGGGCTTAATAATACTGTAGAGTATAACACTGGTTTTGGAGCAACAACACCTTTAACTTCTGTTTCCGGTATTACGATTGACCCAAGAACAGGTGCTATTGCATTTACACCATCCACAGCTCAGGTTGGTGTACTTTGTGTTTTGGTAAGAGAGTTTCGCAATGGAGTTTTTATTGGAGAAACCGTTCGAGATATTCAGTTTACGGTCATCAATTGTACCAATAATTTGCCTTTTGCAATTGGTGTTGATGCAACTGGTCAGACGATTATAAATTATTCAATTACCTCTTGTTTTGGACAAGAGCTATGTTTTGATATACTTGGTACAGATATAGATCCGGCAGACTCTGTTTTCATGACATGGAATGGTGCTGTACCCGGAGCTTCCTTCAATACACAAAATACTACTGCAGATACAGTTGTTGGAACTTTCTGTTGGAATCCCAGATTTTCCGATATCGGGTCACATGTATTTACAGTCACTGTTAGGGATAATGCTTGCCCATTATTTGGGCAAAATACCTTTACATTTACTGTAAATATCACACCCAACCCCAATCCAACTGTCACTGTTCTAAGGGACACCACGATTTGTGCAGGGGAATCTACTTCATTAGTAGCTGTCGCTTCACCCCCTACCTTACCTACCACTGTGACAAGCGTAACCTGGTCGCCATCTACTGGTTTAAATACAACTACGGGTACCACGGTTATTGCAACTCCTGCTGTTACCACTGTTTATACCTGTACCATACGTTATTCTGATGGATGTATAGTAGAAGACGAAGTTGAAGTTGAAGTAAGAAATGACCCATCTGTTGCTGTTATACCTAATGGTACAAATGTTTGCTCTGGCGCAATTACAACTTTGATAGCTACTACCGATAGAACAGGGCTTAACTATCAATGGTTCGACCCATCGGGAACGCCATTGGGCACTGGTGTTGTTTTAGGCGCCCAATCTACAATAAATGTAAGTGTTCCTGCGCTGCAAGATACAACACTTTGTTATGAAGTTATCGTAACTGACCCAGCAACAGGATGTTCAACAACCGAGGAGGGCTGTCTCATCATCGGTGCTCCCCAAGGTCCGGTGGAATGTATCAATATTTATGTATCACCAACCGGTGATCCTAATGGTGCAGGTACACAATTCGAGCCTACTACAATTCATACGGCATTGAGAAGATCGGCCTGTAATAATACGGTTATAAAAATGGCCATGGGTACTTATAATACCGACAGTACCTTGGACGTAACAAGTTATCTTACAATAGAAGGTGGTTTCGACCCTATGAATCTTTGGAGAAAATCTTCACAACAAGGAGCAACAACAATCATTCGTTCTAATGCTAATCCGCTAGGTTTTCCCGGAGCTTATCATCTTATTGGTTTCAATGCAAACAATGCACAGGGTTTCCGTATGCAGGATTTAACAATTATTGTCGATGATGCCGATTCTCTTGGAATGTCAACATACGGTATACGTTTGGCTGCCTGTTCAGATTATAATATTGTTCGTTGCCATGTCAGGTCAGGAGCTGCAGGTGCAGGTTTGGTCGGGCAAAACGGAATTGCGGGCGTAGACGGTAGCGATGGATCTATTGGTATTGCCGGAACAGTAGGAGATAACTTCATTGCTGCAGGTGGAACAGGAGCAGATGGTGGTGGTATTTCCGGATTTGGTTTTGGAGGTTCCGGTGGCGCAGGCGGAGTAGGACAAGGTGGTGACTCTGCAACTGTAGCCAGTTTTGATGGCGGCGGCGGCGGCGGTGGCGGATCTGGAAATACACATATTGGTGGTATACTTTCATTTGCTGGTGGTGGCGCAGGTTCGGGTGGTGTTCCTCCAGGTGTTGGTGGAGTACCCGCTGGTTCTGTAACTACTTCCCCATGTGGAGGTGGCGATGGTGGTGGTGGTGCCAGAGGTGCTGCTGGTAATAATAATGGTTCAAATGGTGTTAACGGTATATCAGGAACCAATGGTTCAAATGCTCCCATAGGAGCTGCGGGGATAACTTGTGCTTTCTTTACCCCAGGTGCTCAGGCACTTAGCGGACAAGATGGCATTGGTGGAACCGGTGGTTGCGGTGGCGGTGGTGCATCTGCTGTTGTGCCTAACAACGGCGGCGGCGGTGGCGGCGGTGGTGGCGGCGGTCAGGGCGGTCGCGGCGGTTCTGGAGGAACTGGTGGTGGTGGTTCTTTCGGTGTATATATTTATGATAATGGTACAAACGGAAATATTGAAGATTGTAATATTGCTGCTGCTGCTGCCGGTATAGGTGGAACTGGTGGAGTAGGTGGAGTTGGTGCAATTGGTGGTAATGGTGCACTTGGAGGTTTTTCCGGTAATAATGTTAGTCGTGGTGGAAATGGTGGAAATGGTGGAAATGGTGGAATCGGTGGACAGGGGGGAACTGGAGCTACAGGTCTTTCTCAGGCTATTGCTTTTGCTGCCTGCGATCCTGGATCAGTATTGGTTAATTCAGACGCATCTTTCAATTTAGCAACTCAACCTGTTATAATAGTTGAAAACGTAAACTGTACAAACGCACCTATATTCTTTACAGCAACCACTTTGCCTATCGGTAACCCAGGAGCCGGTGTCGGTGTAGCTAACTGGGACTACAGTGTTTTTAATACTTTCTGTAATCCCGCAACTGGTATCAATAACCCTGATACCACTCAGTATGACAGTTTAGGTCGCTATACAATTTCTCAGGCTGCTGAAATTTATACCGACTTCCATAATATTGCCTTTAATAAAGCCTTCAAACCAACCATAACCAGCGCAGCAAATCAGATTGGTCTCGATACTTTCCAGGTATGCGCGGGTGATTTTGCAAACTTCTGCTCCGATAGATTTGCCGATACCATAATTTGGAATTTTAACGGTGCAATCCCTCAACCAGGGGACGTACAGTGTATTGGTAATCAGCAATTTAATGCAGTCGGCTGTTATATGATAACGCTAATGCTTATCACTGATTGTTGTGGTGATTCTCCAACAGATACTGCCTATCTTGTTGTTGACCCTAAACCTATTGTTTCAGCAAATACTCCTTCTCAAAGTATATGCGATGGACAGACAGTAACGCTTACTGTAAATGGATTAACCCCGGGAGATTCTGTATTTTGGACACCGCTTACAAATTTGACGGTACTTAACGCTTCATCAGCTCAGGTTAGTCCCAATAATACAATTACTTACGTGGCTACTGTTTATTCAAGGGCTACTTGTACAGGCACTCAACGCCTGACATGTCCAGTGTCTGTTTCATTTGATGTTAACATATTCCCGCCAATTATTCCAAACCTTAGTTCAGTCGATGTTGTTTGTACTAATGACGGATCAGCAACGGCTGCTCCAACCGGTGGTTCAGGAAATTATACCTTCAATTGGGATAATGGAACTATGGCAATGGGTGCTTCTCATACAATAATAAATTTAACAGCTGGGGTTTATTGTGTTACCATAACTGATAATGTCAGGGGTTGTGATACTACTGCATGTATATTTGTTAATCCTTCTCCCACTATTGTAAGTGTTGCTTCTGATTCTATTCGTAATGTTTCTTGTTTTGGTAATACAAATGGATTCATCAGAGTAGCGGCATCGGGAGGAATTCCGGGTTATTCCTTCTTATGGAATGACGGAGTAACAGGTAATATAAGAACAAATCTTGCAGCAGGTACTTACTGTGTAACTGCAACTGATGCAACTCCTTGTCAGGCAACTGTCTGCATTGATGTATTCCAGCCCGCTCCTGTTACATTAAATTTTGTAAATATGGACACAGCCGTTTGTGAATATACAAATGATGGTCTGATTGAAGTAGAAGGTGTTGGTGGAACAGGTTTATTTACTTATGTTTGGAACAATGCAGCCTCAACACAGACTACAGGTCTTGTAACAGGTCTTCCTGGTGGATTTACCTACGCCGTTACAGCATCCGATGCAAATGGATGTTCTATATCAAACTCATTCCCACTGCCTATTCTTTTCCCTGTGACACCATTTGCTGTCCAAAATACAGCTATCAGTTGTTTTGGAAATAGCACAGCAATAATTAGTGCTGGTGCTACAAATGGTATTGGAGCTTATAATGTCCAGTTAAATGGTCCCGTATCTGCAAGTGGCACCCAAGTTGCCGGTGCTTTGGCTCCTCCTGTAAACTTTACCAATCTTCCTGCAGGATCGTATGGAATCACAGTTACAGATAATAATGCAGGTTGTTTTGATACAACCAGTATAGTAATTACTCAACCAACTCAGTTAACGGCAAGCACTTTAGTTAATAGCAATGTATCATGTTTTGGCTTTAATAATGGTTCAGCAACTGTATCTTCTGCTGGGGCTACTGCACCGTACACCTTTGCCTGGAGTAATGGTGAAGCCAATGCGACAGCAACATTACTTACAGCAGGCATAGCAACAGTAACGGTTACAGACGATCTTGGCTGTTCAATAACTCGTACTGCCAATATAACTCAACCTGCAGCAGTTCATACTGTAACTGCTACAGTAACCTCAAATTATAATGGGTCTCAAATAAGTTGTAATGGAAACTCAGACGGTACAATAAGTTCTACCCCAGCTGGAGGAACAAGCTCATACGGTTTCCTATGGTCAACGGGTGCTACAACTCAAAATCTTGTTGCTGTACCCGCCGGCACATACCGAGTAACAACAACGGATGCCAATGGCTGTACTGCAACGGCGAATGTGACCTTGACACAACCAAGCGCAGTAACCGCAACGATTAACTCAGGAACAGTAGTAAATGTAAATTGCTTTGGCCAGTCTACAGGATCTGCAACAGTAGCGGGCTCAGGCGGAACAGCACCATATACTTTCCTATGGGCAAATGGAGCAACCACAGCAACAAGAACAGGCTTAGCCGCAGGACAACACTGTGTCACAGTAAGCGATGCAAACAACTGCCGCAACGTAGCCTGTGTAACAATAACCCAACCTGCCAGTGCCGTAACAGTCACAGCAGCAGTAACGAGCAATAACAACGGATCACAGATCAGTTGTTTTGGATCTACCAACGGAAGCGTAACAGCGAACGTAGGCGGAGGAACAGCAGCATATACCTTCTTATGGTCAACAGGTGCAACAGCAACCACTCAAAGTTTGAACGGACTCGGAGCAGGAACTTACACTGTAACCGTAACCGACAATCTTGGTTGTACAGCAACCTCCACAACAACTATCACAGCACCTACGGCCGTAACGGTAACAGTACCCGGAGCAGCTGTGACAAATGTACTTTGTTTCGGACAATCGACAGGAACAGCGACAGCAAGTGGAGCAGGTGGAACAGGTGCATA
>CAMDAB010000089.1 GCA_945888475.1 Saprospira grandis DSM 2844 | reverse complement strand
AAACGAGTTCATCATAAGGTAGCGGATTGTCAATAAAAATATTGTCAACGCTACTCAGCATAGACAATACAACAGATCTGACATTCGGATTGAGGTGAACCGGATAGTAAAAAAGAAAATTGGGGTATTTACTGGCCAAACGAAGTATGCTTTCACAAATTCTCTGAAAACCATCTCCAAAGCTCTCTCGCCTATGTCCTGTTATCAGTACTGTTTTATCGAAATTATTTAAAAGCTTAAATTTTTCGTCATAAAAATTCCTGTTGACCCCCAATTTTTTCAAACAAAGCAGCAGACTGTCGACTACAGTATTTCCAACCTGGTAAATATTGCTGAGTCCTTCTTTTTTTAAAACTTCAAGGGCTTTATCTGTCGGAGCAAAATGATAATCGGCAATACCGCTGATGAGTTTTCGATTTACCTCTTCTGGAAAAGGAGAATATTTATTATAAGTTCGAAGACCAGCTTCAACATGCGCTACTTTGATACGATTATAATAAGCAATAAGGCTACTTACAAATGCTGTAGTCGTATCGCCCTGTACAATAACCAAATCAGGTTTTATCTCTTCGTAACAATTCTGAAGCGCAGTACTTAGATTGGAAGTGAGTGAAGCAAGTGTCTGATCTTTAGTCATCAGGCTTAGCTCAATATCAGGCTTCACTCCAAAAAAATTAAATATCTGGTCTAGCATTTCACGGTGTTGACCGGTAGAAATCAATATTGGATCAAAATAACCTTCTTTTTTAAAAGCCTTGTATAAGGGAAGTAATTTTATGGCTTCGGGACGTGTGCCCAAAACAATTGCAATTTTTTTCATTTTAATAAACTTTCAAAGGTTTCAACAAGCCTTTTAGCGTTATAATCAGCAGAAAAATGTTCATCGATATTTTCCCTGAAAAAGAAGCTATTATCTTTTTCTGTATGCGCCTTATGAATATTTAAGAGTGCTGCTACAAGGCCATTTTTGTCGGAATGTGAAACAGTAATCGCGTTAATACTTTTTAACAAATCGTCGCTGGTGCCACCTAACGTTGTTATAGCCAAAATATTTCTTTGCATAAGCATATAATCTAGCAGTTTGGATGGAAAGAAAACTGCCTTATCCGGATTATCGATAGGATTGTCAATAACCAATAAAATATCTGCAGTTCGCTGAAGATCCAATGCCTCATTGTATGGCAAGAGCCCTATATATCTGAGATTTCTAAAAGCAGATTTTTCGAAAAAGGACTTATTATAACTGTCCATTGCTCCTGCAAAAATAAATTCAAAAACATCCAAGACTTGCGGATGCTCTTTTTTTAAAATATTCAGCGCATCGATAAGGTAGCTTACCGAACGATTTTCAACTAAGCCCCCTGTATATACTATTCTAATCTTTTCTTTAAACACATATTCGTTTTTCTTAAAGTCGACAGGATCGAAAACATTAGGAAAATAGAGAAATTTACTACTAAATTCAGGGTAATTGTTTTTATAAAGTTCAATGGTTTTATCGGATGTAAGACAAATATAGCTTGCAGCCTCAAAACACTTTTTTTCTTGTTCGTGATGATAGGCCTGCTCTTTTTCGGTTTTATATTGTGTAATTGGACAAAATGCCCATGGATCGGAGAGATGTAAAACCCAAGGCACATCGAAATATTTCTTCATCATTAAGCCCATTTGAGCGGAACTCAGCGGAAAAGATCTTGAGTAGATAATGTCGGGTTTTTCCTTTAGCTGCTTTGCTGCTTTTTTCCAGGAATAGTAAAAACTAGTTTTACTATCTGGCTTATCAAAATAACCCGGAACAAACTTTCTTTTCAGAAAATTCAGGTATTTGTTTTCTGTAATTTTAATTTCAATCAGATTTTCAATGCCCTCAGTGTATTGCTCAAGATTTTTATCGTAGGGCATATATAGTGTGGGCGATGCCGATGTTAAGACCGCTATCTTTAAATTGCCATTTTTTTTAAGATAACGGAAATATTTAGCAGTCTGAAGACATTCAGGGTCATTTTTGGGAGGAAATGCAATGGAGATGAACAATAAATTTTTCATTTATTTTTTCTATTGTCCAGAAATTCTAAAAAATACCGTTGCAGCATTCCAAAAATCTAATCTGCGAAGATAGGACAAAAACATGATGCGTATGATTCTGAATTTCATATATCGTTTATCTGCGTCGCTTACATTTTCCATTTTTCTCACATGAAAAAGAATTTTCTTGTAACCGGTTTCCAAACCTTTAAGATTTGACATTGCAGAATTTTTACTTTTTCGGTAAATAAGCACAGGCTCGTCGACAGATGTGTATAATGCACCATTGCTAATTGAAATATAAAGCATTAGCTCTTCTCCATGAGTAATATTTTCATCGAAAAGGTATGTTTTTTCGGGCATAATTCTAATCATCCAGCTTGGGCCAAAAAAACAATTACCATCGAGTCTTACCAAGGACCTGGTAGGATCGCCATTATAACTGAAGTGATACTTTTTGAGCTCCTTTTCGAGTGTGCTGTTTTTTACGATAACGGTACCATCAACAAATTCGGCCTCAGGCACAGAAAGCATTTTGTCCAATCTGGACTTAAGGCTATTTTGTGGTAGCAAATCATCCGCATCGAGCATACAGAAACACTCCCCTTTCATATTTTTCAATGCAAGATTTCTTGCCGCACTTACGCCAGAATTCGTCTGAGAAAAATACCTGATTCTTGAATCTTTAAACTCAAATATTTTGGACTCTGTTTTGTCTTTACTGCCGTCATTTACAATAATTAATTCCCAGTTACTGTAGGTCTGGTCAAGTACAGACTGAATAGCAGATGATATGAACTGCTCTGCATTGTAGGCAGCCATTATCACGCTAAGCAATGGCATTTCAGAGGGTTTAGTTTCCTTCATTTTCTGAAACTATTTTTTCAAGCTTCCGCAATTGATTTTCATAAGTATGGTCTAATGCAAAATCAATTCTTTTTTTTCTGAGGTCTTCACTATTGAACTCCGAAAGTTCAGCAACAGTGGTTTTGAAAATGCGCGCTAAGGATTTGTTTTCATCAGCCATTCGTATGAGACCCGAATTTGAATTATGATCAATCAAGAGACTTGATACAATTACAGAACCTACACTAAAATATTCTACCACTTTTTGAGGATTGGCCACAATGTCGACGTATTTATCAGTATCGTAGCAAACCAGAAACATATCCATGGTTTGTAGTATCTCAGCTATTCTTGCAGTCATTAAACTACCGTACATACGCACATTAGCTGCCGACATGAGAAATTCTACAAAGGGATCTTCCCAGGTTTTATTTCCGCTGCCTGCGAGATTGCTTTCTTTCACAAAAGGTCCAATGATATGAAACTCTACCATAGGATTTTCTCGAATGATGTTCTCAAAAACTGCCGTATCGATATATTTGTTTTGTAAATTTCCCAAATAACCGCACCTGATTCGACCACTGGCAAACTGTGTATTTTCCATAATTTGCTGTTTTCGCTGCCCCGCTTCTACAAACACATTTCCCAAAGCATGATCGAAAAGAATTTTTGGACAATTCAACTTAGGCAGCTGATCCATCAGCGGCTTCGAAAGACATAGCATCAGATTTGTATTGTTAGCTATCTCCGTTTCGGCTTCAATATCTTTAAACCATTCTTCTTTTTGGTAAATTTTAAAACTGTCAGAACCAAAAAGATTTAAATTTCGGAAACGACTGCAATCGAAGCTCCAGATAAGATCAATTTTTTTGGATATAAGTGCTGTTATTTTTTCAACAAGTTTCGATTCCGGCAATTTAAAAAGACCCATGAACCCGCCGTTTAATTTATAATCTACTACCCAGAGATTCTCAGAAAGTTCTATTTTGGAATCAGCTTTAGAGGGGGGATTAAGATAAAAAACAAAGGCTCCTTGCTTGGCAAGTTCGCGCGCATAGTGCTGCCTGGCTGGAAAGTTCACTTCCCAGGGTGTTGGAGAAATTATCAGAATATTTTTATTTCTGAATGGCATCAGCGCTGTAATAAGTTCCTTTTATCCGTATGGTTTATTTTCGAAAGGTAAATATATGATATTATTTTTCAATTACAGAAAATTTGAGCGCATTAAAATAAATTAACCCCGACAGTTTATTAAATACTAAGATTGTATAATTTATCAAAATGATATTTCGAAATAGGTCTGTTAGTTATTCGAATTAAAAATAAATACCTATATTGCGATGCTAAACTAATTAAATACTCCGTTTGGCTATGAACACCGAAAAAAACATAGACAAATCCATTGATGACCTTTTGATGAAAATTGAGCAGGATTGTAACGACGACCCTGATACTATTCTTGTCATCGCCCCAGAAAATTACACCACCGAACATCTTTTTCAGCTAAGGGGTCGTTGGCAGAAACGCAACGAATCGTACAAGAAAATGTACCAGATAGTATTTACACTCGGCGCAGTTTCCCCTCTCTTTTTTTGTATTGGAATGCTCGGTTTTGTTACATCTGCTTTGTTAGGGGTAATTTTCCTGCCGCTTTCTATCTTTTCGTTTTTTGGATTCTTATTTGGAATTTTTAAAATCTCAGTTCGGTTCAAGAGCACAGGCTATCAAAATTCAATATTACAAACAATTGACCGCGAGTTAAAAAAAAGAGGTCAGTTTATAAACTGAATTAAAATTTCATGAATTTAGCTCTGCCCTCATGTGTGCTGATGATCAGACCAAATTTTTTTGGTTATAATCAGGGCACCGCTTACAGTAATTCATTTCAACAAAAGATTCATTCAATGAGTCCCGAAGAAATCAGAACTGCAGCCATTGAAGAGTTTGACGGTTTTGTATCGCTGCTCGAAGCCTGGAACATTGAGGTTTTGATGTTTGAAGACAGTGCTAGTCCACATAAACCCGATGCAATTTTTCCAAATAACTGGATTTCTACCCACTATAACGGTTGGCTGCTAAGCTATCCCATGATGGAACCCTCGCGCAGGTTGGAGCAACGCGATGATATCATAAACGCACTTGTTGAAAAATATGGCTATGTTCATCGCAATGACCTAAAAAAACTGGAATCTGAGAATATTTTTCTCGAGGGGACAGGCAGCCTTGTACTCGACAGGAATCATAAATTTGCTTATGCCGCACTTTCGCCTCGAACGCATCCGCTCGCGCTACAGGCCTGGTCACATTTGACCGGCTTCAACTATCTCTCTTTTCACACCCAGGACTTGAAGGGAAAATCAATTTATCATACCAATGTCATGATGAGTATTGCCGGAGATTACGTATTGATTGGCAGCGATTGTATAGCAGATCTCGATCGCAATAAGGTTTTAGAAAGCCTTGAAAATCATAATAAAAAAATTCTACACCTGAGCAATGAACAGGTGTTGGTTCATTTTGCAGCCAATGTGATCGGGCTACAAAACCCTGAGGGAGAAAAATTATTGGTGATGTCAACAACAGCTAAAAAATCTCTGTCTGATACTCAACTCGATACCATAAAACAATGGGGTTTTCAAATTCTTGCTGCGCCACTCAATATTATTGAAAAAGTAGGCGGAGGTTCAGCACGTTGTATGATGGCTGAAATTGTTAAACCGCTCTGATTATTTCCCGGTTTTGAGCTCTAAGTAATTCATATACGCCTGAAGTTCCGGCTCTTGTGGGCTCATTTTTTCAATAAGTGCCGCCTCCATTGGAAAACCATCCCAATATGCCCGAATTAGAGCATTTTCAAAACCTGAAGCTTTCACAGTCTCCAGTAAAATAACAATAGCCTCGAATTTTTTAGACAAACCCAGGCAGAACGAAACTTTCGGACTCAAAGCCTTTCTTTCCATCGAAACATCACTCATTGAATTCAAAAATTCTATATTTTTTTCGTTTTCATTACCTGACAAATCTATTTTAAAGGTTAAACCACTAAGATTTTCAAGATATTTTTCTGCAGCATTTTCTTTTAAAACTGTACTAATCATTTTTTCTTTTTTTATTGCTTGGGTTTTTACATTGGCTGTGTTAATAAAATTCAACTCAATACGGCGATTAATCATCATGCCGGTCTGATCTGCAGAACCATCAAATTTTTTGTTTTTGGCAGCAGGATACTGGCCTGAAAGCCCCCTAAGATAAATCCTATCTCCGGAAATACCCTTTCTCTGTAGCGTAGAGGCTGCTTTTTCAGACTGACTGAGCGTAAATAGCAAAGAAATTTCTTTCGACTGCATGTCGTCGCTGTGCGCACTGATAATTATTTTCAGTTCGGGGTGTTTTAACATAAAATTTGCTGTTTCATTCAAAATTTTATCAGAAGAAACTTCAAACCTTCCTTCTGAATCGAAATTTAAATCAGCATAATAAAAAGTATCACTTTTAATTTGCAGCGCAGCATTATCAGTTACTTTATTATCAAACAAGTAATTGTACAAATCAAATTCAGTAATATTGCAAAATGTTTCCCTGAAAAGTAATCTGTAATTGTCTGATGCGCCAAATCCATTTTGACGAACAGAACTTATCCAAGCCTCCTTTTTATTATTTTCTGGCTTAAAAAAAAGATCATCACCAGGGGCATTTACAGGATTTGGGAGCGGAATCGGCGCATTATTCTTTTCAAGATCTGCTTTGAAAACATCAAAACCTCCCATCGATTCGGGACGATTGCTGCTGAAAAACAAATCAGCGCTTTTATCCGCCAAAAAAGCAGCCCTCTCATCGAAAACACTGTTAATGCCTGATCCAAGATTTTTAATTTTCGACCAAATTCCTTTTTTATCCCGCACTGCTGCATAAATATCCAAAGCTCCGAAACCAGCAGGCAAATTGGCCGAAAAAAGCAAAATACTGTCGTTCATAAGATGTGCATCAACAATCTTTACATTTTCTAATCCTCTAAATGGCACAGCCAATGATTGTTCAAAACCATCTTTGAAATTGTCCAATTTTATTTTGCCCTCTGATATGTAAATTATCTGATAGCCATCGTCGGAAAAAGCAACAATCTGTTGATTAGACGAGGGGTTATAACGGTCATCTAGGCGCACTGCAGAATTATTTGCATGTTCCGAAAATTTTTCAAAAAACAGCGCATACCTTTCTATTCTATTTGAGCTAAAGTAAAGAAATCCAGGATTTCTGGGATTCTCAATCGGCCCTAAGTCATATGATTCGCTATTGCTGGCTTTGCCAAGGGGCAAGAGTAGGGCAAAATCAGTACTTCGAATGGTTTTATAGGCATTGGTGGCCTGCATTAATAGTAGCTTTGCCTCTGTTCTTAATTGGGATTTCGGCTTTGAAACTTTAAGAAAAAGTCGATAGAGCTCGGCTGCTTTTTGGTAATTCTCGAGAAGATGTAGTGCTCGCGCAGTGTAAAAAATTGCTTCGTCTTTATGTTTTTTGAATTGAAGGTAATTTTGAAAATCTACAAGTGACGAATCAAATCGGTTCAGATTGAAATAACATACAGCCCTTTTGTAAATAATTTCGGGATTTTCATCTGCGCTATATCGATAATAATTAAGTGCCTGTTTAAAACTACCTTTTAAAAAAGCAGCGTCGGCATTGGCGTTTAAACTGACATCTGATTTTTGTGAAAATACATGGCCAGTTCCCAATATGATCATTAGGAATTGAAAAAAAAAAGCTGCGATATTGACTTGCATAATTCATAATCGAATTGCGAAGATAAAATTAATGCTTTGAAAAATGAACCAAGCGATATATCTTTGCATTTCTAATAACAGAAAAAAATTAAATTTACACTCCATATGGCTATAATGATTACTGACGAATGCATCAATTGCGGCGCTTGCGAACCGGAATGCCCCAACAATGCAATCTATGAAGGTGGAGTTTCATGGCGTTATGCCGATGGAACCGGATTAGACGGCAGCTTTACATTGATAAATGGTAGCGAAGCCGATGCCGAAACAGAGAACAGACCAGTTTCGGATGACTTTTATTTTATAGTTACCGACAAATGTACCGAATGCGTTGGTTTTCACGAAGAACCGCAATGTGCCGCTGTTTGCCCGGTCGATTGTTGTGTCCCTGATCCCGATTTTGTAGAGTCGGAAGAAACCCTGCTGAAGAAAAAAGAAATCATGCATCTCTGATTTTAAAATATCTATTTTTAAAAAAATCAGACATTTGAATTTTTTATTAGAGAATTAAGTTCTATATTTGCAATCGCAAAACACGGAGGGTGTAGCTCAGTTGGTTAGAGCATCAGATTGTGGTTCTGAGGGCCGTGGGTTCGAACCCCATCATCCTCCCTCCATAAAAAGCGAAGTTGGTAACAGCTTCGCTTTTTTTATTGCATTAATCATAAATTTTAAGCCCATTCCAACGATCAAATTTCCTGTCAAAAGGCTTATTGTTCAGTATTTTAATGACCCATTTATTTTTTGGCGCATGAATATCAAATTGAATTAAATCGCCATTTGGATAATGAAACGCTTTAAATGGTTGCATGTTATTTGCTACAATATCTTCGAAAGCGACGACAGGATTTTCTGCATTAGCAACATAATAAAAAAGGCCAAAATCTTTGTTTGAAAAAACCATAATAAAATCCTTTGCAAAGGGAGTTTTATACATACTCCAGTTTTCTTTTTTAGCAATCATCTCAGCCCATTTTGGTACATAAACTTCCCCTTTTCCAACTGCCAGCGATTTGTAAATACCGGTATTATTCAGTTCCGCTGCTTTATACCCGCCTTTAATATGAAAACAATCGTTGATGTTTTTTGCGGCATCATTCAGTATTAAAACAATAGGTCTTGGCACCAATTGCGAAATTTTCCCGCGCTGCACTCCCCCACCGCTTATCAGCGCATTGTTCGATTTCCAGTGCAGCTCGGGACTGCTCAACCAACCATGTCCAATATGAAAAAACTTTTCGCTGCTGTCTTTATTTTCCAAAATATGCATTATGCCATCTGGCAGTCTGTAATTCAGCAAAAGTGCCATCAAACTTTGATGTGTTCTATGCGGACTATTTTCATTACTGACCCCCTCGCCTTTTTGAGCATAGAACCAGCTCATCATCAATGATGTGTGTGGGTCGGAACTTAAATCGCTGTGACCGAATCTTCGCATTTGCCTTCTGAACGGAACTGTTCTTTTGAAATTGAGCGAACCCAGCGCATAGAAATAATTGAGTTTATCAAGAATCTGCCTAGCCTCAGCCCTTATTGCATCGGATGCAGCATGTGATTCGAGGGTAAGCAGCGGCACAAAGGCATAAGCAAGATAAGGAATGGAATTGTATTCCCAGAGTCCGTAGTTATTTAATTCTTTAAGGTGATTGAGCATCCATTTTTCGAGATAAGCAATTTCTTTTTTTAACTTTTTATCTGTTTCGTTAAAATGTTTGGCAATCCAAACCCTTCGCAGATAGCGTACCGACTCTTTCATGAGTATATGATTTTCGGTCTCACGCATCAGCCCCAGTGTGTTGGGGGTTTTTGGAAAAGGGTTTGGCTTATGTTCAGTAAGCAGAACATTCAGTATATGTTTCTGCGTTTTTTGATTGATGCGGCTACTGTCATCACCAAACAAATACAACAGATTTACAATAACAATTTCACTAAAATCGTAATCTCCATTCGGATGCAGTAACCAATCGGTACCTGATCTGCCCCAAGGTTCAATTTCCAAAAGATAATTAACAAATGAATCTATCTCCTGATTGAGTGCAAGTTTTGCCAGTAATATTCGAGGAATATCAGTTTTTCCACGCTTATTCCAATCTTCATCGATTTGTTTATTAGCCCAATCGAAAACAATTGGATGTTTTTGCCATTCAGCAATAGTTTTCGCAGTATCTGGTTTTCTTCCTTCGAAATAAATTGAAGTATCCTTAGGAGTTTTTACAATTCTTCTATTGCCAAAATAATAAGCACAACTTTGACAGAGTAAACAGACTGTCAGTACTATACATAGCCTAATCATTCCTTAAAGAACTTTTTAAGTAAAAATGCAGCCTCCTCGGCCCAATCTGTATCATTATCTACGATTGCCTGTAAGGCTAATTTTGCTTCTTCGGTTTTTTTGGTATATACAAGCGTACAAACTGCTTTGAAAAAAATAAAATATTCATCCTTGTTTTCGAGGTCATGATCTTTATACAACTCACCGAGACGGAATAATGTGGCACAAGCATCTTCAAATTTTCTTTCTTTCAATAGATTCGAAATGATTCCCATTGCTATATCGGTTTTATCAGAAAAGGTTGCCAACATATTATTGAGGACTTCCTTAGACTTTTCGTATTCTTTATTTTCAAAATAAAATCGGGCTAAGGCAAATAAATCTTCGTAATTGTATGACAATTCAGTTGCTTTTTTCAATAGTGGAATGGCCTCACTAAATCTTCTTTGGGGCAAATAACCGAATGAAAGAAACTTAAGATGTTGGGCATTGGCATCGAGGTATTTTTTGGACTCCTCGAAATAAGCCTTCGCCAAATCGGGATTAGTTTTCAAGACTTCAATTACCATCAGATTTTGCAAAATAATATATTTATTAACAATTTTTTTTTGCTTGAGCTGTGACTTGAAAGCTTTTTCCAATTCAGCCAAACCGGTTTTCTGTTTATCATCCAAGGCAAGCTTAAAAGGCGCATCGTATGTAAAGCTGTCAATATTGTTAATCAACACTGTATAAAAATACTCGACTAGTTTTGCCGAATTATAAGCTGTTTTAACAATTTCAGAATCTGGTTTTCGGGAAATTGCCTTTTTGAAAAATGAAAAATCTCCCTCAACCTTAGTGTTCCCTTCGCGTTGCATTTTCAGAATAACAGATCCAACTACCTGACTAAGGGCCGCCACATAAAGTTCTGGATCTTCACTGTCCAGTTCAAAAGCTTTTTCGATGCTGTACTGACAACCCGCTAAATCAAGCATTTGTGCCTGAAAAACGCCTAATTTAACCCAACCTTTTGCAACCATAGGATTTCTTTCTGTATAATCTTTCCACAAGGCAGGTACATCAGGCATTCTGTTTACCTCTATCAGCATGCTGCTTAACTGTTCGATCAATTCTAAATTTGAAGGGTTCAATTCAAAAAGCTCCATGGCAATTCCATAGGCTTTCTGCAGGTAAGGCAATCCGCTGTTGAATTCATTTTTATACTTATATTCAAAATAAATATCGATGAGCAGTCCCACATTTTTCTTATCTTTCTCATGTTTTTTCAAAAGCTTGTCAAGTGTTTTTACCGACTTTTTTTTGGGAAGACGATATAAATCAAGCATTGTGCTGCTGAATCCAAAAACCATATTGGCCGAGGCTTGGGGAAATGGAATCTCTTCCAAAAGGGCCAAGGTATCGGCATTCGATTTAAGTATTTGCGCATGGAGCAATGCTGTCAAAAACAATGACGTGAGTAGAACTAACAGGTTTTTCATTTTTAAATTTTTAATTATCAGCTAAGATAGTAATTTTAATTTCAGTTATATTATTTGCACATATTAGATAATCGATTTTGATTGGAATCTTTCAAAAATAAGCGTTGTTTTTTAAAAGTGTTGACCAAGATTTAATATTTTTAAGTTTCTTATATTATTGATACCTTTGCAAATCTAAATCAAAAAAATTAATGAGTCAGCCTTTTCAAAGGATAGCCTATTATTTAAGCAGCATTCCACATTTTTTTCGATACATTTTTCTAGCGATCTTTGTATTGTTCATTAGTTTGTTTTTTCCCGGAAATATTGAGGTTGATTATAAATTCGAGTTAGGCAACAGCTGGGAATATGAAGATTTGAGGGCTCCCTTTGCTTTTCCGATTCAAAAATCGAAAAATGAACTTGAATTTGAAAAAAAATTACTGGAAAAAGAGTTTGTTCCCTATTACAGACTCAATAACAAAACTGCGGAAAATCAGAGAACTGCATTCAGTGAAAAGTTATCTAAACTGATTATTTCTAAAAATTACAAAAAAGACAGCACAGGATTGAGTAACAGTATCGATTCTGCAAAGTTT
This sequence comes from Saprospira grandis DSM 2844, assembly GCA_945888475.1. Taxonomy (GTDB): domain Bacteria; phylum Bacteroidota; class Bacteroidia; order Chitinophagales; family Saprospiraceae; genus Saprospira; species Saprospira grandis_C. The sequence continues at coordinate 2,463 of CAMDAB010000089.1, read as the reverse complement.
GCAGCCCTGGGGCTTCGACTTTTGGACGGTCTTTATAAGAAACATATCATAAAAACTGAGGCATCGCACGAACGCAAAAACAATTCAATTCCATTTAGACTTATAGAAAATCAGACGGAATTGGGCGAATTTAGTTCAAACGATTTTATAGACCTGAAAAAAGCAACGCAACTTATTGTCGATAGTATTGACCGAGCTAAAAACACAGTGCCAAATAGTAATGAACTGCTCAATATTCTCGCCGAATTGATTCAGGAGCCCGATATCCGTTTCGACCCGGAAATTACTCGAAAAAACAAAGAACTTGCCATTAAAAATCTCTCGCCGGTAAGAGATAAAATTAAGGCAGGCGAACTCATTATCAAAAAAGGAGAACTGGTAGACTCAATTGCATATGCTAAACTAATATCTTATGTTAGTAAATATGAACAAGAAATCAATAAACACAAAAATGGGATTTTTATCTACATTGGATACCTGGTACTGAGCATTGCACTCATTATAATTTTCTGCTTTTACCTCTTTGTTTACGAAAAGCCTGTGTTCGGAAACCTTCAGCACTTTATCTTTCTCTTTATACTCATAGGAGCTTTTGCCTACCTGGCATTTTCCATTCACAGCCTTTCGGTTATAAGCCTTTACTTTATTCCCTTTTGTATTATTCCAATTGTTGTTAAGAATTTTTTCTCATCGCAGCTAGCATTTTATACCCATACCATACTAATTCTTCTAATCAGCCTGGTACTTTCGCTCGATTTTGATTTTATTTTTATTCAAATTATTGCCGGGATGGTTGCGGCAATGTCGAAAAGAAAAATCAGATACATCACCGATTTTTTTGTAATGGTGCTTTATATCGGATTGGCTTATAGTATCAGTTATCTTTGCACTGAACTTATAGGTAAGGGTGTTATTACCCCCATTATTGCCGATGACGGAAGAATTATAGAAAATGGTGTAGAATGGGAAAACTTTGGATGGATTGGTTTGAATATTATATTGACAATGCTCTCCTACCCCTTCATACCGCTTTTAGAAAAGGCATTTGGTCTAATATCAGATATTACCCTTATTGAGCTTTCCGATTTGAACAAACCATTATTAAAGGAACTCTCCTTCAAAGCACCTGGCACTATGCAACATTCGCTTCAGGTTTCTAACCTTGCAGAAGCCGCCGCATCCGAAATTGGCGCCAATGCGCTGCTTGTCAAAGTAGGTGCGCTTTATCATGATATTGGAAAAATGGTCAATCCGCAACATTTTATTGAAAATCAAAACCAAAACAATCCACACCTCGATTTAAGTTATCATGAATCGGCCAAAATAATCGTCTCACATGTAAGCGAGGGGCTCAAATTGGCAAAAAAATATCGTCTCCCCGCTCTTTTAAGCGATTTTATCAGCACGCATCACGGAACAACCAGGGTTGAATATTTCTACAGAATGCAGAAAAATGAACATCCTGAAACCCCAATTGATGAAAAAGACTTCAGCTATCCCGGACCAAAGCCGCGCAATCGTGAAGAGGTCATTCTAATGCTAGCCGATTCGACCGAGGCGGCATCAAAAAGTTTAAAAAATCCAAACGGCAAGGACATTGACACCCTGGTCGAAAATATTGTAAGTTTCAAAACAACCCACGGGCAACTACAGGAAAGCAATATCACCTTTGCAGAACTCGATAAAATCAAAGCGGTTTTCAAAAAACTACTGCGATCTATTTATCATGTAAGGGTTGAGTATCCGGTGGAGAAACCGGTGGGGTAAACCGGTGGGGTAAATTAGAATTATGAAGGTAGAAATTAGAATTTGATACCATCGAAAAAAGCCTATTCATTACAAACCATTTGAAAAAAAATCCGACGGCCCCGAAAGCTTTCGGGGTAACCTCGGATTTTTATCACCTTTGGATATCTGGGTTTTAACCTAGGGCAAATAACCATTTTACCCGAAGCTAAAGCATAAAGCTCCTTTACTATTGTGCTTACAGAAGGTTAAAACCATCTTGCACAAAAAATCTGATGCTTTAGCCTCAGATTTTTATTTACCATTTGATACCTGGGTTTTAACCCAAGAACGACCACCATTTTACCCGAAGCTAAAGCATAGGGCTCTTTTGCTGCGGTGCTCACAGAAGGTTAAAACCATCTTGCACAAAAAATCTGATGGCTTTAGCCTCAAATTTTTATTTACCATTTGATACCTGGGTTTTAACCCAGGACCTATTTCAGCTCCATTGGAGCGACCTGTTCTTAGCTGCAGGCAAGAACAGGTTTTTAGCCACAGCGTGGTGACCTATTCTTTTCAGAAAAAAGCCCCCAAATAGTGTCTAACTTTTTGGGGGGCGCACAAATCAGTATCGGCGGATTTATTATACGGGGTAATATATTACTCTTTCTCGAGCAGTCCTTTGAAAAATCCGATAAATTCATCCACAGTCATAGCGCCCTTGTCGCCATTTTC
>CAMDAB010000088.1 GCA_945888475.1 Saprospira grandis DSM 2844 | reverse complement strand
CCAATGCAGTTGATTTCGAAACTATCGGTGAAGTTGCAGCAGTTGGTTTCTCTACCCTTCGTAACGATTACGATTTTACCGACAGCAAGCCAAACGAAGGTTTTAACTACTACCGCCTCAAAATCGTTGATTTCGACAATACTTCAACTTATTCAAATGTAATCGCGCTGAATATCGAAAAAACAAGTTTTGTAAATGTTTATCCAAATCCTTTGATGGCAGAACGCATCGTAAATATCGAAGCACCATTCGCAATCGAAAAATTGAACATTGTAAACGCTCTTGGTCAAACTATGATGCAACTCGAAAATCCAGCCAACTCAATCCAATTGCCAAGTGAATGGACTGCTGGTATCTACTATATGGTATTCGAATCTGCCGGAAAAAGTGTTGTTAGCAAGATTATGATTCAGGGGTAATTAGAGGGGAAAGAAGCGAAGAGGAAAGAAGTGAAGATTTGAAGATTTGAAAATTTGAAAATTTGGTGATTTGATAATTTTTTAATTGTAGATTTTTCCAAACGGCTTTAGCCTATGTGAAAAACAAAAGCGATAGAGCGCGGTATTTTAGAAAAAAAATTGTCTGTAAAATAATATCGGTCTTTAGCTGATAACCTGATAATCTATAAAAGAGAATGTTTTGTGTTTGTTTTTAATGATTCGGTGCTGCGCAGTCTGTTTTTTGTGTTTGTCTGTCAGGTTGTGCAGCCCGATATCTAAAATTAGTTGAGCGTGACTAATTACATGTAAAGTGAAGGGTAGGCCTATAACTTAGATTTGGCTAAAATGATGAGTACATTTTGATTTCATAATTCTAACCTCAAAATTTAATAAAGTCTAATATCTATAAAAGAAAATGTTTTGTGTTTGTTTTTTTGAATCGGTGCTGCGCAGTCTGTTTTTTTGTGTTTGTCTGTCAGGTTGTGCAGCCCGATCTTTTAAAAAAGTACAGAACAGCTGGGAGCTAGTAATAAGTGCCCCATGAGGATATAAATCAATAAGTCTAATTTCTGCCTTCTGGTTTTATGCTTATCTTACAATTTGAAAACTTGATAAAAACTCAGGTAGTGTATCTAAACGAAAATGTGTGATGGATGTTGAAACCAGTTCATTGCTATCCTTCAGCCTCAGCTCTCCAAAGCAGCAGGTATGAGAATATGGTAGATTCCAGGGATAGATATTGCGTTTCTCGCCAATAAAAATATAGTCTTCTCCGGCTGCTTCAAATTCAAAAGTATATTTTATTTTTTGTTCGCTGAAGTATTTTAATTCAAGTTTGCCACTGCAGGGAGCTTCTTGGCAAAGGCCATCAATACTTACAGTGCCTTCCAGATCATTAACCATAAAATTATCGCCGAAGGGATTGAGCCATTCAATCAGTTGGCTGGTACCCCAGTTTACTTTAAATATCATTCGTTTTTTTCCTTCAGGACCAAAGCCGTTCACAAATTCGTGTTCACCCTGCATGATTTCATCCATACTGAAACCAAGTTCGCCGCTAGCATTTTGAAGCTTCGAACTTAGATTCATTATTGTAAAAAGAGCTATTTGAAGGCTCGGTATTTTTTCGAGTAGTTTTTCATTGCTTTCGCTAAGGAAAAAAGTCAGCACCTTGTTCAGAATATCAGAGCTGATTGGAAAAGTATTTAAATATTTAGCAACTGTATTTAATGGATTAACCATCTCAACTCTCTTGCCGCGAGAAACAGCTTTAAAGATAATCTTCGCCACCGTCTCAGGTTTTTGCGAGTATAGTGGCAGGAGTAACATCGAAAGTTTTCCGCCCAGGGTATCGCTCTCAACATCCTTATAAAATCCGGTATTCACCATATAGGGATAGACGGTGGTAACCTTAATGTTGTAACGTTTCAATTCATAATGCATGATTTCGCTGATAACGCCCATGGCTAGTTTAATAGCGGCATAGGCACCCCAGGTGGGCATTCTGAAAAAAGCCTGACCACTAGAGACATTGACAATATGACCTTTTCCTGCCTCTTTCATGGCGGGTAAAAAGGCATAAATATGGTAAAGCGAGCCCCATAAATTTACATTTAACAGTTTTTCCCAGGTTTCTAAACTGGTATCTTCCAATTCATCATGGTGACCTATTCCGGCATTGTTAATCAGAATATCAAGTTTGCCATATTTCTCCAGAACAGTTTCGGCAAGTTGCTGCACTGCTTCTTTGTCGGCTACATCAACAGTATAGATCTCGATTTTTACGCCTTTACGCGATAGGCGATGTTTGGCTTCTTCCAGTTTTTCGGCGTTGATATCAGTCAGAATCAGGTTTGCTCCTGCATTGGCAAATTCTGCTGCCGTATGTAGTCCAATTCCCTGAGCTGCACCTGTTATCAGCACCAGTTTGCCTTTCAGGTTGTTTTTTTCTTTTCTAAAAAAGGATTTCAATTCCATGGCTTTGTTTATCATCGGTTAAAATTTCGAATGCACAGCGAAAATCAGTATGAAGGCTTTCTCTAAGTCCAATTTTATCTTTTTCCTGAATATTGATATCGCAGGAAGCAATTTTAGTGTTAAGGCAGTATTTGTCGCCTCCAGGAGGGTTGTGATAACGCAGTCCGGCAAAGGCCTCGGCAGGGGCGTGAATTCTGCCGGTGATTTTTATATTTTTGTCCCAACATTCAAAAGTCCAGTCAAAATATTTGAATTTTGCTTTGGAGGCAAACCAGTTTTTTACGTTATTAAGACGGTATTCCTTGCCTTTGTGCCTAAGTACCAGCATGGTCATCATTGGTGTTTTTATCGGACCCATTTTTAGTTGAGCTGTGATAATTTCCAAAAAAGTATCGGGTGCATTGTCGAAACCTGCCACCTGTCCCCAGGCATAATAATCGGTATGTTTCTCGCCCCAGTTGTGGTTTTGGCTGCCTGTCCAGTTTTTTATTTCTATTTGTTGATTATCAATGTTGAGACTGCCATTGAATACAGAAAAAGGCTGTGGTACCAGCGATTTAGCTTTTGGAAAGGGTAAATCGTAAAAGTCGATTGGCAGAAAAAAAAGAGGCTTATCAATTGATTTATAACTCAAATCCCAGCTTAAGTTTAATGCTTTTCCTCTTGCATGTATGTTATCAAGACTGTTCGATCCAATTTTTAAGTCAAAGTTTGAACTGTTTAAAACACATTGTCCGATTGGAAATTCTTCTTTTGCTGCAATCGGTTGTTGATTGGCATCGAAATATACCGCCCAGATTTCTCCCAAGGCTTTTTCGGGTTTATGATGGGGAGAAAAAATAGTATATCTAATCCAGAAAGCATTTGAGTCATCAGGTTTATTAGCTCGAATGAAATAGCTCTCATAATGTCCCCGACTTTGTCCTTGCCGATATCTTAAAAAATTTGCCTGAGCCTCAGCCTGAATAATTCTGATGCTTTTTTCCATTAGCTTATAGTTTTACTGTTCAAAGTGGGATGAAAAATAAATGTTTTTTCCTATTTAATCAAACAGTTTTAGTTTTTAAAGCATTTATCCGGGCTTTATTTGCCTTAAATTTGTAAGTTTGCGGACTAAATAATATTTAAATGTCAGCAACTGCGCTTTTTCTATTAAGCCCCATATTTACAAATGCCCCTTTAACGCTGGCAATTATTGTCATCACAGGTATCACTTCCTATCAGGCATTTAACAATCCCGAACTTTACGGTAAACTTATTTTCAATCCTTATACCATCAACAAAAGAAGGGAATGGTACCGCTTTTGGAGCTATGGATTATTGCACGCAAACTGGATCCACCTGGCATTGAATCTTTTTGTGCTTTACGGTTTTGGAATGAGTGTGGAAATGACATACAAAGCACTTTTTGGCCCGATTGGCACGCTTTATTACCTATTGCTTTATGTCTTTGGACTTTCGGCATCAACCCTTTACGATTACTTTAAACACCGTGAAAACTGGCATTATAATGCGGTTGGAGCTTCCGGTGCAGTATCTGCGGTGCTATTTGCCGCTATTCTATTTCAGCCTACCCAGATTCTTTTGATTTATGGCATCATTCCAATACCGGCAGTAATTGGCGGCGGATTATATTTGGCCTATTCATATTATATGGCAAGAAGGGGCAGAGACAATATCGGACACGATGCTCATTTTTGGGGAGCTGTCTGGGGATTTGTATTCACTGCTGCGCTAGATTATAGGTTGCTTTGGTCTTTCTGGGTACAGGTGACAACTCCAGATTTATGGGGTTTTGGACCGAATTAGCGTTTGGTTAAGTTTTGTTTAGTAGTTTACATAATAAACTTCAGTGCTGGCTTTAAAATTTATTCAGCAAAAATTGCTGAAAGATATATACTTAGACCAGGAAATTGTATAGATTGGATGCAGTCGTCCTCCGTGTAAGGCTTATTCCCAATATAGATTCCCGCATCATTTAAGGTATAAACTATTACTGATTTTTCACTGCTTAGCACCATCCAATATTCTTTTACTCCAGATTCCTGATATACATCAAATTTCTGTTTCATTTCTTTTTTGGAATTGCCGGGTGATATAATTTCTATAACCAAATCGGGGGCACCGATGCATCCTTTTTCATCTAACTTTTTAGGGTCGCAAATTACACAAAGATCTGGCTGAACTACAGTAATTACTTCCTCGTCTTTTGTTTTATCTTTCCTGGAAGGTAATCTTACATCAAGTGGTGCAGCATATAATTTACACGGGAAGTTTTTAAAAAAAATTACCGAAAGATAAAAATAGTCTACCCGATAAGTCCTGATGAAATCTATTGGGTGTTTCAAGATCATAGACGACCCCATGAATCAACGCTACTCGTTTATCTGAATCCCATCCTTGATAATCTGAATAGGAGAATAATTTTTTATCATTTTCCAGCATAATCACTTTATTTTTAAAACTGCTATTCCCATCATCACCCATGCTCCAATCAGGAAAAGTCCACCTATTGGTGTCATCGGACCAAGAACCGGAGTAAGGAACCCTAGTCCTGTAAGTTCGCGGGTTGAAAGCAGATAGAGCGAACCCGAAAAACAAAAAATTCCGATGATGAAAAGCAAAGCTGCATATGAAAGTAAACGCTGCGAATTGCCAATTTTTGAAATTATACCACAGGCCAGTAGCGCAGCAATATGGTAATACTGATAACTGACCCCCAACTTAAAAGTCTCCAGTTTTTCGGGGCTAATTTTGTCGTTAAGTCCGTGCGCCCCAAAGGCGCCTAGAATAACAGCCAATGCACCTAGAATAGTGGCGATTGCTAAAATTTGATTTGCTTTCATTATAACTGCTTAATTTTTTTACTTACTCACAAAAATAACCCAATTTTACAAAACTTTACTTTTTTTATGTTCTGTTAAAATTACAAAATTATGTATCCGTCAGATCTCTTTTTAGCTTCCTATTACGCTACACAGGCTGCAGTCTATTTTAATAGAGTTTTGCTTGTTTCCAATCTTGCACAGCATCCCGACCCTAGGGTTTCAGCTTTGAGGGAAGTGTTTTTTCAGGAACTAAAAGATTCAGGTAGATATTATGTTGAAAATATAAAACAAGCCAATGAAATTTATCTTGAAATGGATCTCCCTGCATTAGATTTGCCACGTTTTCCCGATGATTATTTTGCATGGTTATCTGAATTCAGAGCCAATTTGCGTAACACTACTACAGATCAATCTAATGAACAATTGATTTTAGACTATGCATTTTATATGGCTTCCATCAGTACAGATCTTGCTCTGCTAAACTGGTCAAAGCAATTGCATCTCGAGGCGCCTCATGCTACAAATCAATTGGAACAGATTGAAAGTAGTATTAATGATATAAAAAATACAAAATTTAATTGGGCTGCCTTTGCTATGCTGTTAGGAAGAAATGAACAGCTTAGGTTTTTTTGGGAGGAATGGCAAAGTCTTGATAATCTTTTGGAACAGTATTTGGCATTTGATGTCATTAATAAACCTGAGAATACTGCAGATTCTATGCGTTTTTTAGAAGCATTACTGCCTAAATTTGATGAGAAAGCATCCCAAATATTCGACCTCTTACAAGCAGATTAAGATAAATTAGCTATTTTTTCCTTGACCAGATCTAATAGTTTATTTCTGACAGATACCCTGAAATGGATACTTTCATCGCTGTAATCAGTTGCAATTAGCTCAATTTCATACTGTTTTAAAAACTGCATCACCTCATTCATTTTCAAATAAGGCACTGAAAAATCTATTTGACTTTCAATGATTTTTTCGATTTTTATTGAGTTTTCCAAAGCCAGTTTTGCAGCTTCGCGATAGGCGTTGATGAGTCCCGATGTGCCCAATTTTGTGCCGCCATAATATCGTACAACCACTATTAAAACATGAGTCAATCCAAAACTGTCAATTTGTCCAAGAATGGGTCGGCCGGCAGTGCCCGAGGGTTCTCCGTCATCATTTGCTCTGTACTGCTTCCCATCAGTTCCTAAACGATAGGCATAACAGTGATGTGTTGCCTTGAAATGCTCTTTTTTGAGTAGGTCTAATTTTTCCTTTATTTCGATTTCATCAGACACAAAATAGGCATAGGCCATGAATTTACTGCCTTTTTCCTTGAATTCGCCAATGCTAGCTGCTGCTATGGTTTGGTAAGTATCCAAAGTTAAATTTCCATAATGATTGGGTAATGAAAATGTCCAATCTGTGATTTCAAAGCATCAAACATATTTTCAACTGCAGCGATTCCTTTTTCTCCCAAATCCAATGAGTATTGATTTACATAGAGTTGTATATGCTGTTGCATCACCTCGTAAGACATCTCCTGCGCATGGGCACATACATAATCGCGCGATGCGTCGGGATTGGCAAAGGCATATTCCAGACTTCTGCGCAGCACTCGATTGATTTTCTGTAAAAGTTCCTTGTCAAAACCTCTTCGAGCCACAATGCCACCCAATGGAATCGGTAAACCTGTAGTCTTTTCCCAATGTTCCCCTAGATCCATCACCTTATGCAACCCACGCTCGAAATAGGTGAATCGATTCTCGTGAATGATAACGCCCAGGTCAACTTTACCATCCAACACAGCTGCTTCAATTTCTGAAAAAAGGATTTCAACTTTATTTTGGGCCTTGGGAAAGGCATAACTTAACAGAAAATTGGCAGTGGTATATTTACCCGGAATGACAATTTTCAAAGCATCAACTTTCTCTTTCTGAATTTCGCTTGAAGCCACTAGCAGTGGCCCGCAATTATTGCCCAAGGCCGATCCGCTGCGCAATAGTATGTACTTTTCAGTTAGATGCGCATAAGCATGATAACTTAGTTTTGTAATGTCCAATGCTGCATTAAAAGCCTTTCGGTTCAATTCCTCCACATCAGCTAGCTGTACTTCAAATTCCAGACTTTCGGTATCAATTTTTCCGTGCACCATAGCATCGAAGATGAAGGTGTCGTTAGGGCAGGGGGAATATCCGAGTGTGAGTTTCATGTTAAATCAGAAAATTGAAGGATGAAATCAGAAATTTAGAGTCTGTGAGTGAATTGAGTAGCAGGTAGCAGGAACCGATCTCGTCCCTCAGGCTAGAGAGTTCTATAAACGAAGTATCAAGTTTGAAAGCTTAACTGCTGTTTAAGAATTAGTTCCGATAAACGTTTTTTGTATATCTTACTTTTCGATTTTATCCTATAAAAAGTACCTGATACCTGCTCCCCCCGATAGCTATCGGGGCTATCGGGATGATACTTGATACTTGATAAAAAGTACCTATATCTCATTCTTATTTTTTCTGTAATTTTTATAAGCTTTAATACCCATCATTAACAAAAACATAAAGATAATGATCGTGACAAAGGCATAAATAAAATCAAGTCTGCTTTTGAAAACGGCCAGCAAGACGATTGCCAATAATAAAAGGGTGGCAATTTCATTGTAAAAACGGAGTTGGTTTGAAGTCATAAAGACTTCCCCCTTTTCAAGTTTTCGGATTATTTTTTTATTGTAATGATGATAACCCGTGAGCAGAAACACAAAGCCCAATTTCCAGTGCATCCAGATATTTGCTGTGAACCAATCCCAGCCATAGTAAAAAATCATCGTGAATCCACCGATATAGGTCAATACCATAGCCGGATTCATGATAATATTGTAGAGCCTTTTTTCCATCAGTCCAAACTGATTAGCCAAAATGCTTCGTTCTGGTTCAGCTTTTTCCAATGCCTCAACATGATAAATGAAAAGTCGTGGCAGATAAAACAGTCCGGCAAACCAGCTAATGAGTCCTATAAAATGAATGGTTTTTCCGGTTTCGTAAATCCAATAATACATTTGATGCTTGATTGAGGCGAGTAAGGTTAATTCAATACAAAAATAACCTAAAGCAATTCATAATTCTAAGGCTTTGACATATTTGTTCACAAAAAATTAGCTTACTTTTGTTAATCGTTTAAACTAATCCTAAAAAATTAAAACCATGCGTTTTCTTTTATTTTGCTTTTTGATTACTGCTGCCTGTTCAGCTTACGCACAAAATGTACAGATTGTAAGAGGTAAAGTCCTCGACAAAGAAACCAAACAGCCCATTATCGGGGCTACTGTATTTGTCAAAGACAGTGAACCACAAATAGCCACTGTTACTGATGTTGACGGTAACTTTACAATGGAAAATGTACCACTCGGCCGCCAGACCATTCTGGCTCAATATGTTGGTTACAATCCCTTTGCTGCAGATAATCTGATTGTTTCGGCTGCAAAGGAACTCTACCTCGAGATTGAAATGATCGAATCTTCGCAGACAACAGACGAAGTTGTAGTGACTGCCACTTCAGGTTCAAACACGCCATTGAACGAGCTGTCAGTGGTAAGCACCCGTTCTTTTTCAGTAGAAGAAACGCAGCGTTATGCAGCAAGTATCAATGACCCGGGTCGTATGGTAATGGCCTTTCCGGGTGTTCAGTCGAATAATGACTCTGAAAATGACATCGTTATACGCGGTAACTCTGCTGTAGGTGTGCTTTGGAGAGTGGAGGGCATGGACATAGCCAATCCCAACCACTTTGCTCGTCCGGCTACCACGGGTGGGGGAGTATCGGTATTCAGTGCCTCTTTGTTGTCAAATTCAGATTTCTCGACCGGTGCCTTTGCTGCAGAATATGGCAATGCCTTTTCCGGCGTTTTTGATATGCGTTTCCGCAAAGGAAATTTACAAAACCGGGAGTATACCTTCCGTTTTGGGCTCATCGGTGTCGACCTTGCTACCGAAGGTCCCATCAAGAAAGGCCGCAGTTCCTACCTGATCAATGCCCGCTACTCAACCCTTGGTATTCTCGGCAACCTGGGTATTTATGTGATTCGCGACAATGTTTCCAATAACTTTCAGGACCTGTCTTTTAACCTCTTTTTTTCATCGCCGGATAGCAAAAGTCAGTTTACAGTCTTTGGTATGGGCGGTTTGAGTCAGGAAAACTGGTGGATGCGCGATACTGCCCGCTGGGAATATAACTACGATTACGATTGGAATAAAAACAATTCAAACCTAGGTGTTTTGGGTATGACTTACACCCGCCTGCTCAATGAAAAATCATTCTTGAAAATGACTTTAGGCGGTTCTGTAAGTGAAATTTTCGATTTTCAGATTTCTCCACGAATTACTGCCGATTCTGCCTTCTGGCTCGAGCGCAACGATTATCTCAATACACAGTTTACCTTCCACCCGGTTTACAGCTATAAGGTCAACAGTCAACTTCGTTTCAAGGCCGGACTCATCTCCAGTTATCACCTTTGGGATTTGGAATATGGCGAAGACCGCGGCGGTACTGGTTATGTAAATCTTCTTGGTTCTTTTAGCCCACTTGGATTGAGGTCAGTTGGGCCCGCAGATTCATCTGAATATTTTGTGCCAAATGGTGCGATTGAATTGGAAAGAGACAGAGGTACAGGACTCAAAGGCAATAGCTTCCTGCAACAGGCTTATGTACAGACATCCTGGAGACCAACCGAAAAACTGACCATCAATGCAGGGGCACATGCTATGTATCTTGCCCTGAATAATACTGCTGCCATCGATCCGCGGCTTTCATTCAAATACGCTGCGGCTAAAAAAACGACCTTCACCCTGGCTTATGGTTTGCATAGCAAAGCACTGCCCTGGGGAACCTATATGCTGACCTTCCAGGATAGTCTGGGTAGGGATTATCAACCAAATAAGGATTTGAAATTTACCCGTTCGCACCATGTAGTAGCCGGCGTAGAACAAATCCTTGGCAAAACTTTCAGGGTATCGCTCGAGGCTTATTACCAATATTTGTTCAATATTCCCATCAGCACAGATCAAAACAGTTCATACTGGTTCTACAATATGCGCGACAATTATGGTGTAATGCCAATGACTGATGCCGGAACAGGCCAAAACTATGGTGCCGACCTGCTTTTCGAAAAGTTCTTCACAAAAGGATTTTTTGTAATTGTTTCGGGATCATATCTACGCTCCACCTACAAAGCATGGAATAATGAGTTCCGCTCTACTCGTATGGACAATTTCTTCTCCAGCAGCTTAATTGGTACCAAAGAATTTACCTTTAATCAGGGCAAAGGCGGCGTGCTGCAGTTGGGTCTCAAAGCCTTCTTCCGCGGTGCTTTGCGTTACGAAACAGTTGATACTTTGGCTTCTCAGTCCTCAGGTTTCTTTGTGCCCAACGAAAGCAGAGCCTTCGATGCGCAGTTCAAAAAACCTTATTTCCGTACCGATGCCCGTTTGGCTTACCGTCGCGATTACAAAAAAATCAACTGGATGCTGGCCCTCGACATTCAAAATGTCACCAATCAGGTCAATTATCGTTCTTATCAGTACAACCGCAATACCCTTGGCTTAGAACCCGATGCTAATTCGAGTCTGACACCGGTATTGAGTTTTCAGCTAGATTTTTAGGGATTTTCTAAAATTAAATAGCAAGCTATGTTTTTAAGAATTTTTGTTCTGTTATTACTCGCTTCAAATGTTTTTGCGCAAACAGGCACTTTGAAAATAGTTTCAAATGCTTCCGGAACCCTCAAAATTGATGGGGAAGATAAAGGTAATTTGGAAGCTAATGCTGTCAAAAAATTTGATTTAAAGGCTGATGAGTATATTGTGCAGTTCTTTCCACCTGCCAGTAATAATCCAATCACTAAAGAAGTTACTATCCAAATAGGACAATCAAAAACCATCAACTTTGAAGTTTCAGAGAGTTCTCCTAACAAAATTATTCCTGAAAATAATTCTAATCCGCTCAATATAGAAATGGTATTTGTTGAAGGTGGTTCTTTTATGATGGGCTGCACGCCTGAGCAGGGAAGTGATTGCGAAAGCGATGAAATACCATCACATACAGTAAGCCTCAGCAGTTTTTATATAGGCAAACATGAGATAACGCAGGCGCAGTGGCGTGCCGTGATGGGCACAAATCCATCCTATAACAGCGGCTGTGATAACTGCCCTGTTGACAATGTGAGCTGGAATGATGCACAGCAATTTATACAAAAGATGAACCAACAGACTGGCAAGACATACCGGCTACCCACAGAGGCGGAATGGGAGTATGCTGCCCGTGGAGGAAATAAGAGCAGGGGCTACAAATATTCGGGTAGCAATGATATTGGCGCTGTTGCTTGGTACATAGACAATAGCGGCTCCAAGACGCATTCTGTCGGACAAAAGTCTCCTAATGAATTGGGCATCTATGAAATGAGTGGCAATGTAAATGAATGGTGCAGCGACTGGTATGCAAAAGACTACTATTCCAGCAGCCCAAGCAACAACCCAAAGGGACCTTCAGCGGGCTCGGACCGTGTTTTGCGCGGCGGCAGCTTGAGCAACGCTGCTATTTATTGCCGGGTTGCCTACCGCTTCAGCATCAGCCCCGGGAGCCGCGACTTTAACTTCGGTTTTCGGGTCTTTCTTTCCCAGTAGCTGGTTTTTTTGCCGCCCTCACACTAAAATTTTAAAATTAAATTATTTTAACCCCACAATATCCATGAAACACCTTCTCACCTTATTCCTATCAATATCACTTACCGCAGCCAATGCGCAGCTAAAATCTGTATCAATATCTGCCGATAAGATGAATGTACTATATGTTGGAATAGATAATCCTGTTACAATTGCAGTCGCTGGAATAAATTCAAACGATATTGATGTGTCTGTAATTGGTTTGGATGGAGTAAGTATCAGCGGTGAAAATGCAAGATATATTGTCAGGGCAAGCCAACAAACTGGTTATAATCAGTTTTGTAGTGTACCGGTTAAAGACAAAAAAAGCGGACAGATTTATGGATCTTTCCCTTTACGGGTAAAAAGAATTCCTGATCCACAGGCCCGTTTGTCTGGTAGAACAGATGGCAATATCTCTGCCGGAGAAATGAAAGTTCAAAACGGGATTATGGCAGTACTCGAAAATTTTGATTTCGAAGCCAAATGTCAGATAAGTTCTTACGAGTTGATGTATATTGCTAATGTTGGGGATCCAGTAGTAAGTATAAATGCTGGGGCCGCTTTCAGTCCTCAAACTAAAAAGCTGATCGAAGCAGCGCAGAGTGGCGATGTCTATATCTTTAAGGTTGTTAAAGGAAGATGTCCGGGCGATGTAGCAGGGAGGATGTTAAATCCCTTGGTTTTTACGATAAAATAATATTGGCATAAAAATAGATACAGGATATATTTTTAACACTAAAAACCTAAAATTATGCAATTTTTAATTGGAATGCTTTTGATCTTATTCAATAATTCAAATGGTTTTTATTTCAAAAACACTATAAACCACGCAAACACAAATACTGAGAAACTTGCTGCAGATAGTGTAGAGATGGTATTTGTAGAGGGCGGAACCTTTAGCATGGGCTGCGAAGGGGGGGCTAAATGTCAGGGGCATCACATGCCGCTTCATGATGTAACTTTGAATAGTTTTTACATCAGTAAATATGAAATTACAAAAAAACAATTTGAGTCATTTGTCGCTAAAACCAAATATAGAACCTTTGCAGAAAAAAAAGGCTATTCAGTTTATAAAGATGGAAATAAAACCGAAATGAAGTCTGGGCTGGATTGGAAAAATAATTTGAATGTCTATGCTACTGGCAATGCTGATCTTGATTATCCGGTAGTTCATGTCAGTTGGAACGATGCAGTGGAATATTGCCGCTGGTTGAGTAAAGAAACTGGAAAAAAATACCGACTTCCTACCGAGGCAGAGTGGGAGTATGCAGCCAGGGGTGGTGTGAAAAATCAAGGCTATAAATTTGCAGGTAGCAATAATGCCGACTCTGTTGCATGGCATAAGGATAACAGTGAGGATAAAATTTATCCTGTAGGGCAGAAAAAACCAAATGAACTTGGAATCTATGATATGAGCGGCAATGTATGGGAATTCTGCACCGATTGGTTTTCCATGACATATGAAGGTTCTCTTCTTTTGAACAAAAATCCATTAGGACCTGAAAAAGGTGATGCACATGTTAAACGTGGAGGCTCCTCGAGAAGCATCCGTGAATCCACACTGAACTATGCGAGAAGTATGTCCGATCTTGATTACAATAATGACGAAATCGGTTTCAGAATAGTGATGGAACCTTAGAGTAGCAATTGTATTTTTTTTATTTAATTAATCTAAAACCATGAAAAACAATATTATATTATCATGTTTTATTTGCATGATTTCTCTGAGCGCTTGTGAACAATCTAAAAAAGGTGCTTGGACTAAAGCTGATAAAGCACAGTGTGTATCGGAAGGGGAAAAGGAAATTAAAGATGATGAAAACTTTAAGATGATCGGCACGCTTATAAAGTTTGATGAAAAGGAGTTTGTAAAATGCATGTGCAATAAATTGGAAAACAAGTATGAGTCTTACCCTGAGGCTGATGCCAAAATTGATAAAGATATGACCGAAGAGGAAACAAATAAACTGTTTATGGATTGTCTGGGTAAAGATTTTCAGGACTTGATGAAAGGTATGGAAGATATGCAGAATAGTGCACCAGCTGAGTAATTTTCATATATGATAAAGAAAATTATTTGATCAGAAATTTTCATAAAGATTTTAATGCTAAAATATTTTTTTATAAACCTCGGATCCTTTCCGGGGTTTTACTTTTGATTAAAATCAATAAATGCGTTCAAAACTCACTAATCCCATATCCATCGCGCCGCTCATAACATTCCGGATTTTATTCGGATTGCTTTGCTTTCTCGGTCTGCTATGGTCCGTTGGAAAAAATGAGTTGGCCGATCGTTATTTTAATACCCAATTTCATTTCAAGTACTGGGGTTTTGAATGGCTGCCTTATCCCGGCGATAATGGAGTTGTGTTGCTGTATGTTCTCGCTGTAGTATCAGCCTTGGGTATTGCTTTTGGAGCATTTTACAGATTGTCGGTTCTTCTTTTTGCGTTGTCCTTTTCTTATTTGCACACCGTAGATTCGACCAATTATATCAATCATTATTACCTCATTTGGATTTTTGCGCTCTACCTTTTTTTTGTGCCAGCCAATGCAGCTTTTTCCATTGATAGTCGAATGGGATGGATTAAAAA
>CAMDAB010000087.1 GCA_945888475.1 Saprospira grandis DSM 2844 | reverse complement strand
TGATTGTTACTGTTCAAGACAATAAGACTTGAGACCTCAGACAATTGAAAAGGTTAACATAAGCTGTGATGTTTCTTTGAAGGCAACAAATTTCGAAAAACTGCTGTAAATAACAAAAGTTGAATAGTTAAGCCCAGCGTGATACATCCTAGCATAATGCTATCAGGGGTAAATATAGTTTATTGTAATTATATAATCAAATTATCCTGAATGGATTTTGATTTTCCTGCCTTTTGTTTAAAAAGAATAGAGATGTCAGACTTTGAGATGTCAGACTTTGAGATGCTAGACTTTGAGATGCTAGACTTTGAGATGCCAGACTTAGAGATGCCTTTGAGACGCCAGACTTAGAGATGCTAGACTTTGAGATTTTTAATCGATCAAAAGCCAAAACCAAAATGCTTTGTTGGGAATTAGACAATATATTTTGTCCTTCAAGTTTTCTAGAATTTTCTTGTTCTCGGTTTTCTTGAACTTTTCGATGTCTTTTCAGCATCTTCAGTTAATTCAATAGAAAAACTCATAAACCCAAAAAGTCTTTTTGTTGGTCTTTTGACAAAGTTTTGGTTTTTCCTTCTTTTGCTTGTAAGATAGATCTGTCAATTTTTGCATAGAAATCCTTTTCACTCATAAAAGAATCTTCTTTCGTAGTGCTAATTTCAAATTTAACCTTCATTTCCTCCAATAAAGATTTAAGTAGGGATTTTTGCTTTTCATTTTTTGGATAAATGGTAATGCTTTCCATGACTTTATTTTTGTTACCAAAGATACTATTTTCAATCAGCAAATTGAATTGCAAGGGTAACAACAGCTCAGATTTTCCAAATCCCCTCAAAACTGCCATTTTTGAATTCGCCTTTTCCTTTAGCCAGAATGCTACAATCGGGCATTTTTTCTGATAAGGCTAAAAGTGCTTCCTGCGTGAAATTGTTTTTCCAGATGTCAAGCACAATATTTTTTAAATTTTTTAGGACAGTTAATTGATCTAAACCCTTTTCTGTAATGGAGGTTCCCTGAATCTGTAAATCTTCCAGCGCTTCAATACCAATCAGGTATTGAACACAATCATCTGTTAACTGATAATTTTCTTTTAACCTGAGGTATTTCAGATTTTTAAGTTTTATCAGATTTTTTAACCCTTCATTGCTGATATTGGTTTCCTGAAGATTTAGATTTTCAAGCTGGCTCAAATTTGACAAAAAAGCCAATCCTTCGTCATTCAAATCCGAGCTGTTGAAACTTGCAGATTTCAAATTGCTAAAATAGATCAGGTTCTCTAAGCTCTTGACTTTTTTTACGGAGTCACCATATTCAAGGGAAAAATGTTCAGATTTTATATTGTAAAAATGTCTGCCGACTTTTATTGAATGTTCCATTGTCTCCTTTGTTGTAGCATATAGATATGAATCAGCCGCTTATCACAACAAAGATACAGCCTCAGCGCAGACAAGTCAAATTTTGCATTGAAAATCTCAAAAAGAAAAGAGCCTGCTTATGTCCTTTTCCTGCCCAAGCCCCATTTCGTTATCTCCAAAACAAGTAGAATGCATGAGGAAGCAAGCAAAGAGATAAAAAAATGAGTTGAGCCGGGATTGCTGAAACCAAAAAGCTGCTGTAGATAAGGAATGTAAATCAACATGAACAGTAAAGAAAAGGCACCGATGATAATAACTAAAAGGGCAATGTTTTTTTCGGCAATAACAGCCAGGAATGAACGTGTCTTTGATAAGGAACTTAAAACAAGAAAAATATTTCCAAAAACGAGCGCGCTGAAAGCAAGTGTTCTAATCTCGCGCTCACTGTGTCCTTCACCAATTGTCATAAAATAAACAAATAAAACCGAAGAGACCAGCAGCAAACCCTTGAGGCAGCTTTTCAAAATCTTTCTGATGCCGAAAAAACGCTTATTCGGATTTCTGGGCGGCCTTTTCATAACCCCCTTTTCCTCTTTTTCCGATTCGAAGGCTATGGAACAGACCGGATCGATGATCATTTCGAGAAAAACCACATGAAGCGGCATAAACAAGATGGGCAGCGAGGGAAAAAAGGCCGGAATAAGCGTTAAAATGATAATGGGTATATGAATTGCAATAATATAGGACATCGCTTTTTGCAGATTGTCATAAATCCTTCTGCCCGATCTGATGGCAGATACAATTGAACTGAAATTATCGTCGAGCAGTACCAATGATGCTGCTTCGCGGGCAACGTCGGTTCCTTTGCCGCCCATGGCAATGCCAATATCGGCCGCTTTGAGTGCTGGCGCATCATTTACACCGTCGCCGGTCATGGCAACCACTTCGCCGTTTGCCCTCAGCGCCCCTGATGATTCTGAGTTTCTGTTCGGGTACGATGCGCGCAAAAACGCTGATTTTTTCAATTTCGCTGACCAGTTCATCATCGTCAATGCTGTTCAATTCATCACCGCTCATTACCCAATTGTTATGCCTGATGCCTGCCTGACCGGCTATGTTTACTGCTGTTGCGGGATAATCACCCGTAATCATAATGACTTTGATGCCGGCCTCGTAACATTCATTTATTGCTGCGGGCACCTCGGGTCTCACTGGATCTTCAAAGCCCAAAAATCCCAGAAAACGGAACTTGCAAGTCTTGAGGTTTTCAGGTACAGCATCGATTTTGTCAACAACTGCTACCGCAAGGATTCGCTGTCCGGCTTCGGCCATTTGCAAGACCTTTTCCATTAGCGTCTTTTTGTCCGATTCCTCCATAGTACATTGGCTGAGTACTGACTCTGGAGCACCCTTGCAATAAAGTTTCTTTTCCGACGCTTCATGTTCTACCAATCTGCCGAAAGCAAGTAGCGTTTTCTGCAGCGGATATTCTTTTAAAAGGCTGTAGTTATTGACCGAAATACTAATTTCTTTTGCAGCGTCGAAAACGGCCTTATCCATTGGGTCGGCTGCCCTGATATTGGATGCCTGTGCAGCAGCTGTCAAAATTTCTGAAAGTTCAGTTTTACAGTTGTGGAAATCCGCTCTTTTTACGAATTTGTTTTCACAAAAAATATTGACAATCTGCATTCGGTTAATGGTGATGGTTCCGGTTTTATCGCTGCAGAGCACGGTTGCTGACCCTAGGGTTTCAATAGCACTGGGCTTGCGGGTGAGTACCCTGTTTTGGGCAAGTCTCCATGCCCCGAGGGCGAGGAAAATAGTCAGTACTACCGGGAATTCTTCAGGTAGGATGGCCATCGCTGCGGTAAGCCCGCTGAGTATTGAATTTACAAGATTTCCTCTGCTCAGATAAAAGCCCAAAATAACGGTAATGCTCAATGCAATGCCAATCATAAACAGGGTTCTGATCAGGATTTTGGTTTCGCGCTGCAGGTTGGTAGGGCTTTCTTCAATCAATTGCAGCGATTTTCCGATTTTGCCAAATGCTGTTTCAATGCCTGTTTTTTCAACAATCATTTTTGCCGAACCCTGAACGCTGAGTGTGCCGCTGAAAACTTTAGAATTTAAGGGGTCGTCCAGTGTTTTGTCAACAGGTACCGATTCTCCGGTGAGGATGGATTCATCCACTTTCAGGTTTAATGATGATATGATTTTTCCGTCTGCAGGAATTCTGTCACCTTCCAACAATAAGACCCAGTCACCGGGTACAATTTCTTTGCCTGGAATACGCTGCTCCTTGCCATCTCTGATGACAATGGCTCTGGGCGAAGAGAGTTCTCGCAGTGCTTCTATTGCCCTTTCTGTTTTTCTGTGCTGGTAAAAAGTGATGAAGATAACAGCGATAACCCAGGCCAGCAGAAATGCACCTTCGGTATAATCGCCAAGTACCATATAAAGGCTGGCACAGCCCAGCAATAGCAGAAACATGGGCTCTTTTACCACTTCTCTGACAATCTGAAGCACATTTTTTGCTTTTGCCGATGGCAATTCATTGTACCCGTATTGCATCAGTCTTTCGGCTGCTTCTTTTGAACTTAGGCCCTCAGTCATGTTTATCTTCTTTTGTGTAAAATAGTTATTTTGTTATTTTGTGTATTAAAAACTCCATTTTAACCTCAGGAAGAGCATTTGAAAGGGACTTTTATAAGCTTTGTCATTCCAGCACACTATCTGTGCGACAAGGTCCAAATCCCAATTTTCGATGATAGAATAACTTAGATTTGGACTGATAAAAAGTGCATTAGTTTTGCCCGGACTATAAACGATAGCCAAAGCTGAGTTGAATAGAGGACTAATTTGGTATGATGCAGAAATTAGCAGATTATAGCGATAAGGGTAGAGATTTCGTGGCGAAATTTTATAAGTGAATAGGCTGTTGATATTTGCATTACTGCCATTACTGTTGTACAAAAAGCCCATATTGATATAAATTGAATTCTTAAAAATATAATCTAGAGAAACACTGCTGTTAAAGCTGTTTTTGACAGAATCTCTAAGGGAAAAAAAATAACTGTTTTCTCCTTTGAATCCAACTTTTCCGATATTACCTGCCCAGGCGAAGCCGCCCACAATGTGTCTGTAACTCAAAGCGCTCATCAACTGAAAATCGTATCCTTTTTTATTAAACTGCCAGAGCAAAGCACCATTAAAATTGCCATAAGCATCGAAGGCCTGTACTGCCAGTTCCAATTTTGAAAGCAATCCATAATTGTATGTTAATTTAACTGCATCGCTGCCCGGTCTTTCTTCGTAATCAAAATCTGTGAAATTATAAGTGTTGAAAATGTCATTGGGATTCCAGAAATTGCTAATGCCCCAATTGATTCGTTGCCTGCCGATGCTGAATTCCCATTTTTCATTGATGAATTCAAGATAAAATCGGTCTATCATGCTGTGAATGACCAGATCTTTCCTTTTTACAATGAGCCAGGAAGGGGAGTACCATGCTTTTGTGTCCAGTAGAGTATTTGAAGAATTTAAATCAACCTGGTTGCCAAAATCAGGGCTTAGTTCCATGAACTGACCCAAAAATATTCTGTTGCGCAGATCTACCTTAAATTTAAAATTCTTATGGATATACCATTTGAAATTCAGTCTGTTGTGAATTAAATTGTCAATCAGTATTTTGTCTTTAAAAAATGGATTGATACTGTCGATGAGGTAAACAGTCTGCATGTTTTTTACATAACCCGATAAGGCCCAATTTTTAATTTTTTTGATTGGCAGACTGTCGCTACTTTGAGCGCTGATGTCTAAATTTATCAAAAACAAGGTCATGTAAAAAAAATACTTCATTTACAGCGGGTTATTTAAGGGCAGGTAAATCGGAGGCCTTCTGACATCGGAATCGACCAGCCCATCGACCAGGGTAATAACCCTGCGTGCTCTATCAATGACTCTTTGATCGTGTGTTGAAAAAACAAAGGTTACGCCCTCGTTGAAATTCATATCCAGCATGATGTCCAAAAGATTGGAAGCAGATTTTGAATCGAGATTTGCAGTGGGTTCATCTGCAAGAATAAAGGCGGGAGATGCTGCCAATGCCCTTGCAACTGCTACCCGCTGTTGTTGTCCGCCCGAAAGCTGAGCCGGCCTTGAATTTTGCTTGTCTTCCAATCCTACCGCTATGAGCAGTTCTTTTACTCTTTGCGCTCTTTCAGCTTTTGATCTGTGCTGCAGCAACATTACAAACTCAATGTTTTCCTTTGCAGTGAGTACCGGAATGAGGTTATAAGCCTGAAAAACAAAACCGATATTGTCTTTTCTGAAATTTATCAGTTCCGAATCGGTCATAGCTGTAATCTCCTGGCCATTGACCCAGACTTTTCCTCCACTTGGACTGTCGAGCCCTCCAATGATATTGAGCAGGGTGGTTTTGCCCGATCCCGATGGACCTACTATGGCGGTAAATTCTCCCGATTCAATCTCCAGATCAACATGCCTGAGTGCATACACCGGGATTGTTTTGGGATTGTACACTTTTAAAATGTCCTCTGTAATAATGACTTTTTTCATAGCTTAAATTTTTCTGATTGCATCTGCGGGCCTTAATGACAGGGCTCTGTATGCAGGATAAATTGCTCCTATAATTGCTGTAAGCACAATTGCAATGCTTACTTTCCAATAAATAGCTGTGTCTGTTTCGGGTCTGATGAGTTCGCTGAGACCGTACTGCCGCATTGCTTCGGAGTAGGTCGACAAACTGATTCCCTGTTTGTGCGTAATAAAAACCGTAATCCTGCCCAAAAGCATACCCAATGGAGCTCCAATGACTGAGAGCACAATGGTTTCAGTAACAATCATCATGAAAACTGAAGCCCTACCCATTCCTATCGACATGAGCATTCCCAATTCGCGATAACGTTCCAAAACTGCCATCAGCATCGTATTGATAATACCAAAAACCAAAGCAAACATTACAATCCAGATGATCACCCAAAGCCCCATTTCAATGAAGGATTCCATCAGGGCTGTATCGGGAGCAATTTCCTTATAATCTTCGGTTTTGTAAGGCATTGCCAGCGCTTTTATCTTTATTTTTGTTTCATCCAAAAGTTTTGTCGATTCAAGCATGATGGCAATTTCATGTGAGATATCTGACAATGCAGAAATACTACTGTCTGAGCTTCCTGTAAAAGTTTTATTCAATTGATGTTGTGGTAAAAAAACAGTAATTAGATCGGTACGATTGTTAATACCCCTGTAAATGCCAATAACTTTACAGCCAATTCTACTGTCGCCATCAAGGGTTTGAAATTGCAAGGATACATTTGATTTTAGTGTTAATTTAAGTCTTTCAGCGGTTTTTTCACTGACCAGAATCGGCACCTTTTTGCTTTGAATATTTTCGAAATAACTGCCCTGCTGAATTTTTTTATCCAATCCTGTTATTTTAGCCTCCGATTGTGGTTCAATCCCAATGATTCTTACGCCAATATTGCCTCTTGCAGCAGCCAACATGCCGTTCAGGATAGTTCTGGAGCTCATCGCTTCAATACCAGGCAGTTTTTTGAGTTTGTTTAATAGGCTGTCTGTGTTTTCGATAAAATATTTTGCTTCTTTATCCTCCATGAAAGCGGAATGATGAATCTGAATATGAGAAACCTCATTTTTAATGGCATTCTGAACATATCCGTTAATCATTCCCCGCATCCAGGCGTTCAGAAAAACCAATGCCCAGATTCCGACCACAACAGAACCGATTACAACAGAACTGCGCAGCCTGTTGCGCCAAATATTTCTCCAGGCCATTTTTAGAATGATTGACATAATTTATCAGCTTTTCATGGCCTCAACAGGCTTTAATCTTAAGATGTTAACAATAGGATAGAGTGCTAGTACGGAGGTTATGATAAATACAATAATTGCCTGAACATAAAATAGATCAGGAGCCAAAGAGGTGGGCATCAGGGGGTCCATGCCAAATTTTTCAAAGGTTTCCGAGTATTGTTCTCCCATGTTGATTGGATTGAAATGAAAATAACCCACAGGTACCAATGAAATAAGGATGCCGCCACTTACGCCTATCATCCCCAGAAAAACTGTTTCGAGCCAGACTGTCATGGCCAGACGAAATCTGCTCATTCCGATAGCTGTCAACACAGCAAACTCATACTGTCTTTCTTTGGTCATCATAATGATGGTGCCGAAAATTCCAAATGAAATAACTACATAGAGTATCCCCAATGGTAGATAATTACCCAACTCGTCCATTTCTTTGGCCTGTACCAATTCCGGCATGATTTCATCCCATCCCATCACTTCGAATTTGGAACTGTCAAGTTCTGCCTTAATATTTTTTAAGACAGGTTTAAGGAACAATCTGTTTTCGATGCTAACAACGGCACTGCTTATGAGCCCCTCGGCATCGAAAAAATACTGTGCTTCTTTTAAGGGCAGATATACCAGTTGTTTATTCAGTTCAGGGCTGCCAAAGCTGACGATACCTTTAACCGGATAGCGACCTGCTGCGTTCGCGCCATGATAACCCTGACTGATAAGGGTTAAAGTATCACCTGGTAAAATTTTCAACTGTTTGGCTAAACCCTCGGCCATTAGTACTGCTTTGTCTTCCTTGTTGAAATATGCTCCTTTGCAGACCCTGTTTTCAAGCCCCGACATATTATTTTCTTTTTCAGGGTCTGTGCCAACCAACAGAACACCTTTTGAGGAAGTATCTGAATAATTGTAAGCCAGCGCAAAACCTTCTATTCTGGGTGCAATTGCTTTTATTTTGTTTATATTGGAAATACTTTTATTAAGCGCTTCGGTCCATTCGAATGAATAATCCAAAGACTGTTCTTCCCAGTATTTTTTGGCGTGAATCTGTATGTGTCCGCTATGAAAGGAGACAATGTTGTCAATAAGGCGGTCCCAGGTTCCCCTTTCCATCGAGTTCATAAACACAGCACTCATTACAGCGAATAAGATAGCGCTAACAGTGATTCCGGTTCTTCTTGGATTTCTGCTGATATTGCGGAATGCTAATTTGAAAATCATTGAGGAAAGGAATTTGGGGTAGGGGGAATGAAAACTGTTTAGATATGAAAATCAATTATTTAACTTTTTTCATATGCTGAACTGAAAATACATCATCGGGCAGTACCTGGTTAAATTCGGCGGCCAGGTATTCAACAATTGTTCTATTGCCGCTGCCGTCGGCCGGAACCATTTCCATCACCGAGGGAATGGTTCTGTTGCCAAGGGTTTTGATGTTTTTGCAGAAGATGGTGTTAATGAGTTCTTGATCTTCATCGTAGAACTCCAGTTTTAGTTCAAGGAAATCAATTTTGTCAATCCAGACAATCACTTTGCCCCAAACAGCATCACTATTTTCTTTCGGTATTAATTCTATTTTATAACAGGATCTGCCTTCCAAAACTTCTTCGCCAAGCAGTTTGTGTTCATAATCGCTTACAATTGAGGACTGTCTGATGAGGTCGTCATTCGTAAAATCGGATCCCATCCAGGATTGCGACATCATTGAGGGCGGCATTTTAACGACCCTTTCAATATTTGGTTGCCAGTTCCACATTTCCCGTTTTCTTTTCAGGAAACTGATACCCTTATCGCGACTGGGACCTGTTACCAGAATGAGGCTAAAATCCTCACCTCTTGACCAAACCTTCATGGTCATCTCCCGTTTCCAGCTTGGACGGATAACAGTCATTTTCATTTCAGCAAAGCTCGATTCGCCATGCATTTTTTCATCCGCTTTTCGAATGATTTCTTTTGCGTCCTGCGCAATAAGCATTGCTGCATTAAGCAATAAAATAATTAAGATCAATATCATCAGTTTCAAAATTGAGTAGAACAAAATTGGTACTAATAAATTTTCAATTCAATGACTGAAGTCATCAAAATGAGATAGGTCTAAAAAACTGATATTTTTATTTGGGCAATCAGGAAAGTTGACTAGAATTTTCCTTGAATTGTTTTAATATTGCTAATTCTAAAGTCGATGTTTAAATATATTTTAAATAAACTATTGACAAATAACATTTTAAAAGATCAGAACCATGAAAAAGTACTTAATGACAATTTTATTAACGTTTTGTGTTGCATCTATTTCAATTGCTCAAAAAATTGATCAAAGTTTTTTTGATAAATTTCCAACCTTAAACAAAAGTTATAAAGATAAGGATATCAGGAAAATGGCAAAGGACAAATTTATTTAACCGATGCTGAAAGACCTATAATTTACAGGACATATGATTATAATGATAACATAATTCCTATTGGAAAACTCGAAACTCCAAAAGCTTATATCTTGGTTTATGGCGCTATTAGTAAAGATGAAGTTGATTTAACATCGGCATTAATTTCCATCAATTCTATCGCTTTTTTTAAGAAAAATGGTCAAGTAGTCGATGCATCCCTTAGATCTTTTCTTACATCGAGTAATACTGATTTTTCAGTCAGAAATGAAGCGGAAATAGAGGTAAGAGCTAATGAATATGCTTTTATTTATACGGAAATTGAGTTAGCAACTAAAAAAACAAAGAAAACAACTGGTGTTTACTCCGTGAGAAGAAACTATCTTGGATTTGACCGATACGAGGAATGATATATTTTTGACTTTGAAAATTCTCTTTTTGGTTTAATTTTGAATTTTATTTTGCAAAAATACAATTTTGGTACAAGGCTTGCTTAGTGTGCTTGTCTTGAAGCATCATTTTTGAAACGGTTATATGCGATTAAAACCAATAATTTCAAAATAATATTTTATTTTATCTAGCAATCTGATTTTGTATGAAATTTTTGGCGACCCTATTTCCAATTTTGACTTTTTCAGTTTGCTTGCTTCATATTGCTTGTGAAAGACCCGTGCCGAAGGATGTTATGTTCTGTAAATCATTGGAAGTATTGGTTTTGGAAAATCCCTTCGACAAGGAATCTGCTAAAATTGTAATGTACCGTGGCGATGAAGTAAAACTTCTTGGAGATACGGTTTATCATACACAAATAGACAGTACAAAAAAGGACAGCAGCGATTTTAATGTAAAAGTTACTGCAAAAAGAGGCGTTGTTGGCTGGGTACATATCAATGATCTTCAAAAGGAACGAATCAGCAATAGTAAACCGAGGAAAAAACAATCCAATCCATTGCCTGCCAAAAAAGAGGAAAATCCAGTTATTGACAGTGCTTCGCTGAAAACGGATAGTTCTCAAATTAAAAATAATACAAATCAATCCGATTCAATCTCAACCATTAAAAACAACTAAAACCATGAAAAAACTTCTTTTACTTATAGCCTTACCCTTTGTATTGGGATTGGGCAGTTGTAGTCGTACGGTGCGTCTTCAGGTTATGCGTCCTGCCGATATTGATGTGCCCAAGGACATTCAGGCAATTGCTACTGCAAATCGTTATAAACCCGACAAACCAAACAGAGTATGGAATGTGCTCGAAGGATTGGTATCAGGCGAGGGAATAGGGCAGGATAGAAGAGGTGCCGAGGCTTGTCTCGAAGGTTTATCAAACGTGTTAATGGTCTCGCCACGTTTTAAATTTGCACAATTGGCAATTGATTTAAAGGGTACTGGTACGCAGAATTTCCCCGATCCGCTTCCTGCCGATGAAGTAAAAAGACTTTGCGAACTGGCTAAATCTGATGCTTTGGTTACAATTGAGGCCTTTGACTCTGACTCTAAACTCGATTATGGTAGCAGGATTAAAAAAGAAAAAGTAAACAATGTAATGTCCGATGTTACTTATCAGACCGTTAATGCTGGCATCAGAGTAACTGTTGGTTGGAGAATGTACCGTGCCAAAGACGGTGCCATCGTAGATCAGTTCAGAATGGTCGAAACCATCAACTTTAATCAGGAAGGAAGAACCCGTCAGGAAGCTGAGTCGAGATTGCCCAACCGCGATGCAATGACCCGCGATATTGGTCGCATTGTTGGTGATAAATATGCCACCCGTATTTCTCCTGCAATTTTCTGGGTAACCCGCGATTATTTTGGCAAAGCCAAAGGAGCACCCGAAATGAAAGATGCCAAAAATAGTGCAAGAATCAGTGATTGGACTGGAGCTGCCAAAATCTGGTCAATTGTTACCGAAAATCCTAATCCCAAAACCGCTTCAAAGGCAATGTACAATATGGCCGTTGCATCGGAAGTACTGGGCGATTTGAACAATGCCGTGATGTGGACAGAAAAAGCCTACAAAGCAGGCTTGAGAAGAGCATTGACCTACAACGGAATTTTGCGTCAGCGCGTAATTGATCAGGAGCGTCTCAATAATCAGTTGAGCAAACCCGAAGGAAATTAATATTAAATACATATTTTACAAAGCACAGTTGCCTCAGGTTAACTGTGCTTCTTTATTGTGAGTCGGGTATGCTGTCAGCTTTCAGTTTCGATTCTTTGGCTTCCTGAGCTTCTTTGGCCTGTTGAACCTGATCGTTCAGATTAATATTTCCGCTCATAATGCCGATTATCATAAAAATGACAACAAGTAGTATCCCTATCAGAGAAATGATTGAAAATCTCCAACCCCATATATTGCCTGCATAAATATGTCTGTTTTTACCGAACATCATATCCATGGCCTTTTCCTGATTTTCCTTTCGTTTTTGCCTGGCCAACTCCTTGGAGTCGATGTTTTTAGGTTCCTCTTCCATGCACTTTGTCTATAAAATTTTAAATTCAGATATTTTGTTACGATTTTTGATAACATTATACTGAACTAAGCATTATCTTTATTGGTTTAATTCTGAAATAGCAATCTGGATTTAGCCATTGGTTGCTTTAATTGCAAAATTAGTACTTTTAATATTACATTCTGTACCTACAATGAAAAATATCGCAATTCCAATTATTGTTTCGATAATAAGCTCTTTACTCACCGTAAGCATCTATCAGTTTATATGGGGAAGCCAAAATAACCATGCTGAAGTCAGGTATCGCGATAGGTTACCGGCAAAATTTGCCTCCAATATCAATGAGAGTCCTAAAAATTATCCAAACATTAGCAATGTAAATGAGTTTACTGATGCTGCATTAAAATCTACACCTGCTGTTGTTCATATCAAAAGTCCGGGTAAAGATAATAATACCGAAATATTCGATTTGGGGTCTATGTCATCTGGCTCGGGTGTAATTGTTTCAGCTGATGGTTATATCATTACAAATAATCATGTGATTGATGGAGCAAAAGAAGTAAAAGTAACCCTACATGACAAAAGAACCTACAATGCTAAAGTAATTGGTACCGACCCTACAACTGACCTCGCAGTAGTCAAAATCAAGGAAAAGGAACTAGGAAGCCGAAAATTACAGGCACTCGAATATGGCAACTCTGATGTTGTGGAAGTTGGCCAGTGGGTACTGGCAGTTGGTAATCCATTTAATCTAACTTCTACAGTAACTGCAGGCATTGTAAGTGCCAAGGGCCGCAATATTGACATACTGGAAGGCACTTATTCTGTAGAATCTTTTATACAAACCGATGCCGTTGTAAATCCGGGTAACAGTGGAGGCGCATTGATCGACACCGAGGGTAATCTTATCGGTATCAATACTGCCATCATCACCCGCTCCGGTCGTTACGAAGGCTATTCCTTTGCAGTGCCGGTTAATCTTGCCAGAAAAGTTGCCAAAGACCTGATTGAGTTCGGTACTGTACAGCGTGGTTTTATGGGTGTTACAATCAAAGATATTACCAATCAGATGTTTGAAGATTACAACCTCAGTTCTATGGACGGTGTATACCTCGACAAGGTTAACAGTGGTGGTGCTGCAGAAGAAAGCGGATTGAAAAAAGGAGACATTATTACTTACGTAAATGAAGTGAGGGTAAAATCATCCCCTGAACTACAGGAACAGGTTGCTCTATTCAGACCTGGTCAAAAAGTTAAGGTCATATACATGAGAAGCGGAAAAGAGTTTGAAATCGAAATAAAATTAAAAAATGCCAGCAATGGTACCGATTTGGATGCACAGCCTATCAAATCGAGATTTACCAAAAAAGAAACCTTGCTTAGCGAAATGGGTATCGAAATTCGACAATTGACGGATGCTGAAAAACGTAAACTTAAAACCAAAAGGGGAATAATTGTTACATCCATCAGACCTGGCAGCGTAATTTCCAAAACCAATATGGAAAAAGGCTTCGTCATTACATCCGTAAATAAAAAAGATATTCTGTCTGTTGAAGAATTTATTGATATAGTGATGGATGCATCAGGCGAGGTTGTTTTGGACGGATTTTATGAAAGTTACAGCGGCGATTACAGCTATGTTTTCGATAAATAAATAGTTGAACTGCAATGAATTTCCGGATATTTGTCGTGAAGATAAATATCCGGTTTTTTTATTGAATGCCCCCAAATAAATATGCCAAAATCAATGCTCCTTCTGTTGCTCTTTTGTTTTTACGGCTGTAAAAATGAAAAGGTCGAAGTACAATCTTTGAAGGACCAACAGGTTTATGAATATATACAAAGATACCGCTTTGCCGCCAAAGCAGAGCTGACCAAAAGCGGCATTCCGATTAGTATAAAACTGGCGCAGGGTATCCTGGAATCGAAAAGCGGCAGCAGTGAACTTGCGCGCAAAGCCAATAATCATTTCGGCATAAAATGTGGAAAAAATTGGAAAGGTAGCAGCTATACAATCTTATCTGACGAGTGGGATCGCAAAAAAGGCCGAATGATAGCACGAAAGGGCTGCTTTAGAGCATATACTACAGCTGATGAATGTTACAATGCACATAGTCAGCTTTTGAAAAATAAACGATACAAAAAATTATTCGAGCTCGACCACAGAGATTACAAGAACTGGGCATTAGGTTTACAAAAACTGGGCTATGCAACTGATCCGAATTATGCAAAAAAAATTATTATAGTCATTGAAAGATATCGTTTGTATGAGTTGGACAGAGACTGATCGAACAATTTTTTTCCTAACTTTTTTAGTGCAATTTTTGTTTAAAAATATATCTTCGCACAAGTTTTAGTTTTACAAATCTCAACAGTGAACTCCTATGAACAAAGT
This sequence comes from Saprospira grandis DSM 2844, assembly GCA_945888475.1. Classification (GTDB taxonomy): domain Bacteria; phylum Bacteroidota; class Bacteroidia; order Chitinophagales; family Saprospiraceae; genus Saprospira; species Saprospira grandis_C. The sequence goes on along the minus strand of CAMDAB010000087.1, from coordinate 110 downwards.
AGTGAACAATGCCGAAGAGGCGATATTTGATATCGAAGACAATGCCGTACTCATGCTTGGCGGTTTTGGCCTTTGCGGTATTCCCGAAAACTGTATCTCAGCCCTGGTCA
>CAMDAB010000086.1 GCA_945888475.1 Saprospira grandis DSM 2844 | reverse complement strand
TTTTCCAAACTCTACATTGGCAAAAACCCGACGCCAATGGCCAGTAGCTACCGCGTTTTAAAATTCGATTTTAGTGGGATTGATACACAAAATGACGATAATACATTTAAATTTTTTCTGGATGTTATCAGAGAGGCAATGTCAACCTTTATGGGGCGATATGAGCTTTTTAGTGAAAAACAGCAAGATCATATAATAGATGGTGACTCGCCCGGAAATGTACTCAGAAGATTTTTCGAAACCCTCAATCTCTGGAAAACACAAACAGGTGATGAGCTAAAAATATTCATTTTAATTGACGAGTACGATCATTTTACCAATGAAATTTTAATTCGCGATCTCAGCGAATTTAAACGCTCGGTAACACAGGATGGCTACATACGTAAATTTTACGAGGCTATCAAAATAGCCACACAGCAGGGTTTTGTTGACCGATTTTTTATTACCGGTGTTTCACCGATTACTTTGGATGGACTGACCAGTGGTTTTAATATTGGAAAACATCTGACTGGCCAAATAGAATTTCACGATTTAATGGGTTTTAGTGAAAAAGAGGTGACATCTCTTTTAGATCTTGTCTTAGCAGATAAAACTTTGGCAGCGGGAATAATGAATGACCTCAGAAATTGGTACAATGGTTACAAGTTTAATATAGATGCGACCCATACTGTTTATAATTCAGATATGCTGCTTTATTTTTTGGATCATTTCAAAAAAACGCAATCTTATCCCCCCAAAATGCTCGACCCCAACATCATGCCCGATTATGGTAAGTTGAGTAAACTGCTTGGCGTTGCCGACTACAAAAAAAATATTTCTGTATTAAAAGGGGTTTTGGAAAATGGTTATGTGTCTTCCGAACTTATTTATCAGTTTAATTTTGAAAAACCTTTCGACAGAACTGCTTTTATAAATTTGTTGTATTATTTGGGCAATCTTACGCTTGGCGGTCAAGATCAAAATACAGGTTTTCCAAAATTTGTTATTCCAAATTATGTAATCGGGCAGCTTTTCTGGCAAAACTATGCCCTCATTCTTCAGGAGCAGGCCAATCTTGAATACAGTACTGACCAAATTAAAGATGCACTCATTCCTGCAGCCAATGGTGATATAAGTCAATTTTTTGAATTGATTGAGCAGGTTCTGCAGGGGCTTTCAAACAGGGATTTCCAGCGTTTCGAAGAAAAGTATATCAAAGTTATGATCATGGCCTATCTTTTTCATGCGCCTTTTTATTACATCAGATCCGAAAGGGAAATAAAAAATGATGGGTATCTGGACTTGGAAGTGCTGCGTCATCCGGATAAACATTCCAATCCTATGCAATATGCCATGGAAATAAAATACCTGAAACAGTCGGATGAAAATCAACTGCAATCTACCATGTTGGCTGCTAAGTCACAATTAAAATCTTATCTCGAAAAAGATGCAATCCTGCAGTCGCTGCAAAGGCTGAAGGCTGTTGCTGTTGTGGTGGTGAAGGATAAGGTGTATTGGGAGGAGGTTATTTGACAGATTGTCAGAGGTCAGATTATCAGATGTCAGCTTTTTCTTAACAGATTGTCGCTTCGCGGAGCTCATCCGCAAGCGGATTTCGGTTCAGATTGTCAGATGTCGGATTTTCAGCTTTTTCTTAGAAGCTAGACTTGGAGACAGGAGATGCTAGACAAGATTTGTATCAAGTAGCATCCCGATAGCCCCGATAGCTATCGGGGGGAGCAAGTAGCAAGACTTTTTTTTATTAGACACTAGACTGGGAGACGGGAGTCGCAAGACTGTTCTTGAAGTTATATTTGTGAATTTAGAAGTAAGAATTTTAAATTCGAATTTCTACCTTATAATTTCTTACTTAAAAGCCGAAGCCCTGAAGAGAGGGTAGGCTGAGTGCCACTTTTTCAAACCTAAGTGAGCCCATTTGAATGCATACAAAATCCTATGGATTTGTCTGTGTAACAATACACACTTTTTAGATTTTCATCCTTTCACCTTCAAAGCAAAAAATACTACCTAAGTCAGTATTTTATCAAAGAATAATTATAATATTGCATACTGAAAAAATAAAAAGTACATATACAAAAGCGCATAAAATGGAAAATACAGATAATCAAAATATCGAAAATGAAACAACTGTTCAAAATGAACAGTCAAACAGTCAATTGCCCAGCATCTCCGATTTTTTTGCCATTTTTTGGAGAAATAAAACCGCACATCAATGGATTATTTTCCTTTTCGCATTTCTGTTGTATAGCAATACTATAGGGAATAAGTATGCGATTGATGATTTGATGGTTATTCAAGATAATAAGTTTACACGCAAGGGTATTAGCGGAATGTATGGTATTTGGTTTTATGATACATTCAATGGTTTTTTTGGTACACAGAAAAGTATTGTGAGTGGTGGTCGCTACCGCCCGCTAACAGTTGCAAGCTTTGCACTCGAAAATCAATTTTTTGGTAAAGTCATCAAGAATAAAAAAGATGTTTCTATTTTAATAAATTATGTTCAAGTTGAAGCGTCAAAAAAAGATGCCCTCATAAAAAAATTAAATAGCCCTAAGCATAGTGTACTAAAATCTAATAAAACAATTGTCAATGAAAAAGAAGTAGAGATGCTAACTTTGGGCATTGAAATAGCTCCAGGTGCTTTTATTCCTGATCAGGACGGCGATGTAATGTACGAGGGTAATGCTCATGTCAGTCATGCCATTAATGCCATACTATTTGCGCTTTTATGCTTGATTTTATATTTATGGATTTATAAAATGTTTGATCCGAATAGTAGCGGAAGTCAAAAAGCTTTCTTTATTGCTTTTGTTGCTGCGTTATTGTTCGCAGCTCATCCTCTTCATACTGAAGCAGTAGCTAACATCAAGGGTCGTGATGAAATAGCAGTAACCTTATTTTCTCTATTGGCATGCTATTGGACTATGTTATCAATTAATTCAAAGCGTGGATTAATGTATATGTCTTTAGCTGTATTTGCATTTCTTCTCGCTCTTTTTTCAAAAGAAAGTGCTATACCTTTTTTGGTTGTAATTCCTGCAGCTATTTATTTCTTTATGAAAGAGGTTAAATTAAGTACTATTGCCATTAAAACAGTCCCATTTTTTATAGCTGTAACTGTATTTTGGTTTGGTGTCAGAAATCCAATTTTGGATATGCCCGAAATAGCAGACGAGCCTATGGATTTGATTAATAATCCATACCTGAAAGTTGATAATAGCAGTCAAAATCCTGTCTGTGTAAAATTCAATAACAATGAGCGATACGCAATGATTATGCACACCTGGTTCGATTATCTTAAAATAATGCTCATACCATATCCTTTGACTAGTGATTATTATCCCAAGCATATAGGCGTATCTGAGTCTGGTACTAAGCCAAGCTCTGGAGTAAATATTACTGAATTAAGAGATGAAAATGGTAAGGTTAGGTATATTCGTGATAATCTGCCTACATTTAGTTCTCCTATTGTCATTTTATCAATTCTTATACACTTGGCTATGGCCATCTTAGCTTTCTGGGGATTGAGAAAAAGAAATGCTTTTGCATTTGCTTTAATTTTCTATGCAGCAACCTTCTCTGTAGTTTCAAATCTGTTTTTTCCAATTGGTACCCTCATGGCAGAGCGCTTCCTTTTTATGCCTTCTATCGCCTTTAGTATGTGCTGCGCTTTAGCTTTATCTAATATATCTTTTGATAAATCTGATTCATTAAAAAAATATAGTCTAAATATTTCTATTACATTATTGTCTCTAACATTGTTAGTTTACTCTTACATCACCTTTAGCAGAAATTTTGATTGGTATGATAATGCAAGTCTATTTATTAAAGATATTAAAGTATCAGTTAATAGTGCCAAAATGAATAATGACTATGCTAATGCTTTACTCGGAATAGCCCAAAAATCAGATCTGTCTCTCGAAAAGAAAAAAGATCTCGCAAAAAAGGCAATTTATTTTTCTGCCAATGCAATAAATATCTATCCCTTATTCAGTAATGCTTGGGTACATCATGGAAATGCTTATGTCACAATGGGTAATTTTATGCAAATTGAAGCCGATAGCCTGAGAAAAACTTCAAGTCCAAATGCTAAAACTTATTATAATGAAACTATAAAATTGTACAATCATGCATTGCAAATTTATAAGAATGCACAAAAGTATAGTCCAGATAGTACAACAATTTATGGTAACCTAGCGATAATTTATAGAACGAGAGGGAATATGTTTGCAGATTTGCAAAGGAATAGTGATGCTATTGCAGATTTTGAGTTAGCAAATAAATTTACCTACGGAAAAGATGTAGAGGTAAATCGACTGCTTACAGCTGCTTATGGTTTAGCTGCAGTAAATAGTTTAAAAGAATCAAAAGTAGAGGAATCGGAGCAATTTCACAAAAATTGTGTTTTAGCTATATCAAGAGCCGCAGCTGTAATGCCCGTACATATTATGAGTACCATTGCAAATCTCGAAAAAGCAAACCGAGAAATGGCAAAAGAGGACAATGATCATGAAAAGATTTATTTGAGTAGGGCGGAAGAGCTGTCGCAGAAGTTGAAGGGAATAAAGTAAATTTTATAATTGTATGAGGTAGCAAGTATAATCCCGATAGCTATCGGGATCAAGTAGCAAGTAGCAAGACTTTTTATCAGATTATCCCTGATTATTTTAGCTAACGTGTATCTTTGCTGTCTTTGGGTGAAATAGCCATGTCCGTCATTTCAGGGGTAAAAACCACCTGCTACTTTGCTGTTGAAAAATTGGTTTCAATACAGGGGTTAAAACCACCTGCTCCTTTGCTATTGAAAAATCGGAGGCTAAAGCCATCCTGATTTTTTTTGTCTTTTGTAACTTTGTGGTTCTCCGTGTAAGTCTTTGTGCACTTTGTGGTAAAATATTCTGCAAGCTTGTTGCGCTTCTCCGAAGCTGGAGAAGTTATCTCCCGGGTTAATAGATATTTTTTCAATCCCGAAGGGATGCAAGGATTATAACTCAATATAAAACAAGGGTTAAAACCCCAATGGGGTGACATAACTAATCTATCTACCAGTGCTTTTTTTATTTTTAATAAACATATCTTTTGTAATCATGCCATCCCTTCGGGATTAAACTTTGTCTATTTCTTCCATTTATAATCATGTCATCCCTTCGGGATTATGAACAGCTTGCTCCGTTGCTATTGAAAAATCGGAGGCCCCCCCGATAGCTTCCTCGAAAGCTTTCGGGAGGGGTATTCGAGGGCCATCCTAATTTTTTTGCTGAAGAAACTTTGTGGAACTCTGTGTATGTCTTTGTGAACTTTGTGGTAAAATATTCTGCAAGCTTGTTTCGCTTCTCCGAAGCTGGTTAAGTTTTCTACCGGGTTAATAGATATTTTTTCAATCCCGAAGGGATGTAAGGATTATAACCTTATGTAAAAGAAGTAATACAACCCCTATGGGGTGACATAGATAAATCTGTGTAAATCTGCGTAATCTGTGGTGAAATAGCCAGGTTCGTCAATGCATGTAATCCCTACGGGATTATGAACCACCTGCTCCAGTAGTTTTGAAAAAATATAATAACAAACTGATAGAAAAATTTCTAATTTCTGACTTCAAATTAACAAAGTACTTCGTACTTATGTTAATTATTAGGCCTTCCCTGATTCACCCAGCACTCTATAATCTGTATCAAAGAATCCGGCAAACGCGTAGCATCTGGCAGGAAAGGATTGGTACGTGGCATTGGCTTGGGCGTCTGATGCTTAATTGCGAGTAGGAGCGTACCAAAAATTGCAACAGAGTCGATCTGCTCATAAGTAATTAATGGAAAGGGAGCAAAACCACCATAACCATGGCAAGTAGCCGTAGCGCAATTGTTGATAATTATCGGTTGTACCTGCCCATTAAAGCTGGGCACATCCGGACAGCCATCAAAATTTGTAGGTTTGCAGCTGATAAACAACAATAGTAAAAATGAAGTAAATAAAAATATTATATTACTTGCTTTCATTTTTATACTCATTTAAGGTCATCAAACGTCCTTTAAATTGAACTTTCAATTCTGGCTTACCTATTTTGTTTTTGGTAGCTACGCCTACTGCATCTACAGCCTTATTCACATCTGTGAATTTTGAACCAAAATAGTAAATGGTATTATTTCCATCATCCAAGGTTCTAAGTGTTCCGCTGTTGTATTTTTCCAATATATCAGCTGGTACAGTTTGTCCTTTGGGCAATTCAATAACCTGAACGATAAAGTATGGTGTATTGCGCTCTTCTTCTTCCTTGAGTTTTTTCAAAGCATCCATGAGCACAATCTGGTTGAAACCCTGACTGTTGTTGTTGTTAGCATTGCCATTTCCCTGCACCGATTTATCTTTCAACTCATTGATGATTGAATCCAATCGCTGTATGCGCTTATCCAATTCCTCATAATTCATGCGCCATAATTCAGTACTATCTTTCTTCACACTACCATTTCTTCTGGTTTCATTAAATATGCCAAGTTCCTCATTGGCATCCTTGGCTTTTTTGTTCTTGTTTGGTCTTCCTTCATTATTCTCTACCTCTTCCACATAAATTAACTCTCCTTTTTCATTGAATTTTTTCTTCTTTACCCTGCGGCGTTTTTCGATGATAAAGAAGGCTTGATAATAGCTTTCTATACCTTCTTCCAATTCCAATGGTATGTTATTCTGAGCTATGATAAAACGATCACTCACCACCGATTCATCCATAGATAGTGCATAGAAACCAAATGGTATGTAGAAAGAGAAATTGCCTTGTCTGTCGGTTAAGGTAGAGAAGGTATTACCACTGGTATCAGTTGTAAAAATTCTGATCTTTGATAAATCCAAATCACCTAAAATATCTTCTGTAAATTTCTCTCTGTCCATTAAAACAGTACCCTCAATCTTAACTCCCTTACTGAATGGCACATAATAAACTCCACTAGGCGTAATATCAACTGAATCCTTTCTAAGGCTGAACCAGCCGTTTATATCAACTAAAGGTATTACATTGAAGAAATAACGTTTTTGTTCTACATTCAGGAACTGGCACTTACCTTCCTTATCAGTAATCGCTTCATGTCCATTTAACTGCACTACCATATTTTCTAAGGCTACCTCATCCTTATCCTTAATCTTATTGCCATTAAAATCTAAAAAGGCAATAAAGGTTGGATTGCTATAGAAATTTTTACGCCATTTTTTGGGCAATAAAATTCCGAATTCTTTTCGGATACCAAATTGTAAATTAAAATTATTGGAAAATTGAATGCCTGGTTCTACCTCAGGTAGGGGTATTCCTGTTCCCTGATAGCTATAGAATTGCCTTGATTGTTCAGGATCTCTGGCATTTAAATTGTAAAATACCGACGCATTAAAACGCCAACCTTTTTTGGTAAAGAAATAAACTACAGGTGCTAAGGCAAAATTGTGTGCATATGTAATATTATTCCAAGAGTAATTTAATGAAAAATCAAATACGAATTGTCTGATTTTTCGAAATACATGTTGTTTATTAATGGACAGAAATACAAACTGTGGGTATATTGTTGGGTTTTTATGAAATTGACTCACTCCAAGTACATCCATAGGACCATAATTATAACCAATATTTGCACTAATACTTCTATAAGCCATTGTAGTAAAGAAGTTCGCGTTAAAAATTGGAGCATAACTTATTGTATCTGAATAAAAATTGTAAGCCCCCCTTAAATTCGCGGAAATTCTAAAGTTTTTAGCATAATTATAATGGCTACCGCTCACAGCAAAACCTGCACTATGGTACCTAAAAAAGTTATCAGTGATGTAATTGTGAAATAGAACAGGAAAAGTATTGAAGTTTAATTTATTTTTCACCCAAAATGATACTGTTGAAGGAATCTGAGTGATAATCTGGTTAATATTGTTGAATCTGTTTATACTTCTATTAAAAGCACTTGAAAGGTTTAGGCCCCATCCATTGCCATTGATTGAACTAGTGCCCCCTATGGAATAAAATTGTGAAAACTGATTGGGGAATGTTGGATTTATCATAGTACTACCCATAATATTTTGAGTTAATCTTCCTTTGAAGAAAGTTCCCCCATAATTTAACATGGCATTGTATGCTGTTCTGTTCAATTGAGACGTTGTTCCTATCGAGTCCCTCAAGAAAAGAAGACCACCACCAGCCATCACATTATGATTCTTACTGAATTTTAATCTAAATCCACCCGAGAGTGCCTGATTATCAGAGATGTTTTGTCTATTATTGCTGAATGTATAGGCAAGGGAGGTTTGAAAGTTGTTAGAGAAATTATATCCTGCTGCAACACCAACAGCTCTGCTGTTTGGGTTTATATTAAAAAATCTTGGTCCCTGGCTGAAAAAGGTACTTAAATTAAGTTTACTAGTCGGTCTGTATCCTACACTAATTCCACTTCCAACCCCACCGCCGGTTCCCATACCCCCAATTGCTCCAGTACCTAGAAATCCTGGCCCTTGGCCTACATAAAAATCTAATTTAGGACTTGCATAAAAAACATTACCAACCAAGTTTTGATAGGTCGCTTTGGTTGGAGAATAATAAGTAAAGAAATGTTGAAGATTACTATACAACATAGAATTTTTGCGTGGTGAAAATCGGGATATGAAGTTATTACCCCACATAGGCTGCATTCCGAGTATATTAAATAAATTACTATACCATATTACGGGTATTACTCCTGATCCATAATTGTTTATAGACGCGGTAGGAGATAATTTTACAAAGTCAACAGCAGAATTTAATTTTATCAAATCAGCATTTGCAGTCTTTGATCCACCACCACTGGGCGGACGGTAGACATTTTCTTTACCTTCCTGAAAACCAAATGGAGTCAAGTCAGGTACTCCTTTTCCAGGCCTATAAAATGGTTCCACTGCTTTCACATATAATCTATATCTTCTAGCTTCTAAATCGGAAAAAGGATTATATGTTTCTAAATCAACTTTGGAATAATTATAGTCAGGGCGAGCTATATCTGCAGTAAAATCTATAATTGTATCGGTATCTTCTTTTAGTTTTAAATCCAAAAAGCTTTTATTTGTAAAAGAATCGGGTGATAAACTGATACCTCTACCTAAATAAGACCAGGAAATATTTAGTTGCTGTTCTTCTTCTCCTTTGTTGGCGACATAGAGACTTAGCGGAACCTTTGATTGACCATTTAAGAAATAAATTCTAGAACGGGGTAAGATGGACATTTCCCATTCTGTTCTTTTAGGTTTTCCGGCAAAAAATGAACAAATAGCATGCGCTCTGCCATCCGTACCGACAACGAGTACATTGATATTATATCGGGTCGAGCCCTTCATTAGTTTTTTATTGGGAATAATACGTACAGGGATGTACATAGAATCATTAGGGTCTAGTTTGTAAACTTTATTGGAGGAGTTAAGTGTTTTCCAACCAGTCGGTAATGTTATTTCAAGGTAAAACTCCCTAGTAATACCATTGATGTTTTTTACAAACAATACATTGGAAATGGTACCTCCATCTCCAACAATTTCTTCAGTTTTAGAAAACCCACATGTAAGAGGCCGATATTCCTGTCCTTTTATCTGCGCATAAGTCCCACTGATATTCATCAGCAGGATTATTAACATAGATAAGATGACTGGAATTTTAAACATAAACTATTCTGTTATACAAAATTTAATGGCCATTTCATATTTACCGGGTGTTTTTGTTAAGCCTGGAATGATTCTGTAATCAATACTAAAACTAAACTCCCCTGGATTTGTCAAATAAGAACCTTCTCCATTAGTTTCTCCTCCGGAGCATCCATACAAGGTGCCGGCAGGTGTAGGAAAAGCATTGTCAATTATGGTTATATCAGCATTATCTACCGCTGCAAATGTTTGCCAAGATCCATTTAAAGGAGAGGATTGACAGGAATTTGTTACCCTTACCTGTATGAGGTCTAATTGTGGTTTTGCTCCGCTACTGCCATAGGTAGCAATAGTTTCCCATTCTTGCGTGGGAAGTGGAGCACCTCCATTAGTGATATGCATTTTCAATTTCCAAATACAGTCGTTGTTGGCAGTATCAGAAACAATTAGTCTAAGCAAGGTGGAACCATAATAAGTTTTACCAGCCTGATATTCAGAAATATTGTCGAATTCAAATTCAATAAGTTGAGCGTTTTGTTGATTAGGTAAAAGTAGTCTAGATAAGGGAAATGCATCGCAATTGCTTCTCGTAAGATCATCACATTTAGCTTGTCCCTGAATGTAAAAAACATTCAGCAGCATCATTGAGATAATAAAACAAATCGAGATCTTGCTTGAGTACATTTTGAATTTAAATGTTATTACATTATAAAAAAGGGGAGGGCATAAAGCCCTCCACCTCAAAAATAGTTTTTGACTATTGATTTTCAATCAATAAGTACTTCACGTTCATAGTGTAAACACCTGGTCTTGCATAAGCACCAGCGATACCAACTGCAGCGTTAGTTGAGAATGCAGCACCAGTTGCACCCAAAGTGTGAGATGCATCTGTACCAACAGTTGTACCTGCTTTAGGGAAGATAGCTGGAAGACCTGGTACAATACGGTAGTCGATTACGAAGTAGTAGTTAGTGTTACCTACAGAACCTGTCTGAGTAAGGTATGTACCACCATCAACATAGTTAACCAAACCAGCACCACCAGCAATGTAAGGATCATTTACATCAGTAGATGGAGTGTAAGGAGAAACACCTGAAGTTACATAGATGTTGTTAGGCCATGTACCAGCTGTACCCAAAGCAGCAGAGAAAGCTGTGTTGTAGTAAGCAGCCTGTGTTGGAGTTGCACCGTTGTTAACGGTAGTAGAAGGGAACTGACGAAGCTCAAGAGCAGTTAAAGGAAGTACTTCACGTGAACCTACACCAGTAGTTACAGCAGTAGAAGGACCATATCCTACTACGAAGTCCCACTGTCTGTTTAATGGGTTGGCATTGTGTACACCAGAAGTACCTGAAGCAAACAAGTCCCAGTTTACAGTAGAAGAAACAGTAAGGATGGTTGCACCATACTTAGTAATACCACCGATGTACTCAGGGATTTCGTCAAAAACGAAGCTGATTTGGTCAGTTGTATTCATGTTCAATTGAAGAACAGGTACAAGTTCCATAGTAACTGTAACGTTGTTCTCGTCAGCGATTTGTGCAAATGAAGATGCTCCCATCAACATTGCAGCGGCTACCATTGAGCCTTTAATGAAGTTTTTCATCAGACTAGTGATTAAAAAAGTGAATAAAATAATTAAAAAGATACAGTCTCGCGCTGTATTTATCGCGGATGGCGTGCCATCTATTTCTTAGTTTTAAATATTAAGGTATTGCAAAATCAAGTTCAGCAGTTTCTACCATTTCTTTGGAACCATAATCCAGTACTACCATCGCATTGTAACTGCCTGATGGTAATGGTGGAATAACAACTTTAAACTCCCTTGATGCACCTGGTAAAATAGTAGCTTGTGCAGGAGAAATTTTTTCTATCTTTCCTGTTGCCATGTTCATCAGTTCAAAATAGTAAGTACAAAAGCCTATGCCCTCGCCAATATTTTTAGCATTAATAATAAAACTGCTTTTATCTTCAGACATTTTATAAGCTGTTAGGGCTACTTCTGTTGGAGGTAAACCTGGTGGATTTTGATACACAAATATACCAAAGCCCATTGTTGGTACAACACCCATACCTACATTTGCACCAGTTGGATTTATATCTAGTTGTTGCCTTTGTTTAACTTCTTCCACTACAATGATACTCCATGCTGCATGTAAGTTTTCAGATCCCATTGGGATATCTATCAATACATTGATAGACATTTTTTCTTTGGGTTTGAGCGTAAAAACAGCAGGTGTGATGTAGGTCCATTTAGTCAATCCAAATTTAAAATCCTCAGCTGTTTTAGAATCTGCAGCTGCTCTGTTAATATCTTCTGCGCCATAGTTTTGGGATTTTACCTCAAATGTACGTTCTACCTCGGTATCATTAATAACGGTTATTTTTTTAGACTGTGAGGAACCCGGTTTTATGGCAAAACGCATAGATGAAGGAGAAACAGATACACCCTTAGGTATAGTATCCTTCAAGATTTTTACCAAATTTGAATCAATATTCTGTGCGATAATACCATTCTCACAGAGTATGAATAAACTAGAGATTAAAACAATTATATGTTTAATTTTATTTCTTATTTTCATTTTAACCTTTATTTTGTGTGCTCACTTCCGATTTAAAAATTTTCACAATATACATATCAAAGTACAGTGTTTCATTTTGAAAAATTAAAGGTGGTACACCTTCTTTTCCATAACCCAATTCAGATGGTATTTCAATCCTAAATTGATCTTCCTCTTTTCTGCCAATCAATCCTTTGTCCCATCCTTTGATAACCTCACCAGCACCAACAGTAAGTTTAAAGGCCCGTCCACGATCAAAAGAACTATCAAAAACCTTTTTATTGCCCAATGAATCGATGGTAAATCCAGTGTAGTGTACAAAGGCAACATCAGCAGAATCCAGAGCTTCGCCTTTTCCTTCAACTACCAAGCTTATTTTGATGCCATTATCAAATTTAATAGGTGTTACAAACTCTACAGGTAGGAAAGAAGGAGCTTGTATGTCCATGATTTCAAACTCGAAGAATACAGATACATCTTCGGGGATAAGTTTTTTCAATTCAGAACGTGCAATTTCAGGATCCATCATAAATTTAACCTTATCACCTTTGCCGCACTGCTGCAAAACATATAACCAAGCAGGATTTTCTATAGAGTTACCTAAGCGAAATTCTTGTGTCTGCTGTTTCTCGTGAGAAGATTCAAAGATATATGGAGTGCCATCTGACAGTTTGTAATAGCCTACCAAGTTTACTTTGACTATATCATTTAATTTGGCATTGGTTTCTGATTTTTTTTCAATAAAACCATAAGTGAAACCATTCTTGCGTATCATTTCCTTTGGTTCTTCTGCAAAGGGATTGATTTGTTTTTCAATGTAAATATCAAAGCCCAGGGTTGAATTTGCAGGAACAAGCTGGTTTGCTTTTGCACCATAACCTAATGCAGGCGGAATAACTATGGTAATACTGTCACCAATATTTCCCAGCATAATACCCTCGTCCAATCCATTGATGAATTTCTTTACACCACATTGAATAATACTTGGGCCACTATTTTTTCTGGAAGCATCAAAGACCTTTTTCTTCCCATCTGCACCAATAACATAACCTGTATAGTGTAGTACCACATAGTTGCCGGCTTTTACAGCTTCATTAGTTCTTTTTTTGTTGTGGATCAGGTATTTCAAACCAGAAGCTGTGCTGATGTAATCGGTTCTATTAGGATTGTAGAAGGTTTGATATGCACCAATTAGCTCAATTTCTATTTTAATGGTTGAATTTGCAGGAATTTTACCAGCTTTCTTTTCTCCATAGGCAAGTGAAGGCGGAATAATAAAGCTCCCTTTTTCTCCAATTTTCATCAACGAAACTGCTTCTTCCCAACCTTTTAATACTTCTCCGTTGCCATAAATGAACTCCAGCGGATTTTTTGGATCAACAGATGATGCGATAGGCGTACCATCTTCAAGCGTTTGTGTAAATAGTATTTGTACAGTATGCAAGGGTTGAACAGCAATACCTTTTTTTACTTTTGAAGTAATAAGGTATTTGAGTCCTGATTTGGTTGTTTTATACTTTGGTGCAGCCTCTAAACTAATTGTAGTAAAGAGTAAAAAGAAAACAAAAAACGCAGATGAAGGCAGATATAAAGATAATAGGCTTCTTTGCTTTGGCATACTAAATGTCAATGTGTTAATAATTTGGTTTGGGTAATTCAGCGTAACTAAAAATAAAATTGTTTGGGTAGAATATTGTCTTTAAATTCAAATAATAATGCAATTTTAGCAGAATAAAATAAAGGCATAAGACGTGTTTCCGAAATAAAAAATTAAACTAGTATATGATTTTGAAATATACTTTTAATTTTCTATTTCTTGCTTTTGTTTTATTCCGACAATCAAAATTAGTGATATAAATCAGTTCCAAAAATTTTTTTAAGTTTTTTTTAAAAAAAATATTAAAATTTTAACATTTGGTGTTTTAATTTAAAAATGCGATAAACACTATGTTTTATATAACTTTAACAAATTTAGCACTTAACTTCATTTGACAAAATTATATTTAAGAAAATTATAGTTAATTCACATCAAAATGTAGTAGAAATACACATATTAAATCAATTGCAATCGGGATTTATGCGCTCTGTGATCGATCTAAACATTTGATTACTTAGACTGTTAAGTATCTTTTTAATCAGTTATTGTAAAAATGACAAAAATCATCAAAATGCACAATATTTTTTGTTTTGATAGCAAAATAGGTCACCCCGCTGGGGCTTTGATTTAATCGTTAATCTTTAATCTAAGAATAGGTCGCTCCGCTGGAGCTGAAAAAAATTGCATTGGTAAAATCTGTCTCGTCCTAAAAAAAGTTTACAGATTTAACTAAAATTTATTGATAGTCCTGATACAAATTTACATTTTAAATTTAATCCTAAAATAGTTTTACATTTTTAAGTTTTCAACTGGAATT
>CAMDAB010000085.1 GCA_945888475.1 Saprospira grandis DSM 2844 | reverse complement strand
GTATTTTCAGCAATTTTCATAAAGGCTTCCTTAGTTTGCAGGTCATCTCCCAAAATTGCCGGTAACCCACTGTCGCCACCTTCACGAATCCCCTGTACCAGTGGAACCTGACCCAAAAGTACAGAATTCGATTCCTTTGCCAAAATTTTTCCACCACCTTCTCCAAAAATAAAATATTTATTGTCGGGCAGCTCTTTGGGTGTAAACCAGGACATGTTTTCGACAATACCAAGAATCGGTACATTCACATTGGGCAGACGAAACATATTCATACCTTTGATGGCATCTGCCAGGGCTACATCCTGCGGAGTAGTTACCATCACAACTCCAGTGACAGGTACTGTTTGAACCAATGTTAATTGAACATCACCAGTGCCGGGCGGTAGATCAATAACCAAAAAGTCTAGCTCAGGCCAAAGGCAATCCTGGAAAAACTGTTTAATAATTCCGGCAAGTCTTGGTCCCCGCAAAACAACAGCCTGCTCGGCTTCGATAATATATCCAATAGAGATAGTTGGAATGCCGAACTTTTCTACTGGAACAATTTTGGGTTGCCCATGCACATCCTGTATTTTTGGACGCTGACCCTTCAAACCAAACATTGTTGGTAACGATGGACCGTAAACATCGGCATCCATAAGCCCTACTTTAGCGCCCAGTGCCTTTAATCCCAATGCCAGGTTCACTGCAACCGTGCTTTTGCCAACACCTCCCTTACCGGATGCCACAGCAATAATATTTTTGATATGCGGTACAATGCTATTGTTGCCCTGTCCATTTTCTGTTCTGGCTTTTACATGAATATGTACCTCTGCATCCGGATAAATTTCATTGATGGCATTGATACAGGCAAAATTCAATTCATTTTTCTGTGGTGCATTCAATGAGGGTAAAATTAAGGTAAAACTAATATTCTTCCCTTCGTTTTGCAGATTTTCAATCATGCGCAGGCTTACAATATCTTGCCCGGTTTGTGGGTCGAGAATGTTTTGTAGCGCAGCAACTATTTTTTGTTTATCTATTTCCATTTTTTTTAAGTAAGAAGTCAGAAGTCAGAAGTTAGAAGTCAGAAATTAGAAGTCAGAAGTCAGAAGGTAGAAATTTAAATCCAGAAATCAGAAATTAGAAAAATAATTTACAAAACAAATACCATTGAAAATTTAATCAGGAATAATGTATGAGTTACTTCGTACGCTTTACTTTAAAAGTGCTAGCCCCTAGTACCTAGCCACTCCGCACTAATTCACTGTTTACTCCGCACTGTTTTACTAATATCTTTCCTCTTCATCCCGATAGCTATCGGGACTAAAAGTCTTTCCTCTAATTAAAAACCTCCGATTGGTAATTTTGTTGAATTTTTGTAGTTTTATGCCATAAAATTAAGCATTAGAGCTTCAAAATTAAGTTTTTTTGCTTAAAGATTTTAACTCTGAATCTGAATGATAAAACTTTACCTGAATTTTCCCATTGCGGCTTATAGCTTTTTCGATGGTTCTGAACAAATTTTGTTTCCCTTGCAGGATTTGAAAACTGTCTTTATCGGAAAGGAAGATAAATCAATAGCAGAAAATTATTCGATAGCATTGTCAGAACAGCTCAGCGAAAAGTATGATTTTCTGTCAATTGGGCAATATGATCTAAAGTCAGATTTTGAAATAGAACAGATTTCTGTCTACATAGGAGCTGATTTCTTTAAAGACAAAACTGAATTTCAGCCTTTTTCTGTTGAACTGCAATTTCTTAAACAAAAAAATGAAAGAGGTTTTTGGTTATTGATTCCAATTCTAGGAAAAGAGCTATTTAGTTCAGATGAAAGCAGCATTGAAAAACTAGTTAAAGAAGCTTTTATAAGCAGTTTTTTACAATTTGACAGGGTTAGGTACGTACAGGCTGTTCTTCCTTTTTTCTGGTTCAATAATTTGAAGCTTATCCAAAGAAAAGCAAAAATAGGCATTCATAAAAAAAATATCAGTAGCGCAGAAAATTCGATTATTTCAAAAATTACTACTACAATAAAAACAAAAAGCACAGAACAGCATTACGGTCTGCAAAGTGCACAGGAAGAATTGAAAGCTACTTTTTACAGGGGATATTCAAATACGGTACTTGTTGTCGGAAAATCAGGAGTTGGTAAAACAAGTCTGATAAGAAATCATATCCAGAACTTTAATAATGGTCGTATTTTTATAGAATTTTCAGCAGCCGCTTTTTTTGTAGAGATAAGCGAAGGAGGATGGCAGGAAAATTTATCAAAGTTTTGCCAGGAATTATCAGATTCAAATGCAGTACTGTACATAGATAATTTTTCCGAACTTTTCGAGATGGGCCAGCACGAAGCTAACAATACCAGTGTTGGTGAGTATCTGCTCGATTTCATATCTAGAGGTCTCATTAGCTTTGTTTCGGAATGTTCGGTTGAAGAACTGGGATATCTTGAAACGATCTACCATGGCCTCGGTTCAAAATTCACTAAAATTATATTGCAGGAACCTACTGAAAAAGAACTTTTTGAAATAGTGTTGAGAAAGACAGAATTTCAGGCGGCAAAAAAATCCATTAAAGTCAATGCAGCTGCTGTAAATGAAATCATAGGACTTTGCAAACGCTTTAGTCCATACTCAGGCTTTCCTGCAAAGCCACTCAAAATCCTTGAAAATTTAATTACTGTGCTGCCTACCGCTGCAGTACTTGGGACAGATGAGGTTTTAAAAGTTTATTGTGAAGAAACTGCCTTGCCTGAGTTTCTTATTAACGCTTCCATGCCATTCGATAAAGCTGTTCTGCGCAAGCGATTCGAAGCTGCATTATTTGGTCAGGATAAAGCAATAGACGGACTTTGCGATATTATCTCCGCTATAAAATCCTCTTTGCTAAGGCCATCAAAACCGATTGCGTCCTTATTATTCGTTGGCCCCACGGGTGTTGGTAAAACTGCGCTGGCAAAAAAACTTACTGAGATTATGTTTGGAAATTCAGACAGGATCTTGCGTTTCGATATGTCTGAATACACGAGTTATGAGTCGATTATTAGACTTAAAGGTGATGTTGACAGTAATGGACGCTTGTCATCTGCGATGATGCGTCAACCATTTTCAGTTTTGCTTTTCGATGAAATAGAAAAAGCCAACCCATTGTTTAATGACCTCTTGCTGCAAATCCTTGGCGAAGGCAGGATGAGTACCCCAAAAGGCCGAAATGTGAGCTTTTGTAGTTCAATTATAATAATGACTTCTAATATTGGTGCCGAAACTGTTTCAAATCCCGGTATCGGTTGGAATAAAAACAGCAGTGTTGATATTCAAAGTCATTATGATAATGAAATCAGAAAATATCTAAAACCAGAGATTTATAATAGGATCGATAGGATTGTTCCTTTCGAAAATCTTAATTCCAAGACGATGCATTCCATAGTTGAAAAAGAGTTGAATCTTTTGAAACAAAGAAACGGAATTGCAAATCGTAACGTAGCGCTAAATTTTAGTGATGATTTGATTGATTTACTTGCCAAGAATGGTTTCGATGCCAAATATGGAGCAAGAGCCCTTCAGCGTTATCTGCGAGAAAAGCTTGTCATTCCATTATCCCGCCTGCTGAATCATTATGGATCAGATGATCAAATTATAATCGATGTTGATGTTTGTGATGGTGAAATTCAATTTGATGTCAATAATGAAGAACTGCCTTTTCACACAGTTTTAAAGCGGCTGAGGCAAAATGAATACCTTGATTTAATGGCAGATTTAGGCAGGCAGATTTATAAATTGAAAGAGGGACATTTTTATACGCAACTAAAAAATAGATTGGAGAAATTATTGAAATTAAAATCAGAAAATAAAAAATTTTGGTCGAACAAGCAACATGTAAATCAACTCGAAACTTATGAATTGTTTATCAGGGAAACCGAAACGCTTCAAGAGACCATCGAAAAAATAGAGATAGAGTCGGGCCTGCTTTTTTTAAAGTCAGAAATTATAAGTGATGCAAGCATCGAAGTAATTAACAAACTAGACCAGGATTTCAAGGGATTGAAAAAGGATTTGTACCGTCTTTTGGATGAAGATGCCGATTATATAATGCTTGGGATCTATCTCAATCCCAAAAGAAATGGCAACCTGATAAAACCTATCCAGCTTTATATCGATATACTGGAAGCAAATGCATTTGAATTTTCAATTAAATCTGTCTGGTATAGTGCTGAAATTTATAACAGTGAAAGAGAACTACTTTTGCAGGAATTTGAACTAGAGGAAGCTGATGATTTGAAAAATGCCAAAGTGATTATTCAAGAAAACGGTGCAAAATTATATCAAGTTATAAGGAAGCAAAAACAATATCACAAAAAAGATTACGACCGATATAATCATGTTTTATCCCTTATCGCTATTGGAAATGAACAGCTTGTGGGTTTTGAATTTGAAATAAATGGACCTGCCGTCTATCTGTTTTTTGCACAGGAACAGGAAATTCACAGTTTCGAATATGAGGCGAATAAGTATGACAGCTTTTACCTGAAAACTTATCAGAAAGATGAAAAAACAAAAGTAGATATACATAAACTCAATTTCGATCTGATCGCTAAAAAGCCCAGAAGAAAATATGGTCTGAGAACAGTATCAGACTCGGATTTTGATTTTAGTAAGAAAGAAACAAGTCCGGCAAATTATGCAACTTTTTTAAATACAATGCTGAAGAAAATATTCGATGCCCATCTCAATGAAATCCTTATCTAAACCTTTGCTTATTGTAATCGCCGGGCCCACAGCCAGTGGAAAAACAGCTTTATCAATCGAAGTTGCCAAACATTTTGAGGCTGAAATTATTTCCTGCGATGCCAGGCAATTTTATCGTGAAATGAGCATTGGTACAGCAAAACCGAGCACAGAAGAATTGGCTGCAGCAAAGCATCACTTTATCGATACGCATTCTGTCGAAGATAATTACAGTGCGGGCGATTATGAAAAAGATGTCCTCGCTTTTCTCGATAATTATTTCAAAGAAAGAAAAATAGCTGTAATGGTAGGAGGGTCAGGGCTTTTTATGCGCGTCATCTGCGAGGGCGTTGACAGCTACCCCGAAATTCCTGAAAATATCAGATTGGAATTGAAAGCACAATTTGAGAAAGAAGGTATAGTACCCTTACAGGAAGAGCTACTAAAATCTGATCCAATTTATTATGCAAAGGTCGATTTAAATAACCCGCATCGTATCATCAGGGCCTTGGAAGTCTGCAGGACAAGTAGTTTACCCTTTTCATCCTTTCAGGGTAAGGAACGAGAGGAACGTCCATTTCAGGTGCTTAAATTTGCATTGGACTGGAACCGTGAAATTTTATACGATAGAATTAACCGAAGAGTGGATAAAATGTTAGCAGAAGGTCTCGAAGCCGAGGCCTTGGAACTTTATCCGAAAAAACATTTGAACGCATTGCAAACAGTAGGATATCAGGAATTTTTCGATTTTTTTGATGGAAAAATGAGAAAGGCAGAAGCTATTGAAAAAATAAAACAACATAGCCGAAATTACGCCAAAAGACAGGTCACCTGGTTGAAAAAAGAAAAGGACATTATTTGGATTGACATGCCAACCAAAACTGAGCTGATTCTAGAAAGTATAATACATCTTCTTAATAAAAACGAAACTTTGCCATGACAAAATTAGCATTCTGTTAAATCTTGCATGTGTAAGCCTGTGGCTAAAAATAATTAGTTCTAAGACAATATATTTGCAGTGAATTAAACCATATTTCAGAATCAAAAATACTTGAATCATGAAAATTCATGTTTTGTTTAATGTATTATTTTTGATATTTTGTCTTACTGCAAAAGCACAAGATGTTACTTTGACTGGACCGCTGGCATGTAATGCTTCATCTACTAGTGGTTCATTTACAGTGCCTTGCAATGTCACTTCTATGACGATTCATGTTTATGGTGCTGGAGCCGGCGGTGGCGGCGGTGGCGGAGGTAGCAATGGTGGTTTGTTTAACACTCGAGGCGGCGGTGGCGCTGGGGCTGGTGCTTATTCAAGTATAACGATAAACGTAATTCCAGGCTCAGTTTTTAACTACAGCATTGGTGCAGGTGGTTGTGGCGGGTCTAATGGGTCGGATGCTGTAAGTGGTGGCAACGGAACTAATGGAGGAAATAGCTTTTTCACTGGGACAGCTCAAGGTGGAATTCCGGTAAATCTTTTAGCAAATGGTGGTCAGAGAGGAACAGGAGGATCTGGTACAAATGGCAGTACAGGTAATGGTGGTTTAGGTGGTACTGCTTCGGGCGGTTCTACCAACACTAATGGCGGTTCAGGCTTAAATGGAAGTGGAGGAAATGGAGGCGTCGGTGGAGCGGCAGCTGGACCATTTGGTGGAGCAGGTGGCGCAAGTAGTAATGCTCCCGGTTTAAATTTTGGTGGTGCTGGTGCAGGTGGAGGAGATAGTCAGGGTGGTGCTGGAGCTGCTGGTGGTATCTTGATTATTTTCAATACAAGCAATCCTTTGCCTTCAATTCCTACAATTAATGTAGTGCAACCAAGTTGTTCTGCTCCGGGGTTAAGTACAATATCAAACTTTAATGCTGCTTTTACATATACTTTTACTCCTTCAGGTCCTACAGTTGGAAGTGCTGGCGAGATATTGAACATGACTGCAGGTACAAGCTACACGGTTACAGCATCTGATGGATTTTGTGTATCAGGGCAAAGTGCTACATTTAGTGTATTAAATGCTCCTCCGTCGCCAACTGTGAGTGTATCAGCTGTCAATAATGTTATTTGCAATGGAATAAACAATGGAGCCGTTACCATAATTGCCAGCACAGCTCCTGTGCCCTGTAGTTCACCAGTTGTCAGAATTAATGAAATTTTGACAGATGTCAGTGGTGGTCTTGTCTCTGGTGATGGGTCTGGTTGCGGTAATGCTTCCAATCCTTTATCAGCTGAGTTTATAGAGTTGATAGGCCCTCCGGGTACTAATATTGGTTGTTTTGTTTTGACCGATGGAGATTGGACAATTACTATCCCTGCGGGCACTACGATCCCTGCCGATGGAATTTTTACTATTGGAAATAACAATACTCCACTACATCAAGGCAATGGCACTGTATTCGATTTGAATGCAAACAGCTGTCAATGCTTTACCGACAGCTGCCAATTGCTAATTTTTACGAATGGTGGCGAATATCTGGCAATTTTCAACAGTGCAGGAACCTTTGTAGACGGATTGATTTATGGAAATCCCAGTGTTGCTAATACACCTGTAGCAGGGACTATAATTCCTACAAGAGGATTGGCAGGCTGTGTAAATGCCGTTACGCTTCCCCCAGTTGGCTCCTTTGCTACTGTAACACAACCAGCTGAAGGTAATACAATTTCTAGAATTCCTGATGGCAATGGAACCTTTACGGCAACCCCCGCCAATACGCCAAATGCCTGCAATTTCAACGCTCCACCGGCTCTGACCTTTCAATGGAGTAATGGTGCAACAACGCAGAATATTAGTGGGCTAGCTGCTGGTGTATACACGGTTACTGTCCTTGATGCTCAGGGCTGTTCGAGTTCTCAAACGGCTACAATTACTGAGCCTTCAGCTTTAATTGTAGCAGCAACTCCCACCGCTTCAACTTGTTTTGGATTTGCTGATGCTACAGTAAATGTTAATGTTTCAGGAGGAAGTCCTGCATACAATTTCTCATGGTCAAATGGTGCAACAACCAATAATTTATCTGCTTTAATTGCAGGTACTTATGTATTGACAGTTTCTGATGCTAATGCATGTACCATTACTCAATCGGTCCTTATTTCACAACCTTCAGCAATATCCTTGAGTACCAATATAACTGATATTGTTTGTACAACATCCAATGTAGGAGCTATTGATTTAATGTCGAGTGGTGGTACAGTACCTTACCTATTTCAATGGTCGAACGGCGCAAGCACACAGGATATATCGGGCCTTGCTTCTGGACAATATTCAGTAACAATAAGCGATGCAAACAATTGCCAGTCCTCAGTCTCTGTCGTCGTTAATGCTACCACAGGGTTACAGCTGAATTCAGTTGCTTCAAATGTTAGTTGCAATGCAGCAAATGATGGCTGCGGACAGATATCAGTGAATGGAGGAACAGCACCATACGATTATCTTTGGTCGAATGGAGCAGCAGTAGACTCGATTTGTGGTTTAGCGCCCGGTATTTATTTTGTAACTGTTACCGATAATGGCAGTGTTGAATGTATTGGAACCGATACCATTGAGATTTTTGAACCAGCTGCACTACAAACTAATGCTAACATAACAGATCTTGGTTGTAATAGCTTGGGGGCAATAGATATCTCTGCTAGTGGTGGTGTTGCTCCTTATAATTTTAATTGGCAAAATGGAGCGACTGCTCAAGATTTAACAGCTTTGGGCGCTGGAAATTATGATTTGACTGTTAGCGATGCAAATGCATGTAATACAACCCTAAGTATCACACTCACAGCTCCCTTATTACCTCAGATTTCTGCATATATAGGGTTGCCAGGTGTAAGTGACAGCAGCATCACGCAAAACCAAGGGATTGAAGTGAATGCTGGTTTCGATCAATCGGGCCAAGGTGTTTCTTACTCATGGGCTTCATTTCCTTCAAATTTGATTTTTGACAATGCTGATTCTTCTGTTGCGATTCTTAGTGCAGTTGATATAGGCTTATACAATATTATTCTTACTGCTACATCAAGCGAAGGTTGTATTGCAACTGATACTATTCGCTTATCAGTAAATCCGGAATCAGACCCTAAAATTCCAAATGCATTTTCTCCAAACAATGATGGAACAAACGACTTTTTCAGCGTTGTTGGTTTAGATTCAGATTATATAAAAGAATTTAAGGTTTATAACCGTTGGGGGCAGCTTGTATATGATAATCTAACGGGTTCTTGGGATGGCACATACAATGGTTCTGAGCAGGTGAGGGATACCTATTTGTATGTAATAAGTTGGCAATTACCATCCGATACTAATCCAACCTTAATAAGGGGCACTGTAACCTTGCTAAAATAATATATTTGTCTTTTACAATAACCGACTTCATTATTGGGGTCGGTTTTTTTTTGTCCATGTCATGGATATTTCAGTTTGATGAAATTTTGTTGGTTTAAACCCAATAATCATAACTACTTTCAAATAAAAAATTATTAAACAGGTTGATAAAAGAAAATTAATAATAAATTTATGCCTCTTTATAAGATTTTCAAAAAGCATTTTTTTTTGCCACAATGAAAATCCTAAAATATTAAAAAAATTATGAGCAATAGGTTTATTCTAATTATTACAAGTGTTTTCGCTTTGTTTTGGGGCAATTTATCTGCTCAAAATCTGGTAATTAACCCCAGTTTCGAAACCATCTCAGGTTGCCCTGTCGGGCCTGGTGAATTTTTAAGAGCAAATAACTGGAACGATGTGAATTCGGGAGCCGACTCCTGCTCTTCACCCGATTTAATAGCCGGCTGCGCCCCTCAATTTGGTGGCGTAAACTCTCCAAATATGCTCATCGGCTCGCAAAATTCGAGAACAGGTGCAAATCATGCAGGAATCATACTTTACGAAGGTGTGGCGCTTTTTGGATGTACACCCATTACAAGTTCTAATTACAGAGAGTACATTGAAGGGCAACTTTCTTCTCCCTTAGTTGCCGGACAAACCTATTGTGTAAGTTTTTACATAAATCTGGCTGGACAGGCAAAATGGGGCGTTAACTCAATTGGTGTTTTCTTTTCAAATGGATTATATCAACATAATTTTTGTACATCTGGATCGCCAGCGCCTGTAACACCTCAGTTGCAATATGTTGGTCCTGCTATTATGGATACGACTACCTGGGTGCGCCTACAATGGAATTACACAGCTACAGGCGGCGAGACGCATTTTGTTATTGGTAATTTCAGGAACGATGCTTCAACAACCCGCAACGATAATGCATGCAGTTCTATTCATCCTTATGCTTATTATTTTATCGATGATGTTTCAGTCGAGGCTGGTGTCTGTGCTACAACTTGTCCAACTATTGTGGTGACAGGCAATGTTAGCAATCTAAGCTGCGGAAGTACAAATAACGGAGCAGTTGATATATCACCAAGCGGAGGGGCAACGCCCTACACTTATTCATGGTCTAATGGTGCAATTACGCAGGATATTACTGGGCTCCCTGCGGGTACCTATAGTGTTACTGTCAGCGATGCTAACAGCTGTACGGCTACATTTTCGGCAGCAGTGACTGCTGTGCCCGGACTAGCAATTAGTCCAAATCCAACTGCTGTAAGTTGTTTTGCTGGTTCCAACGGAGTTGCTGCGGTAAATGTCAGTGGTGGATCGGGCTCTTATAATTATAATTGGTCGAATGGGGCCACAACGGCAGCTATCAGCGCACTCGCTGCAGGAAACTATACGGTAACTGTCAACAGTGCTTCTTCTGGTTCTACCACAGATACCCTTTATCGCCAGGATTTCAGCGGAACACATCTCTGGACCTTAAACGTCAATTCTGGTACAAATTCTGCAACTCCGCAAACCTGGACGGTAAATGCTCAGGAGGGTGGGGTCTTGCCACCTGGTTGCGGTGTAGCCAATAATGCTAACAATACCCTGCACATAACCTGTACCAGTCTTTTTTGCGGTACCTTCATCACAGGAGCAGTTTATAATGCTGCGCAGCAGACCAATCGCAGGGCTGAATCGCCAGCCTTCACCACAGTTGGTTACACTAGTTTAACACTCAGATTTAATTATATTTCTCTTGGGGATGGCCTGCTCGATAATGCCTCGGTGCTTTATAATGATGGCAGCGGCTGGCAGGTACTCAATCCAAGTATTAAGTCTCCGGTCTGCGGTAGCGGACAAGGTCAGTGGACAGCATTTTCTGCAACGCTGCCTCCTTCCTGCAACAATAATCCAAACGTCAGAATCGGTTTTAACTGGACCAATAATAACGACAATGCAGGCACAGATCCTTCAATCGCTGTAGATAATATCATCATTACAAGTCCAGGTACAGGAGGTGCTGCTTGTAGCGGAGTGCAGACAGTTACTGTTACACAGCCATCTGTAGTCAATGTCGCCAATATTCAGGAAACATGTAACACACTCAACGGTACCTATGTGTTGGAATTTGATGTAAGCGGCGGTACGGGCGCCTATACTGTAACTGGGATTAGCGGCTCTTTCAGCGGAAATCGTTTTACCAGTATTGCATTGACTGGCGCACAATCATATACCGTTTCAGACGCTAATAACTGTCAGGTTTCATTGACCGCAAGTGGTACCTGTAGCTCATCGGTGAGCAGTTGCAGTTTTACAAACGGATGTTTCAATAATAATTTGGTAGCAAACAGCGATTTCGAAAATTACAATCCTGCCAATCCTTTCCAGTTTTTCACAAGTGGCTTTACGCCCAATAATATAAATGGAACCTGTACGCCAGGAGCCAATTGTAATGGTAGTTTCCTCTGTCAGGGTGGCTTTGCGATTTCAAACAGCCCTACGCCTTGTAATCCAACCTGGCCTTCAAATATTCGGGACCATACCACTGGTACTGGCAATATGATGCTGGTCGATTTTCCTAATACGGGTTCTATTCCAGTTTGGTGCCAAAATGTAAATCTTGCTCCTAATACCAATTATTGTTTTGGTGCATGGTTTATCAATCTGCTTCCGGCTGGTTCCAATCAGGGTTTGCCACAATTCCGCTACACCATCAACGGTATTTCATTCGATACCACCGCCTTTATTCAGGAAGACGAAAGATGGCATTTTTACGGAGTACAATTCAATTCAGGTTTGGGTGGCCCTACAGATATTTGTATTCTAAACCAAAATACAGGCTTTGTTGGATTTGATCTTGCCATCGATGACATTTCGTTGAGAGTGATTACAAATGGTACACTTCCTCAAATCTCGAACGACACAGTACGCACCTGTGCAGGCAGGGCTGTTAGTTTCAATCCAACTTTGAACGATGCGGGCGCTCCAGGCACCCTTAGAATTTTAACCCCACCAGCTTTTACGGAAGGAACAGCCACGATTAGTGGAAATAACATAACCTTTACGCCAGTTGCCGGTTTTGCCGATACAACGACCATGGAATACGAGCTTTGTGTGTCGGGCTGTTGTTCTTCGGCAGTAGTAACACTTATCGTGAACCCCAATCCAAATGCGACCCTTGCAATTTCTACAAACGCTGTTTGTCAGGGAGACTCAGCTGCCTTAACAGCTGGTCCTTCAGGGGCTTCTTACAACTGGTCATTGAATGGCACACAGTTTTTAACAGCTTCCAATAATCAGATTTCAGTTGCGAATTCAGGTTCTTATACTGTTGTTGTTACAGACAATAATAGCTGCTCAGTAACGTCCAATGCTGTTTTACTTAACAATGTTTCTCCTATTGCTTCGCTTAACGGCCCTGCAGCATTCTGTGCTCCAAGTACAGGCGCTTACACAGCATCGGGGGGTGATTTTTATACTTTCTCATTAAATGGGGCAGTTGTTCAGAATAGTTCAACCAATAATACATACAACTCTACTGTTTTGAACGATGGAGATCGTTTGGTGGTTCAGGTATGCCGTGGGTTACTTTATGATGGTTTTATCAATGAATCAGTTTGGAGTAGTCCATTGGCGACTTCTACAGGCGGCCCTGCTCCCGGATTTGGTGCAGGCCATGAAATCAATGCCATTTATGGCGGACTTTCTTCTGACAGTGTTTACATTGCAGTTGCCGGAAATGTTCAGAGTGGTAATCGCATTTTAGTTTTCATCGACAGCAAAACAGGTGGTTATTCCAACGGCAATTTCGGTCGGAATGCTGCACCTCAGGGTGTTGATGATTTTAATTCGGGGTCAAATTTCGATACCGGATTTTTACCAGACTATTGTATGGTCATTGGCACTGATGCTACACAGACCAACTTTTTCTGGGATTTGTATGAACTGAGCGGCACAGCAGGCGTTGGCGGCGGTCCGAATAATTTCCTTGGAGATTTAAGCAGTAATCGTTTGCATGCCTCACCACTCAACAGTTCACAGACCAGAGGATTCGAATCGGGTATCTCAAAGGCAGAACTTGGCATGATAGGAAATTCATTTACTATGATGGCCATGTATAGTTCCGATGCTGGTTTTTTAAGCAATCAGTTTATGACTCCAGCCGGAAGTGGCGATGGAAATTATACGAATGGAGTTGTTGATTTTGCTCAGGCTGCTCCAAATCCAATTACGGTTTCTAATTTTCTGAATACCTGCTGCGCTTCTGATACCATTGATGTCGATGTAAGTACGCCATCATTAACGGTTTCTGCTTCCAATGTTTCTTGTAACGGACAATCGAACGGAACGGCAACAGTATCAGTTACGGGTGGCTCTAATCCTATTAGTTTCTTGTGGTCTAATGGTGCATCAACAGCCTCTATAAATGCTTTAAATGCTGGTGTTTATCGCGTGACGGTAACTGCAAACGGATGTACTTCAACATCTGCGGTTACCATTACTCAGCCATCAGCGATAACAGTAACTTCTGTTAGTACCAACGCCTCTTGTTTTGGTAGCAATGGTTCAATAAATCTTACGGTCAGCGGTGGTGCATCGCCATATTCTTTTGCTTGGAGCAATGGCTTAACTACTGAAGACCTGACAGGGCTTGCAGTTGGATCGTATACTGTAAATGTTCGCGATGCAGCTGCTTGTTCGGTGCAGAGCAGCATAGTGGTAAATTCAAATTCCGGAACTACTGTTACAATCGATTCGGTTGTCAATGTAACTTGTAATGGCGGTACGAACGGCGCTGTAAATATTTCTGCGGTCTCAGCACCGGTACCATGTAGTTCGCCTGTCATTAGAATCAATGAAATTTTGACTGATGTAAGTGGCGGACTTGCAGTAGGCGATGGTTCTGGCTGTGGTAACGCTACCAACCCGCTCTCTGCCGAGTTTATAGAGCTGATTGGCCCTCCGGGTGCTAGTATCGGTTGTTTTGTATTGACGGATGGCGACTGGACCATTACCATTCCTCCGGGTACAAGCATTCCGGCAGACGGAATCTTTACGATCGGTAATAACAATACACCACTACATCAGACCAATGGTACTGTTTTCGATTTGAATGCCAATAGTTGTCAATGTTTTACTGACAGTTGTCAATTACTTATATTTACAAATGGTGGCGAATATCTGGCAATTTTCAATAGCGCAGGTACCTTTGTGGATGGCTTGATTTATGGAAATCCAAGTCCTGCTAATTCGCCTGTTGCTGGCACCGTCATTACAACTAGAGGATTAGTGGGTTGTGTAAATTCTGTAACACTTCCACCTGTTGCTTCATTTACCACCACAACACAACCAGCCGAAGGTAATACCATTTCCAGAATTCCAGATGGCAACGGTCCTTATAGTTCAACACCTGCCAATACACCCAATGCCTGTAATTCAACTGCGCCACCTGTGCTCACTTATCAGTGGAGCAATGGGGCAACAACACAGGATATCAGTGGACTGGCTGCCGGTGTCTATACGGTTACGGTGCTCGATGCGCAGGGTTGTCCAACGATTAGAGTGGTTACAGTTACGCAACCATCGGCAGTTTCTATTAG
>CAMDAB010000084.1 GCA_945888475.1 Saprospira grandis DSM 2844 | reverse complement strand
AAGCAATGTATGAAAAAAAACGCTAACCTTAAAGGAAAGCGTTTTAAAAAATATATCGGAAAATAAATTTATTTCTTGTCTGATTTCTCTGTCTCGGGAGATGTATATAAATACATATCTTCTTTTTTGTAAATACAGTCTTTCATGATTGCTGCTTGCTTGTTACTTAAATCATCCAATTTAGCCCCTATGAGAATGGTTCGTTCAAAGGTGCAACTTTCCACATCGCAGCCGTCGAGAATTGCATCGGTCATATTGGCCTTTTTGAAGTTAGAACCAGAAAGATCTGTACCGCTCAGATCGGCACCTACAAAGGTAGTCATATCTGAAAAAAGACTGGTCATGTCACATTTTATTAATTTAGCCTTGTTGAAATTTGCACCTGAAAGCTTGGCAATTTTACCTTCATGCTCTCCAAGATCTGCATTACTTAAATCTGCCCCTTCCAAAACAGCATTTCTTAAGTCGGTACCACGCAAGTCTGTGTTCGATAAATCGGCTCCTCTGAGGTCGGCACCAGAAAGAATCAAGTCGGATAAATCGGCACCACTCAGGTTAATTTTAACATCAGGAAAATCTTTGCGGTACATCTCCCAGGCTTTTTTACCCTTTCTGATGATATCAAATTGTTTTTGATCAAATTCTCCCTTTACTTCAATTTCCTCATCCTCGTCGTCATCCTCGTCTTCCTGTGCATAAAGTGTTGATACATTCATTGCCAAGAACAACATACAGAGTATTGAATACCAAATCGATAATTTTGCCATAGTAGTAAGATTTAAGGTTTATTAGCTGATTTATAAAATCGTGCCATATTCAGATTAAAAATAAGAAAAATATCCTATTTAATGCAAATTCATACTTCCAAAATGATCATAAAATTTTCCTTCCTTGTCATAATATCCCCGCATTGCATTGGCAGTCAGACAAGAATGGACTGGAAAAACTTCTATAAAATCCCCTACTTCAACTGATTTGAAAAATGCATCGCTACAACTGATGATGCCATGTTCCTGCGAGAGGGCTTTTACAAAATTAGCACTTTGCGGCAGATTTTTATCTTTATATTTTCTCACTAAACCAAAATTCTGAACACCGTTCAACTGAATTGAATCTTTTGAAAAATGTACCGCAGCACCGTAAATCACCAATTCATTTCTTTTTTGATGTTTCGAAACAATTGGACAAAGCATAGTGACTGCAATTTCGTTCAAAGTACAGGAGCCAATATTGTGTTGCATTAGATCATAGAAAGTAAAATTACCCGGTCTGATTTCATATACACCACTCCATTCATCGGACAGGGAACAGGTAGGGGTATCTCCCAGCGAGATATTTAAATTAGGAAAGTCCGATGCAAAATCCTCCTTCAAATCCAACATGAGTTTTTTGGTCGCGGCATGTACTTCCAAGATCTCAGCTGCAGATCGGCAACGATAGCTATGTCCTGCATGTGTCAAAAAGCCCATAAGATTTAGGTTTGAACTTTTTTTAACTTTGTGGAGCATGTCCGAAATTCCGGATTTGTCTTCGGGATCGAAGCCAGTGCGAGCAGTTCCGCAATCGATTTTCAGATAAATATTTATTGACCCATTCAATGCCCTGCTTAGTTTTTCAATAGCTGTCCCTTCGTCGGCAAGCAATTGCAGCTGTTCTGTTTTTTTTATGAGCCTGTTAATACGCTCAATTTCATGAATATTGATCGGAAATGCCACTGTAATGTCCTTCCAGCCGCCATCGGCAAAGTATTCTGCCATCTGCAGGGAGGAAACTGTTATTTTATTAACGCCTTCCGCCCTGAACCATTCGGCAATAGCCAAAGACTGGGCAGTTTTCAAGTGCGGCCTCAAACTTAGCTGATGCTTTTTTGCCTTTTCAACCATTTTTTGGATGTTTTTTTGGCATTGCTCCACATTGAGCAGTAGGGTTGGTTTGTCTGGTTTTAACATTAACTAACGGTCTTCTAATTCTATAAATTCCTGTTTTTCAAGCTTTAGTTTTTCATATTCCAAAGGGTTCAGGACTAATTCTTTCAAGGCCAGAATTAGCTGACGGTTCGATTGAACAAAGGCACGGTTAGCCAAAATGATATTCGAAACAGCGAGATCTTTTATTTCCTTATTGTTTATTGCCTCTAAAGTCTGATCTAAAAATAATTTATCATCATTTTTTACCTTTTCTAAAAGTTGCAAAATTATAGTTGAATCCCCCTTCTTGTATTCACCATTAGCTAAAATTATCGCAAGAACGGAATAAAGTTCGGAAATTCTCTCCTTAAAATGATGATATTGTCCATTCACAAAAACATTATCTTCCGATTCAAATTCGAGCAGATTATGCCTGATATCTTTGATGGACTTTGCAGAGTGAACCATCAGCCTTAGTCCATGTTGTAGGCGATCGAGCTGCGAAAGTTCATTTTTCGATAATTCTTTCATCAGAATTGCGGCAGCAAAGGTTAAAACCTCCGACTGAAGTAGTTTGATACTTTCATAATCTTTTGTCAAGCTCTGAATTTTATCATATTTCGAAAAGTCATTGTTCTCAATAATCTTTGCTGGTTCTATTTCCATTACCCTTAAATTGTGATGCAAAACATGCCGATAAAGATGTACAATTTCTTTTTTCATGGCAATTAATGCTGAGTCTATCATTTTAGCAGCATCGGCATTGATAAATTTTGCAGCATTACTTTTTTTATCTTTTATCATAAATTCCAAAAAATTTGTAAAATTACCCAGGAAAGGTATGAATAACAATACACCAATGACATTGAATACACTATGAAATATGACTAATGCCACGATAGGATGTTGATCAGGCTTTATAAACAATGCGAGTAAACTTATGAGTAAAGGCATAAAAACAAGTGCGCCCAAACCAGTTATGATATTAAAACCAACCTGCGCCAAAGCAACTCTTTTTTTGAGAAAACCACCGCCTATTGAACCAATAAGTATGGTAACAGTTGTACCCAAATCTGCGCCAATAACCATTGCTGCAGCATCGTTAAAACTTAATAAACCTGCATTTAAAGCTGTTAAAGTTAAAGCTACTGTTGCTGAGCTTGCCTGCATTATCGCCGTTGCTAAAAGACCAACAGCGAAATAAAACAAAATACCGTAATTCGGCATATCGACAAGACTGATGTTATTGCTAAATTCCGCTACACTCGATTTCATCAATCCCAATCCAAAAAATAGCAGACCGAGCGCACATAGTACATTGAAGTATTTTGACAATCGATCCTTTTCCGAAAAAAGCACAGAAAATAAACCTCCAATACCAATTAGAGGCAATGCAAAATTTTCAACATTAAAATTAAAACCTAGTCCTGCAACGATCCATCCGGTTGTTGTTGAACCAATATTTGCGCCAAGAATTAAACCTATAGCCTGTTGCATTTTTATAACTCCGGCACCCGTAAAAGCAAGTACAATAAGCGAAAGTGCCGAACTGCTTTGCAATGCAACTGTTGAAATAAAACCTGCAAATATTGATCTGAAAGTACCTGTGGTATATTTTCTGATATACTTTCTCAGAGAACCGCCCGACAATTTTCTCATCGCATCTTCCATGATATAAATCCCAAAAAGAAACATACCCAAACCACCCAACATTTTAATCGGATCGAAACTTTCCCACATACTTTTTTAATTTATCATTTCTCAAAACTATCAATTGCACAAATATAATTTATTTTTGTACCTAAAGAAATGATTTAAACTAGGTCAGTAAAAAGCAGCAAATTCAATGGTTTTACTAATCGCAACAGCGGCTTATCTTTTGCTAAACTTATTTATCGGATTTTGGGCATCGAAAAAAGTGCACAATTCCGAAGATTTTGTACTGGCCGGAAGAAATCTGAATCTGTCGATGGCAAGCACTACCATCTTTGCAACCTGGTTCGGTTCTGAAACTATCATGAGTTCATCCGCCGAATTTGCGGAGGGTGGTTTATCTGCAGTAATAAAAGATCCTTTCGGTGCCTCACTTTGTCTCTTGCTCATCGGATTGTTTTTTACGGGTCCGCTCTACAGATTAAAAATTATCACCCTTTCCGATTATTTCAGAATCCGCTTCAACAGGCAGGCAGAATTAGTCTCGGCAGCACTGATGTCTTTTTCTTACATCAGCTGGATTGCCGCTCAGATGGTTGCATTGGGCACCATTCTTTCAGTACTTTCAGCTGCTGCAGGACTGGAGATTGGAATAACGGCAGGAATTCTTACTGGCGCCTTGTTAGTTACTTTCTATACAGCAATTGGCGGCATGTGGGCTGTTTCGCTCACCGATTTTCTGCAGAGTATTGTCATCATTGTTGGTCTGCTGCTTTTGACAATTATTTTAGGCATAGAGATGGGCGGTCTTGGCAAAGTTTTAGCTGACAAACCTGAGGGTTTCTTCAGTCTGCTTCCCCAAAAAGGCAGTTCTATTGCAGCTTATGGTGAGGCCTGGCTATTGGTGGGACTTGGGTCGATTGCCTCGCAGGATGTTTTTCAGCGGACAATGTCTGCCAAAAATGAAAAAACTGCGGTCAGAGCTGTTTTTCTATCTTCGTTTCTATACCTGAGTGTTGCAATGCTTCCGCTTTTACTGGGACTTTTTGGTAAAGAAATGCTGCCCGAACTACTGAGTGGCAGCGACGAAACAAAACAGATGCTTCTACCCTCCTTGGTACTGGCCAAAAGTCCTGTCTGGCTTCAAATTCTTTTCTTTGGTGCCTTGATTTCTGCAATCATGTCGACTACCAGTGGGGCAATTCTGGCCCCAGCCTCTGTTTTTACGGAAAATCTGATCAAACCTTTTTTCCCAAAATTAAAAGACAGCAGACTGCTGCTGATGCTTCGCTTTTCGGTGCTCTTTTTTTCGGGACTGGCACTTTGGCAAGCACTTGGTGGCGATTCTATTTATAATCTGGCGGCCGATTCTTCAGCATTAACATTGGTGGCACTTTTTGTTCCTCTAAGCTTTGGGATTTACTGGAAAAGAACTTCAGGCATTGCAGTGCTAGCATCCATGATTTCGGGATTTGCACTTTGGCTTGCCTACGATTATATATGGCCTGCAGCCGAATGGCCTTCTATTTTTCCAGCTACTTTATTGAGCTTATTGGTGATTCTGCTAATCAGCTTTATATTTCCATACAAGCACAAAACCGCTACAGACAAATAAATTTGACTATTGAGCCATAAGCTGCCTCAGATTTTTCTCTAAAATTTCTTTATTCAGTTTTTTGCCGATGAAAACGATGCGGCTCTGACGGGGCTTGCCTTCGGGCCAATCCTCGCCAAGACTAAAGGAGTAAGCCTTGCGTACCGATTGCAGAATGACTTTTTTGTCTTGATACTGCACATCGAGCACTGCTTTTAAGCGGTAAATACCTTCGCCCTGCAGCATAAGCAGCACCTGCATCCAATGCCTTAGTTTGAGCATATCGAAGGCTGTATCGAAGATAAAGCTATGCGAAACAATGTCATCGTGCTGATGATGGTGGTGATGATGTTCGTGGTGATGCCCGCCTGCCTTGTGCTGTGCGCGCAGCTTTGTTTCTACCGCTTCGGCCTTATATGCATTGATATTTAATAAATCGATGTCACTTTTTGAAAAATCTCCTATGGAAATACCTGCAAGCGGATTCACATTTTTCAGGATTATCTGCAATTTTTCAAGATATTCGGCACTCACCTCTCCGGCCTTGTTGAGCAGGATATGATCGGCAAAACTGACTTGTCTTTTGGCCTCTTCGCGCTCATGGAGCATGTCCTCTATGTTCTGTGCATCGGCCAGACAAACAACGGCATTGAGTTGAAAATACGCTTGTACAGAGGGGTCGGTCACAAAGGCAGCTGCTACGGCGTCTGGCTCGGCAATGCCCGTAGTTTCAATAATCAGGTGCTGAAAATCGCGACCGCTGTTGAGCAGTTTCGAAAGGGTTTCTACCAATTCATTATTGAGGGTGCAGCAAATACAGCCATTGTTCATTTCGAAAATGCCGTCTTCTGCACCAATCACCAGTTCATTGTCGATGCCAATCTCACCAAATTCATTTTCAATAACCGCAAAACGAATATTTGGATTTTCGGCAATTAATCTGTTCAGCAGGGTAGTTTTGCCGGCGCCTAGGAAGCCGGTGATGATGGTTACTGGTATCATGTGGATTTAGTTACAGTGTTCTCTGATGAGTTCGTAGGCTTTTGCATAGCCAAGTTCACCAGCTTTACTAAAGTCGAGGCAGGCGCCTTCTTTGTCGTTAAGATTTAACTTTGCAATACCACGATTAAAGTATGCTTCTGCCATTCTGGAATCAAGTTCTATTACCTTATTATAATCTAAAAGGGCTGCTTTATAATCCTTTAGTTTGGACTTAGCATAACCTGATTCAAAGTAAGCTTCATCTATTGTATATTTATCGTTAAAACTTATTGCTTTTGATACATCTGTAATTGCACCCCTGTGGTCTCCAAGTTTATTTTTCAATCTACCACGCTTTAAATAAATTTCTGAAGCAATAATATCTGCAAAAATCATAATCGTTTGAGTACTATTATTGTCAATAAAATAGAGCGCAGAATTAAAATCATTCATAGCACCCATGTAATCATTAAGAATTTCTTTTGCTTCTCCTCTGTAACAATAAGCTTCCACAAATTTTGGATTGAGTTTTATCGCATTTGTAAAATCAGCGATAGCTCCACTATAATCATCTCTAAAAGAATGATATCCTTTGCTTATTCCTTGTAGGTAAAAACTATCAGCTCTTTCTTGAATTTTCATTAATCTATTTTGTTCTTCATCTTCAATCGATACTTCACCCATCATTTCTTTCATTAACTTTTCAGCTTCTTTGGCAGATGGACAATTTTCCATATCTTCCTTCATTTTTTTCATCTCTACTTCAGATTTTCCATCGCTCATCTTCTCGCATTTCTCAATTTTGACCTCATATTTCTTTTTGATAGCCTCCATTTTATCTTTGTCAGTCATGTTGCCTTTTGCTTCTTTCATCATTTCCAGCATTGTATCGGCACAATCGCAAACTGTGTTCTGTTCAATATTTTCATCTTCAGTAGATGCTTCTTCCATCATTTCTTTCATTAACTTTTCAGCTTCTTTGGCAGAAGGACATTTTCTCATTTCTTCTTCCATTTTCTTTTTCTCTTCGTCTGATTTTCCATCGCCCAACTTTTCGCATTTTTCAATTTTGGCTTCATATTTATTTTTGATAGCCTCCATTTTATCTTTGTCAGTCATGTTGCCTTTTGCTTCTTTCATCATTGCAAGCATTATATCGGCACAATCGCAAACGCTGTATGTTTGCGCATTCCCGAAAAACGGAAATATTAACATCAAAAAGAATAATTTTTTCATAGTATTCTATAGATTGATAAAAAGCATAATAAAATCAGGAGATTTTAGTCTCAAAAAAACAGGATTTTCTACTGAAAACTTATCAACTCCACACCAAAGACCAACACTGAATTTGGTGGAATGCTATTACCTGAGCCTTGGCGACCGTAGGCAAGTCCTGAAGGCAAAATCAATTTGCCCTTGCCACCTGTTTTAAAAAGTGGAATGCCGATTTGCCAGCCACGAATTACAGCAGTGAGTGGAAAAGTAGAAGGCTGCCCGCGATCGATGGAAGAATCGAATTTGTCGCCATTGAGCAAAAAACCTTCGTAGTGCACCGTAACACGGCTGCTTGTTATAGGATTGCCGCCTGTTCCTTCGCGTTCCATAACATAAAATAGTCCTTCGGGACCTTCTACCGCATTGAGGTTATTATCAGCGATGTATTTCAAAATGAGTTCACGGTCTTTTTCCTCCTGTTTTTTGCAGGAAGTGAACAAGCCAAAAAGCATTAGGATAGCAAGAAAAGGGCGCATGGTTAAATATTTAATTTGGTTCTTAAATCGTTTGGAATGTCGGCAGCGAGGTCAATGTCAGACAATGGCTCGAGCAGGTCGTAGCTAATTTCGAGACTGTTCAGGTCTTCGATGGTATCGGAAAGTACTGAGTTGGTACTCCAGCTTTTTTCATCGAAGAGTACCGAATACATTTTGCGCAGACCAATGAGGTAATAACCGCCATCGAAGGCAGGTCCCAACACAGCCTCTTTATGGTCGAGCATACGGAAAGCTTCGCGAATGTGTGCACTGTTCAGCTCGTAACAATCACTGCAGATAAGTACAATTTTGTCGTGGCCAGCAGCAAATCCTTCATCGAAAGCTGCCTGTAGGCGCATACCAAATTCCTGGTCGGCCTGTTGTTTTTTTACAAAAACTGCTTCGCAGAAAAAATCATGCTGCTCAATAAAGTCGGCATAAAAGACCCATTTTTCAACTTCATCAAGGGATGAAATCTCGGCAGTATGCTCTTTTAAACAATTATATAGCTCGAGGGCTTTTTCATCACCAATCTCATTGGCAATGCGGGTTTTTACCTTTCCGAGTACACTATTTTTAACAAAAATAATTAATAACATAAGTATGAATTTTCTGATTTATTGGGCCTAGAAAACAATTTTCCCAATCGAAATCAGCCACTAAAATACTGACAAACTGTTTGATTTTAAACAAAGCTTCAAAAAATCGCTCAATTTTCTTTTTTTATATACTTAGCAATTGTAAATAAGCTATTTTTGTGTGCATGGTTTAAACTTATAGATATGTTTATTGTTTAACTAGCAATTATAAAATTTTGCCAAATGAACGCTCTGTATTACACCCTCATCACAATAAGTGCTGTATTAGCAATGGAATTTGTAGCATGGCTCGCCCACAAATATCTAATGCATGGTTTTCTTTGGATTTGGCACGAGGATCATCACAAGCCGCATACAGTGTTGGGCTTTTTTGAAAAAAATGACCTTTTCTTTCTGGTTTTTGCGGTTCCGAGTGCGAGTTGTTATATGCTGGGCTCAATTTATGCCGAGTTATTTCCACTCTTTTTTGTCGGTATCGGAATTTCAATATATGGCTTAATTTATTTTCTTATACACGATGTGTACATTCACCAGCGTTTCAAATGGTTTAAACAACTGGATGGTTGGTACTCAAGAGGTATCCTAAGAGCACATGGTGCGCATCATGCCAATCAGGGAAAACATGCCGGAGAATCATTCGGTTTGTTGCTTGTTCACCCTAAATATTTTAAAGAAAAAACTAAGTTGTCGGAGATACAGCATTAGCAGATTAAGGATGAAAGATGAAAGGATGAAAGGATGAAAGGATGAAAGGATTTAGAGTTGAAGAGGAAAGATTAGAAGAGGAAAGATGTTTAAATTTGAAAATTCGGTTATTTGAAAATTTGAAAATTTTTTAAATTCGTCTCGTCATGCTGACGAGTTTCCAAACGGCCCTCGAAAGCTTTCGGGGCCTTTGTGAAAAACAACAGCAGAGGAGTGCTGTATTTTAATGCCGCATTAGATTCTAAGAAACGAAGAGGAACCGAGGCTATGCCGAGCTCCACGCAGTGAAAGAAATAAAGATTCGTGAAGCGATTTTTTCCAAACGGCTTTAGCCTTTGTGAAAAAACAAAACCGACGGAGTGCGGTATTTTAATGCCGCATCAGACAGCAGAGGAGTGCGGTATTTTAATGGAGATTTTTTCCAACTACTTGCTAAATTTCAAAAACCAGTCATAGAGTTCTTTTTTGGAAAAAACTATATAAAGTTCTGAATGCCCCCAGTCTTTGTAAGCTGTAAATTCAACATTTTTATTGCCGGCTGCTCTTATGGCATTTACCATGTTTTCCGATTCTGAAAAAGGTACAGGAATATCTTTTACTCCATGATGTACCCAATGCGGCAAATCTTTCAGGTTTTTGGCATCGCTTATTTTTCCTCCGCCGCAAACTGGCGCAACTGCTGCAAATCGTTGCGGATATTGCCCCGCTAGGTACCAGGCTCCATAGCCACCCATACTCATTCCGGTCAGGTAAATTTTACTTTTATCCACCCTGTACGATTGCTCGGCAAAATCAAGTATCTTAATCAACTTAGTGTTGTCCCAGCCATTCTGGCATTGAGGAGCTACCACTATAAAATCAATTTTTAATCCTCTATGGATTTCGCTGATTACACCATAATATTTGAGCTTTTCTAGATCGGTCCCCGAAAGAGATTTACCATGTAAAAAAAGAAGCAGCGGATATTTTTTTGTAGGATTTTCTTTGTAACCCTGCGGATAATGCACAAGAAACTGATAAGGCAAATTGGGATTTTTTACCGATTCGATCTGTTGTGCGTTCAATAATGTTGTTGCAAATATTGCAAGCATTAGAATTATTTTCCACATAAATTCAGTTTTTCAAGAAACGTAAAAATAGTTTATTTCTTTTATAAACGCTGAATTTGATTTAAAAACAGCTTAGGATAAATAGATTTTTTCTTATTATTCAACTTAAATAAATATAACTTTGCAAAAAAAATGCCTTTTATCAACTCGGTCAACATAGATCATATCAATCTGCACATTTGGGATATTGCTGAAGATGAGGCTTTTTTTGTAAAAGAAACTGCCGAAGTTGATTTGTCACAATTGAGTAATTACCGACATCCGCAGGCTAGACTGCAGTGGCTCGCAAGCCGTATGCTCCTGCTGAAAATATTGGGAATAGAACAATATAAGCGCCTCAATAAAAATGAAAAAGGTAAAATCTTGCTCAATGACAGCAATCTGAATATTAGTATCAGTCATTCTGAAAACCTGGTAGCTGTTGCCGTTTCAGAAAAACAATTTGGCATTGATATTCAGAAATATACCGATAAAATTCCCTTAGTTTCGTCAAAATTTATTCCGGAGGAAATACTTTTATCTATAAATGAACTTTCCGATTTTGGAAAAATTTGTCATGTTCACTGGGGTGTCAAAGAAGCACTTTTCAAGGCCGACGAAAAGGGAGGTTTGGATTACAGAAAAAATTTAATTTTGGATTGGGATAATAGTTATTGCAATGAAGGTGCTAATTTTATGGCGCACATTTCAAAAAACAATATCAACATCCAATTTAATGCTCAGTATAGCGTTATTCTAGCGCATTTTATACTTTGCACAGTAAGCAAATTTTAAATGGACATTCTTTAAAACATCATTTTAAAAATAAATCAGACATGAAATCAATTTATTGTTCAATCCTGCTTGCCTTATTTTGCAGCTTGTTGTTATCTTGTTCCGACATAAAAAAAGACAGTAAGGGAAGAGAGGATTTTTCTATCTTTATCAATAAATTTTATTCAGATATAGATTTTCAACTAACAAGAATCGAATTTCCGGTGCCAGGTAGCAAACTTGAAAATGGAAAGGTAGAATTGCTTGAAAAAGAGGACTGGATTATTCTAAAACCCATCGACCAGAAGAATCCGGACTTTGATGTTAGAAATGTAGAAATTACCGATGAGCTGATTGAACAAAGAATTGTTGTTAAAAAATCATTTATAATAAAATTGCAATTTTCGCTCAATCCGGTAACTAAACTATGGTACTTATCCTCCTATCCAGGTGTGACAGGAGCAAGAGCTAATACAAACTCGGAAACAGAAGAAAAAACAATAAACCCAGTTACGGTCACACCAGATAGCACTTATGAATAAATCTGTGTAACTGATTTCAAAAGTACTTTCAAAATTTGTTTTTTTTACTAATTTTGCGTCGACAAATCACATATTAACCAGAAAATATATTTTCCATGTCACTGTTAAATAAAATTACAGGCCTCTTGGGCGATGAGCAATCTAAACATTTATTAGATTATCAATCAAATACATTCCCCAAAGAAACGCTTTACCGTCCGCATCCTGAATTTATTGACACAGTTTGGAAAGATTCCAACAGAAACTTGCAGACATTACGTTCAATTGCGGAACTTTACGGTCATGGTCGTTTGGGTGGGACAGGTTATGTTTCTATTCTTCCTGTCGACCAAGGAATTGAGCACACAGCAGGCGCTTCATTCTCCCCCAACCCCATTTATTTCGATCCACAAAACATTGTAAAACTTGCGTACGAATCGGGCTGCAGCGGCGTTGCTTCAACCTATGGTGTACTTGCGTCAGTTGCAAGAAAATATGCGCACAAAATACCTTTCATTGTAAAAATCAACCACAATGAACTCATGACCTATCCGAACAAATACGATCAGATTCTTTTCGGAACTGTTAAATCGGCTTGGGATATGGGCGCTGTAGCGGTTGGTGCAACCATTTATTTCGGTTCTGAGGAGTCGAGCCGACAGATTATTGAAATTGCCGAGGCTTTTGAATATGCGCATGAATTAGGTATGGCAACTATCCTTTGGTGTTACACCCGCAACAATGCCTTCAGCAAAGACGGTAAAGATTACAATGTTGCTGCCGACCTTACAGGACAGGCGAATCACCTTGGTGTTACGATTCAAGCAGATATTATCAAACAGAAATTGCCAGAAATCAACGGTGGTTTCACTGCATTGAATTTTGCCAAAAGCCATAAAAAAATGTACGGCGAGCTTTGCACAGATCACCCGATTGACCTTTGCCGTTATCAAGTTGCAAACTGTTACATGGGTCGCGTAGGTTTGCTTAACTCAGGCGGAGCATCTGGTGGAAATGACCTATCTGATGCTGTTCAAACTGCGGTTATCAACAAACGTGCAGGTGGTGTTGGATTGATTTTGGGCCGCAAAGCCTTCCAAAAACCAATCAATGAAGGCATTGGTATTATTGAAGCAGTGCAGGATGTTTATCTTTGCAAAGAGATTGACTTAGCTTAATTACTCATCATACAATATAGACTGCCTGAACTCTTTGAGTGTCAGGCAGTTTTTTGTAAATAGTCACTGAGATGTTCACCTGATTGCCATTGTCAATCTCGATATGCATACAATTTTATCTTCCGGATTTCGAATTTCGATATTCCATATATGCGTTGTACGACCAATATGTATCGGATTGACTTTGCCTATTACATATAAACCCTCCGGAACAGATCGAATATGATTTGCATTGATTTCGAGCCCGACAGGTTGCTGTTCAGTAAGGTCTTCAATCAGCAAAGTCGATGCCACAGAACCCAAAGTTTCGGCCAATACAACAGAAGCTCCTCCATGCAGAATGCGCATTGGTTGAACAGTTTTTTCGGAAATCGGCATTTTTGCAATGATGAAGTCATTTCCAATTTCCGTGAATTCGATATCCAGATGGCTGACCATCGTATTCATCGACATATTTTGAAGCCCTTCGAGGCTTACTTCGTGTTTCCAGATCATAAGAAAGGTTGAAAGGATGAAAGGATGAAAGGGTGAAAGGATGAAAGATGTTGAAAATTTGAAAATTTGAAAATTTGAGAAACGAAGTTCCGTGAACCAAAGCTCCGCGAAGCGAAACGATTTTTTTAAATTCGTCTCGTCATGCTGACGAGATTCCAAACGGCCCTCGAATGCCCCGATAGCTATCGGGGGGGCCTTTGTGAAAAAGCAGTACCAACGGAGTGCGGTATTTTAATACCGCAGTAGAATAAAGATCGAAAGAAACGAAGCGTAAAGAGAAATGAATATGTCTCGTAAGAATGACGAGAGGAAGAGGAAATAAAATTTTACACTTCTACCTTCTCTTG
Organism: Saprospira grandis DSM 2844; assembly: GCA_945888475.1. Classification (GTDB taxonomy): domain Bacteria; phylum Bacteroidota; class Bacteroidia; order Chitinophagales; family Saprospiraceae; genus Saprospira; species Saprospira grandis_C. The sequence goes on along the minus strand of CAMDAB010000084.1, from coordinate 1,058 downwards.
TACGATAGACGGACTAATTTCTTATTTCTTATTTCTTATTTCTTACTTCTAATTTCTTATTTCTAATTTCTAATTTCTGCCTTCAAAATCCACCAATGCCTTATCAATCACCTTACATGGCGGGCAAAAATGACATCTTTCTAATTTGTAGCTGTAAGTTTCTTTTGGAATAGGATAGCGGCAGGACCAGGTCATATTTAACAATTCGGGTGGAAGTAAACGCATAATTTCCAGCTTGGTCATATGATTCAATGGCATCTGTATGCTAAAATTATCAGCAGTTTTATCGGCAACAAGCCTTAGAATATCAGCATATTTATCTAGCCTTTCATTAAAATCGGTTCCTTCGCCCTCGTAATCATCGGCAGTAACACCTTCGTATAGACAATTGATTTCGGGATAAGCCCTAATGCAGGTTGCTGCGGCAAAATACACAATTTCAGAATCCCAGAGCGGCGGCACCCCCAATGTGGGATAATGATATTCCATTTCTCGGTATTCAAAATTCTTTAGACCGGCATCCCTAAGGTAATTTAAAATAGCATGAACTGCCTCTTTTTCTTTGGTCATTCTATTTGCCGATATGCTGTTGTACAAACAAACTTTCATCAGCAAAAAATGTTTTTCGGGATTTTTAGTAAGGCAATGGTACAAAACACCGCTACTATCGATGCCTCCTGAGAATGGAATAATGCCGCCATCAAATTTTTCTCTTTCTTTTGTATCTGAATTTTCGATTAAAAACATCCTAATCAATTTTAAATTGTGATAAACTTAGCGTACAAAATAGCGGAACAATTACAGGGTATAACTTTGCATGCTGGACAAATATATTGTTTTTCAATGCTGTCATTTGCCCAATAATTTGGAAAACTGATTATGGGCTTTGAACCATGGTCGCTAAGTATTTTGTGCAATGCAGTAGATGAACCTTCCTTCCAAACGATTGATAAAATAGCATCTACCAATCTTCTTTCTAATTCCTGCATCCCTTTTTCAACCATAATACTGCCGATTCCCCTGGATTCAAAACCTTTTTTTACAGCTAAATGTTTTCT
>CAMDAB010000083.1 GCA_945888475.1 Saprospira grandis DSM 2844 | reverse complement strand
ACTGTAATACGCCTTTTAGGCGATGGTCACGACGAGGAAGGCAGCGGTAATTTCTTCAAATCGATGGACCGCCGCTTCGAAATGCAGGGCTTCGATTTCGGAGATCCTACCTGCGTTTGGTTCGAAGAAACACTCATGAAGCAGGGTGTATACCATAGTTCCGACCTTGATATTGTAAATATTGCTGTTTCAGCAGCCAAAACTGGTGTAGCGGCTGTGGCTGGTGCCCTTGGTCTCGGAATGGACGAGGATGCAGATGATGATCTCGACGATTTGGATTTCGAACTGGATGATCTGGATCTCGACCTGAATGATGATGATTTTGACTTAGGGGACCTCGATTTAGATTTAGGTGATGACCTCGATTTAGGAGACCTCGACCTTGATTTAGGTGATGACCTCGATCTTGACAATCTCGACTTGGGTAATTTAGACCTTGGCGATGATGATTTCGACCTCGACCTAGATTTAGGACTCGATGACAATGATCTTGACTTAGACGGTCTCGACCTTGGTGATGACCTCGGGCTCGATGACTTCGATTTTGGCGACGATGATTTGGACTTAGGAGATGGCAATGATGAGGTATCAAGTGTTGCCGTTACCCAACCGGAATCTAAAAAAGAGGATGATGGCGACGATGATTTTGATCTCGACCTCGATCTTGACTTCTAATATAACATAAAAAAATCCCGAAATGTCGGGATTTTTTTATGCTTTTAATCGGCCAAATTCGAGCAAGAATTTTTTTTGGGATTCCCTATCCAAATATATCAAAAAGTCTCACAGGCTCCAGCATCTTTCCATCGGCATCGCAATAAAATATATTAGCCCTTGATGTTCCCTCGGTTATTTTCAGGAATTTTGTACTGCCCAATTTTTTACAAAGCGTCTCATTCATTTCGGGAATAATTTTCTTAAAATTCAGAAAGGGCCTTACAATGGCAGGAATTTTTTTCAATTGTTCCTTTATATCCTTGTCTTCCATCAGTTCCTGGGCGGTCATTCTAACGAGATTTTCATCCAATTCATTTCTTAGAATAATATAAGCCAGATTTTTAGACTGATCGATTTCGACCCACATATGAAGTTTGTCGTTAGCAAACTGTTTTTTGCGGAATTTTAGCGATTCATTTAATTCCTCCTCGGCTTTTTCAAGCACAGTTCTTATGACTAATGGATTATTTAAAGGATTGAACATGTTTTCTGATTATTGTCTTTCCATAAAGGATCTGTTGTAAGATTCAATTACTGTTGTCAACAGATTGATAAATTCTTTATCGCTGTTATCCATTGCGCGTCTTGTCCAAAAAACCGCAGCAGTGCTCAATTCGTACCAGTCATATCCATTTTCGCTAAAGTAATCTGTAAAATCGCGGAAATATTCCTGCATGTTAAAACTGGCTGTGGATGGGTCTTTGGATATAAAATTTTTGTAATTTTCAATTGCAGCTATTTTGTTTTCCTCATTTTCAATAACATATTCATAGGCATGCATCATGGTCTGTAAGTATTTTTTAAATTCTCTGTCATAGAGCGCGCTGCTCATTTCTTTAAATTTTTTATCATTTATCAGATTGGTCAGCAGGGCATTCAGTTTTTGTAAAAATTTAGGATTGTATTGTCCAAATTCATTGGATCTGAAATTCATTTCTTTCTTATGCGGTCCCGAAATAAAAACCGGTTCCCCAACAATTTTAGCAATTGAGAGCAGGTTTACAATGTTTTTATTCAGGTAATATTTTCCTCTAATGCCCACCTCAGGCGTAAAGGTTTCTGCTTTTTCATAATCAAATTCGGGTCCTGCAGTCTGCCAATTTTCAACCAATTTAATGGCAGCTTTTTTAAATGCCTTATGCTCTTTTTTAGTTTGAGCGAAGAGCATATTTGTAAAGACTAAGCAAATAACCAAAATTTTAATATTCAAAAGTTTTCTCATGAGACAAGGGGTTATAAATGAATCAAAAATTGTAATTTTGTGTAAATTTAGCAAAACTTAATGAATTAAGCTCAGCATTCAATCGTTAAGTGTTTAGCAGACAATCAAAACCAACATGCAGGAAGACAATCATATCAATTCGCCTATTAGCAGGGAAGTGGCTAAATCGAGACTGAGTTATGCCAAGGATAACGATCCTCGTTTTAAAAGAATCATTATCAAAGCTATTGAGCGTTTTACCGGACGACCAAGAATAGAGAAACTTTATACCGAAATGAAAAGTATGGAGTTGACCCCACAGAGTATCTGGAAAATTGCCCTTGAAAAATTGAAGGTTTACCCTCATTTCAGCCAGGAACAGCTCGAAAAAATTCCACAAAACGGACCTGTACTTTTTGTAGCGAATCACCCTTTTGGTGTGGTTGACGGTCTTCTGTTGGGTTTATTGGCATCCAAGGTCAGACCTCAATTCGGCATTTTAGTGAATGAGGTGCTTTGTACGGAGGAAATGTTTAAGCCTTACTTTCTGCCCATCGACTTCAGAGAGACCAAAGAAGCAATGCAAACCATTATCAATACGCGTAAGGAGACAATTGAAAGGTTAGAAAGGGGTGAAGCCATCGCTATTTTTCCATCGGGTGGCGTTGCAACGGCAAAAAATATCATTGGACCATTACAGGATCTTGAATGGAAGAGATTTGTGCTGAAATTGATTCAAAAGTCACAGGCAACGGTGGTTCCCATCTTTTTTCACGGACAAAACAGTTTTCTATTTCAATTGGCCAGTCACATTCATCCAAACTTCAGATTGAGTCTGTTACTGAATGAGGTACGCAACAAAATGAACCGAAATATAGGAATCAGTGTGGGTAATCCTTTAGCTTACGAAGATTTGCTAAAAGTCGGTAAAAATGATGAATTGTTGCATCACCTTCAAAAAATCACTTGGGATTTACAGCAAGACCCCTTTTACAGTGCCTTCAAGACAAGGCGTGGTGCGCTGAAGATGCTAAAGAAGTAAATTAAGACTCGAAGAAAATTCTTGGCACTCTGCCACTGATATGTGTTAGGATTTCGTAAGGTATTGTATTTAAAGACTTTGAAAGGAGTTCGATAGGGTGCTCCGGGCCAAAAACAATGACTTCGTCACCTTCCTTTGCGTCGATATCAGTTACGTCGGCAAAGCACATATCCATACAAATGTTGCCGACAAGTGGACAAATTTTACCATTGATAAGCACAGTTGCTGCACCATTGCCGGCAGCTCTTATCAGTCCATCGGCATAGCCAATTGCCAGGGTTGCAATGTCGCTGTTTCGATCCCTGACACTATGTCTGCCGTAACCAATTGCAGTTCCTCGATCTACTTTTCGGATTTGTGAAATGACAGTCCTGAGTGTTGCCACAGGCATCAGCTGAGTGCTGAGTAGGCCGATTGGATCAATACCATGCAGACCGATGCCCAAACGCACCATATCGAACTGACTATTTTCGAATCGGCTTATTCCGGAGGAATTGAGAATATGTTTGATGAGTTTTTTACCGATGTTTTGCTCTAACCCATCAGAGAATAATTTAAAAATATTGATTTGCTCAGCAGTAAAAGCATCATTTTCGGGTTCGTCGGCAGCTGCCAGATGTGAGAATAATGCAACAGTTTCAATAACATCACTATAAGCATTTAATGTTTCTGAAACTTTATCCAGTTCTTCAGGAGCAAAACCTAAGCGATGCATGCCCGAGTCGAGTTCGATATGTACTTTCAATTTTTTACGGGTTCCAAGCATACGCATTTTTTCCCCTATGCCATTTAGGTATTCAAAGCTGTAAACAGTGGGCTGCAGATCATATTTAAGTAATTCTTCAAAGGTCTCTACCGCTGCGTTCATAATCATAATGGGAACTTTGATACCCTTTTTTCTGAGTTCAATGCCTTCATCGCTGTAGGCAACCCCCAAATAATCGACTTGATGGTACTGAAGCAGTTTCGCAATTTCATAACTGCTGCTACCATAGGCAAAGGCCTTGACCATCACCATGATTTTGGTTTCGGGATTTAAACGACTTTTGAAGCTATTGAAATTGTGCAGTAGTGCATTCAAATCGAGTTCCAGAACGGTATTGTGCGTTCTTTTTCTTAACTTTCTTACAATGCGTTCAAATTCAAAACTTCTCGCACCCTTTATCAGTATTGTTTCTTTGTTAAAACTAACCTTGTCGTCGATGTCATCGAGCAGTGCATTTGTGTCGGCGTAAAATTGAGCTTTTGGCAAAAAATTGAAACGATTAGCAGCTTTCATTAAATCGGGCCCAACGGCAATAAATTTATCGATACTGTAATCCTTTAACCAATCGGCCACCGTTTTGTACAATATATCGCTTTTGATACCGCTTTCTGGAATATCTGAAAGAATCAGGGTTTTTGATGAGGGGCCGCTTTGCTCATGTTTCTGATCCATAAATTCCAATGCTATTCTCAGTCCGGATAGGTCATTGTTATAAGTATCGTCAATAATCATGCATTTGTTCAGACCGGCCTTCCATTCCAGCCGCATCGACACCGACTGTTTTAGTTCCTTCATTCGGTTTTGAATTTCTACAATTCCGAAATTCATATCCAACATCAGCATAAAGCAATGAAGTGCATTTTCAAGGGCGGCTGCATTGACAAAGGGAAGGCTAATTTTTAATACTTCGCCCGAAAAGATGATCTTTAATTTTGTACTTGAGCTGTTTTTTTCGAGAATACTGACTTTGATATCGGCTGAATCACCGAAACCCCAAGCCAATTTTTTACCTTTAAATACCTTTTGAACCGATTGGTGTACTAATTCATAATCGGAACAGTAAATGAGCATTGAAGCATCTTTGAAAAGTATCAATTTTTCAAGAATTTTTTCTTCTCTGCTACGAAAACCTTCATCATGCGCGGGCCCAATGTTGGTAAAAATGCCAATATCGGGTTTGATGATCTGTTCCAATTTACCCATTTCATTGGGTTGCGAGATTCCGGCTTCTAAAATTGCAAATTCGTGCAGTGACTGCATTTGAAGCACCGACAAAGGAACTCCAATCTGAGAGTTGAAACTTTTGGGGCTTTTTACGATGAAATAATCTTTGTGCAATAGTTGGTACAACCATTCTTTAATGATTGTTTTTCCATTGCTTCCGCTGATTGAAAGTACTGGAAACCTGAATTTAGCTCTATGTTGAGCTGCCCAGGACTGAAGTACAGCAAGTGGATTACTACAGATTATAAAAGTAGCATCTTGGTATTTTATTTGATCAATCTGTTCGCAAACAACAAAATTTCTCACGCCCTTCTGATATAATTCATCAATATATTGATGACCATTATGCAAAAGGCCTTTCAGCGCAAAGAAAATACTTTGAGCAGGGTTACGCAACTGCCTGCTGTCAATCAGAGGAGCTTTGTTTTGCCAAAATTTGCTATCGAAATCAAATTGGGTCATGCCGACTTTATTTTAGGCAAAGTTAGTTATTATCTTAAATTTTTTTGTTGATATCGATCTAAATAGGTTTAAGTTATCACATTCAACAAAAGTTTCCAATTCTGAAATAAAGAACTTAACATTGCAGCTCAATTGAATTTATTGATATGAAAAATATAATCCTGCTAAAATTTTGTTGCTGCTTTTTTGTTGCGGCCTGTCAAATTCCTGAAAAAACTGAGCCTGAAATTCTTAAAAAAGAAGCATCAATCGAAAAAGCTGATAGTTTGCCGCTAGGAGTCGAGCGACTGATAGAGGCTTATCCGGGCCATTTTGTATCATTCAAAAATAACGAAATTATCTGGAAGGATGGGACAAAAATGCCCTACGATGATTTTAAAAAAGATAAGACCTTTTCACAACTCATCAATGAGGCAGACCTTGAAGATCAGCTTTTGAGCATGCCTTATCCTAAGGGTAAAAATGTGCCCGCGCCAAAACAAAAATCAGATCCCGGTCGTGTTAGATTTGAACCTTTTTTTAAAAAAATGTATGGAGCCAGTGCCGATGAAGTTCGTAAAAATTTAACCACAATCGTTTGGCTTCCAAAAACATTAAACATAAAGCTGCAAGTTACTACTGTGAATGATATTCATCTGAAATTGCAGAATATTTCAAGTCGTTTGGATACTATGCCACATTTGCACAAGTATGTTAAAAATCCCGGCGGCACTTTCAATTGGCGAAATATTGCCGGAACCAACAGACTGAGTATGCACAGTTTTGGAATGACCATAGATGTTAATGTAGAATTCTCGGATTATTGGCGTTGGGCCATCAAAGCGGAGGAAGATGACGGTTCGCGGGTGATTGAATATAAAAACCGCATTCCAATGGAATTGGTAGCAATTTTTGAAGAACAAGGTTTTATCTGGGGCGGTAAATGGTATCATTTCGACACCATGCATTTCGAGTATCGTCCGGAATTGTTGATTGATTAGAAAACGGTGTTCTTTAGAAGCACTCGATAAAAGTTAACACCTTTAAGATACTGCTTGATCTGTAAACGCTGATCTATACCGCTGTTCAAACGCTCAATCTCTGCCTGGTCGAAGCTCCAGGGTCTGAAATCAAAGAGGGCAGGGGAGAGTTTCATGTAAAAGGAACTGTTCCCTGGTGATTTTTTGATGGCAGGAATAACAATTACATCGCCCAGGGCTTGACGAATACTTGTCTGCAGGGCTTCAAAGGAATATCCCTCGTTTGGACTTAAATTTCTTTTTTCGCTATTTTCCTCCCAGTTGAAGGACATATCCTTAAATTCTGTATTTACCATTGATTTAAAAGCCTTTATGTCGGTATCTGGTGGTAGCAGCCATCTTACTTCCGTGCCACTTCCCTCCATTTTTATTATTTCCATTTCAATGTCGAACATGTCTGACAGAAGTGCATCATTTTTAATTCTAGATTTGATGAGTGGATCAAAAAAGTATGGGTTGCAAAATAAAAGTCTGTCTGTAAAGTTTAATTCCGGAACCAAGGTTGCAAGTAATTCTTTGGATGCTTTACCTCTTGTTCTGACAGAACGTTTTTTAAGCGTCAGATTTTCCAATTTCTTTTTAAGCAAATCAGGTGGGTAGCCCTTCATCAGAAGGGAAATTGCATGCTTCTCGGATGTGCAAAGTGCCGCTATCGGTCTATTCAATCCGAGGCAGCTGCCATCGTGAATATGACTTTCGGTGTTTAAAACGAATTCAAATTCAAGCCCTTCATTGTATAATAAATTTGCCAAAAGTTCATGGCTGCTCTTTTTATCCTTGTTGTTTACTAATGCAAGATATACAGAGCGTTGAGGGATTTTATCTTCATTTGCAACCGATTCCAGCGCTTCGAGTATGGCCATAGCCGATGCTTTACTCTCCATAACGCCTGCCCCCCAAATATAACCTGCCGAAATTTTACCCATGAATGGATTGTAAGTCCATTGTGTTAGTTTGTTCAAATCGGGATCCTTGACATTGATTTCTGCAATCAGTAAAATGGGTTTTAGTCGGCTGTTTCGACCTTTCCAACGATAAAGAACAGAATTGGAACCAAAACTGATTACATTAACAGCAGCATCGCTGTGAAATTCAGGAAAGGCATCCCTTAAAAATTCAGGAAATTTTTTCTCAGCACCAATAAAAATTGAATCGATCGGATTCTTGACCAAAGGAATGCGTATGGAAGCTCCAAGCCGGGCGACTGCAAGGCTGTCGTTGAATTTTCCAGGTTCTACAGGCTTTATATTTAGCTGTTTTGAATATACTGTCATTGTATTGTAAAGGGCAATAATACCCAATACAAGAAATACAAAAACAATTATCATCAAAAACAATTTGCGCATAAACTGGTGCTTTCCTGCAAATATACTTAACAAAAATATAATAACAGAGAAAAAGTAGCCAAGATGCTTTTTAGGTGCTCAGCTTTGAGCAGAATAAGACATTGAATAAAAATCTTACTATGGCTTCATTGCTTTAATCCATTGGCTAATCAGTTCAACGCCTTCTTTATGAACCAGTTTTCGGGCAATTTCGGGCATCATAATACCTGGGTCGGTGGAGTGGATTCTGTAAAGTAAAATCGATTTTTCAGGCTTGCCGGGTTCAATATCATAATCAAAGCCACCCGATCCACGACCTGCTGCGACTGGAGTTTTATAGATTCCAAGAGCAGTTTTGTTGGCTTCATAATAGCTGAGGTAAAGTCCGGAGGTGTTGCCCGGACCCTCAGGCCTGTGGCAGTGTGCACAGTTAATATCGAGCCAGGCTCTTGCTCTTTGGTCGAGACTGCCCGATTGTGGATCGTTCCAGACAGCGATTTTGTCAACCTGATTTATGTCGGAAGGTAGTTCATCCAGAATTCCGGATTTGTTCCAATGAATTATTTGATTTTCTGTCCCTGAACTGTAAGTTAGATTTCCATTAAGCTGTCTTGCAGTAGGACCAATGGGTTTTACCTTATTGTTGAAACTGTGGCAGCCCTTGCATTGATTTTTATTTGGAATGATATAGTCCAATTTTTGCTTTTTCCCTTTTTCGTCTGTCCAGCTTACTTGTTTAGTATCGCCTGCAAGGTCTAATACAGCCTCGCTCTGATCCTCATTCCAAATATAAACTAAGTTTTCCCAGCCTCCGCTTTCGTGCACCAGTAGTCGGGTTTCCATTATTTTTCGTCCTTTTTCAGGCTTCCGAAGATCATTGGCATAATAAAAGTTTTTAATCAGCACGGTGCCTATCGGAAAATCAAAAACTTCTTTTGCCTCAAATTTTACTTTTGTGCCTTTGGGAATGCGAACAAATCTCAGTTTTTGTGCATAATCGGAAAATAAAGGCGTTCTCAATTCATAGGGAGTCAGATCCGATACTGGATTTAAATCAGATAATTTTCCTTCGAAGAATTTCCAATCAGACAGTTTATCAGGATAAATGTTTAAAGCTTTTTCATCCCCGAACCTGAATGAACTGAAGGATAAAGCAATCGCCAAAGATATTGCCAGAAAAAATAGGATGTTCAATCTCATTTGAAAATGTTTATGTAGTATTATTACAACATCAGTACCAAAAAAGAATGCTATTGAATCGTTTTCAATTTATTTTTTGCCTGCATCAAATTTCAAAGGTTCTTTTTTGCATTGATAAGCCTTGAGGTCTCTTGAGATATTCTTAAAATCATTCGATGCGTCAATCTCTGCAAAGCTTTCATTTAGATTGTCATGGATGCAAATAAGATTTTTTTCGTTTTTAAGCTTTTCGTCTTTGATGCCATCGTAAATAATATGCGGTACTTTTTTACCAAATTTTAGCTTAAAACGGAACATCAGCCCCATGCGACCCTGCATAGTTGCCTGGATGTTTTTTCTTTCAAAACTATTGTGATGAATGGAAATATCGCTGGGGTAGGGGTAGTAATCAGGGTCTTTGAATGGGCTTTCAGTTATATAATAGCTGATGATTCCAACCCCCATAGTGCGGTTGTTCTGAATTTTATTTTCAAAAACTTCCACATGATTTGTCGCTAAAATAATTACACCGGTACCTGGCGGCACTTTACCAACAATATTCCCTTTGGGGGCAAAGTTTTTGTAATTATTGTCGTGGACATAATTATTAAAAACACGCACATAGCCTCCCTTTTTTTGAGGTAGATCGGGCATGTCGAAAACCAGAATGCCACCAGTGTTATTTACGGACTCATTGTCGAATACATCGGCATAGAGTGAATTTTCAATTTCGATACCTGCAACATTTTCAATGGCTTTGCAGTTTTTTACAACGATATTACTCGATTGTCCCACATAAATTCCTGCATCGCTGGCGCCGCGTGCTACACAATTTTCGATAAGCACATTGGTACATTGAACCGGATAAAAGCCATAGGCACCGTTTGTCTTTTTGGGTTTACCATTCCAGCGGGTTACAACACGACTAAAAGTGATGCCATCAACTTTTTGGGTTTTGATACAATCGCCTTTTGAATCCTCTACAGTGAGGTCAGAAATAACAATATTTTTCGAATCGGTCACTTTGATACCTTCGGCCCCTGCAGTCTGACCCTTGAAGCTAAGAACGGTTTTGTCCATTCCAGCGCCTTTAATCACAACATTTTGTTTAGCATCGAGCCAAAGGCTGCTATTCAGGGTGAACTTGCCTGCTTCAATGAAAATGGTATCGCCCGAATTGGCTGAAATAAATTTATTTTGAAGCTTTTTTTGAATATCGGCCTGCGCAAAAATTTGTGCACTGACAAGCAAAAGAAAGAGATATTTCATAATGCGTTTGTAGGTTAAATTGTATCAGAATTTTCTGAATTTCAAAAATATGGAATTTAAATTAAATCCCCAAAAAAGAAAGCCGCATAAAGCGGCTTTCACAAATGATTATATTTTAATTCTTAGTTCGATTTAACAAAAGTTTTGCTCATTCTTTCGCCATTCGGTGAAATTACTGAGAAATGATACATGCCGGCAGGCAGATTTTCAACACTGATGCTGTTGATTCCTTTATCCAAATTACCAGACCAAATTATGCGGCCAGTAACATCGAAAGCCTGCGCTTTGATAATAGTTTGGTCTGTATTCAGCTGAATGTTCAATGTGCTGTTGGCCGGATTAGGGAACAAGTTGAATCCAAAAACTTCACTTGCATCTTCAAACTGCGCTGTTTCTTCTTTTGGTGTTACTACGGTTTCCATTTCGGCTTCGCGCAGTGTTGTACTGCTGGTAGTTGCTCTGAGCGTGTAGCAGGCAGTTGATGAGAATGCGCCGTTGTAGCCAATTACTCTGATGTAGTAAGTGCCAACCGGAGCAGCATTGTAGGTAACTGTTTCAGACGTGGTGCCACCGTTAGCTGAACTGTAAAGTAATGTGCCTGCACTATTGTATAGTCCAAGGTCATAATCGGCAGGAAGACCTGTTAGGGTCACTCTGATATTTCTTGCAGTGCTGGTATTGGTAAATTTAAACCAGTCGATATCGGTACTAGTGCCAATTCTTGCATTGATATTTGTATTTACAGTTATTGTTTTGGCCGTAGCAAGTGTATTGTTCGACTCGTAAATATCTGAGCATGTTGTCGCAGCAAGCGTAGTAAAATTGGCACCGGCAACATAAGCGCTTGAAGATGCTGAACAGTTTGTTCTCACCTGCCAGTTATAAACTGTTGAAGCGCTAAGGCCTGTTAATGTATAATTTGTAGCAGAAACGGTGTAAGATGTCCAAGTGGTTGCTGCTGAAGTTTTAACCTGTAAGGTATAACTAGCAGCGCCGCTTGCTGCATTCCAAGACAAAGTTGCACCGGAAGCTGTAATGTTACTTCTTACAAGAGCGGTAGGGGCACTGCAGGTTGTTGTCGTTGAAGTTGTCAGGTTTACTGTATAATCTTCAACTTCACCGTAATTTAAAACAGTACATGGTCCGCTTATCGCAGCATCACTCATGACTATGCGCATTCTGGTAGTACCGGTGATTGCAGTAGTTGGAACAGTGAAGGTGCCATTTACGGCTGCAGATACAGCTGCAGAGGTAAATACGTTTTCACCAGCATCGTCAAAATCTTTATCGCCATTATAATCGATATAAACTTTGAAATATTCACTGTAAACTGAACTCGCATAGCCAGGTGTCAATGTAATAGTTGATGATGCGCCTTTTGTAAGATTGGTACTGATGGTTGTGAAATTACCGTAACCGCCTGTGCTCGCTGTTGTTGTGTTGTTGATCGTCCCCAATTTTACATTAGAAATCCATTCCAAACTACTGTTAGTAGCATTGGATGCACAATATGTTGGCGTTGTAGTGCCTGGAGCAGAACAGCCCAAAGAGCTGAGTAAACCTACGCGAGCACCGCCAGTGGCAAAAAGCGCCTGCATTCTATTTTTCTGACCTAGAGTGAAGAGATTCATACAGGCATCGTCTGAATAATCCATGTAGTTTTGAACCATATCTACAGTTCCACAAGAAACGTGTCCTGTCGCACAACCATAATTGGCAGCATCTGATTCGGGTGTGTCAGTTACAAAGTCATCTGTTCCGCAAGGGCCATCGCCCCAAATATGGCGAAGGTTCAACCAGTGACCAACTTCGTGAGTGCCAGTGCGACCTTTGTTGAAAGGTGCCTGAGCAGTTCCTGTTGTTCCGAAGTAATTATAACCTATTACAACGCCATCGGTAGCATAAGCACCGCCGCCAGGGAATTGGGCATAACCCAAAATGCCTCCGCCGATATTGCAAACCCAAATATTCAGGTACTTATCAGTTGGCCAGGCATTTTTGCCACCTTGGTTACTATACTTCATCGCATCGTTTGTACCGAAACTTGTAACTGTTGTTGCTGTTCGAGTGATACCTGTAGTGGCACTGCCGTTGGGGTCGCGGCTTGCAAGACAGAATTCAACCTCTGAGTCAGCAGCTTGGCTCCAAAGCGTGGTTCTGTCGGCATTGGTGCGGCGGAAATCCTGATTCAAAACAGTAATCTGTGATTGAATCTGTGCATTACTGATATTTTCAGTACTGGTTCTGTAGAGTACATGTACAACTACTGGGATTCTCACTACTGCACGGGTTTCGGGATTGTTGCTGCGTAGAAATTCCTGTGTGTGAGATTCTATGTCCCTCATACGTTGTTCAATAGCTGCGTCTTGCTGAAGGTTTTGCGTGAGCACATCCATCGCACTGCAATTTCTTTGGGCAAAGGCAGTATTTGCTCCTAAAATCAGCAGCAAAGCACCTAAAAATAAATTGGAAAATTGTTTCATAATTAAATTAGCTTGTTAGGAAGGTAATTATATATTTTATTTGCGTAAAAACTACTTGCAAATTTATGCTTTTTAATGCTTTGTCAAAATCTTATGCTGATAATTTTAGGACCTGCCTCATCTAAGTTTTGTTTAAATGCTCGTTTTTGACTTTTATAAAAAGATGGCTATTTTACTTGTTTTAAAATAAAGTTCTAAAATGTCAATTATAATAGAATTTTATACTGATTAGCTTTGACGAAAAGTTATTTCCAAAATTATGTATTGTTTACATGTTTAAATTTGTTTAATTTGAATTAGCTTTATAATAATATTGATTTTTAAATAAATTGCACTATTATTTATTTGATATTTGGTTATTATCCTACAATGTTTTCGAATTAGCATTTAAATTATTCTAATTGTTTACATGTGTTAAATTCTGTTAAGATTTAGCCTAAATAAAAAAGAGGCCCAAATTGAGCCTCTTTATTAAAAATTGAATTGTATAAAATTAGTATCTGTATTCCCAGCTCGATTCTATTACATTTGCTGTTCTTGAAATCTCGAGTTTGGTTGCTACAACATCACCTAAACTTCCTTCAAAAGCAGCAAGCATTTCAAGGTCACCATCTCCGGTAAGCATAGCGGTTTTTAAAATGAGTGCTTCAGTCGGATTGGGTATACTGATGCCAATTTTCAATAAACCGTTCGCCGCTATATGAAAATAGACCTCTGTAAAATCGGGTTCAAAATCTGCAATCATTTGTAAAATAGAACTTGGTAAAGGATCTACATCGAGCGCATTGCAGATGCTGATATATAATTCCATATCCTCTTCGGCACTGCTGCCAAAAAGTTCTGTGCTGAAATAGCTGTAAGTATTTGAGGCAATACAGCGTCCAAATTTAACAAAGGCATTTGCATCATGTCCGGCATACCATTTTTTCAGGTTATCTTCAACGTTGCCAGGTAAGAGCCCCCAAAGCTGCTCCAGGGGAAAAATGCCATTATCGATTTCCCAGCCGCTGTCCTGCTCATCTTTACCGATACTGATCCAAGCACTAAAATCTCCTTTGAAGCTTGATAATCCTTTTTTTAGCACATCAATTTCAACTGGTTTAAAATCGGCATGTTTCATAAAAGCGGCATAGCGCTGCGCAAGGGTTTTGGTATCCATTTTTACCTTCCAAGAGGTTTCTGACATATTCGAGTTGACAGATACCATGATTTCGGACTGTTCCATTGGATAGACCATCTGTTGAATCCATTCATTCATAAGAACTTCCTGCTCAGGTTTGAGAAAGGGTAGTGCGGCTAGAGAGCCTCTCATTCTAAATATATTTTCCATATCTTTTAATTATTATAGTTGTGCAAATGAAATTTGTTCCTGTAAGAGTTTCCACTGCTCATGTTTTTCTTTAACAGAGAGGTTCGACGGGATACTTTGCTTGCTTTCCACCGTGTTGGCACGTGTATCGGCAGGGATGGTATATTCCTTCGCAATCTGTCCACTAATTATATCTGCAGCAAACTTTTTATCCCTCAGGAATTTAAAGACTTCTGAAAAATCATTTAAAAAAGTATCTAGAGATTTTTCCGCTCTAATGTTAAAGGACTTTTTGAATGCATCCCAAGTTTCTGAACTTACTTTAAATCTTGATTTAATATGCGTTAAAATATCAGATTCTGCATGAATTTTGATAAACCTGTTGTAAAGCTTTTTAAGTTGAGGTGCTGACATTTTTTGCACCGCAGATTTTTCTACTTTCTCTGCTAATGGTAAAGAACCGAGGTTTGCAATGACTTCCTCCTTGAACTTTGCATTGGCCTCTTCCAGGTTTTTCTTGATTTGTTCTTTCAACGCATCGGCATCAACTTTTTCAGCTTCTTCTTCGTCTAAATTGCCCACAATTCTTTCTACAACAGCATCAACAGGGCCCTCAACTATCATTTCCATAAAATTCACTTCGTTGCCATCCTCACCCCTAAAGAATGAATTAGCCAGATTGATCATTACTTTTGGATTTTTGAAATTTTCTACAAAATTATCGACCAGACTTTTATCGGTAATCATATCCAAACTGTTTGGCAATTCATTGCCATCTTCATCTACTTTTTCGCCCCATTCATCGTCATAAGAGAAAAAGCCTTCACCATTTTCTCCAAAAAACTTTTTGGCAGCTTCCGATAGCCCAAGCTCCGTTGCATTGCCCAAAATGCCTTTAAAGTAGCTAAAAGGAAGATCTGTAATCAAATCTTTTGTATAGTCTTTTAAATCGTTTAGAGTATTATCTATGATAGACCCTTTTTCATGGAAAGATTTCACGACATTTTCGATATATTTTTCCATAACAGCTTCGGGTATATCTTTCAAAGTATCCTTGAGCGGACCTGTGAAAATCTCTCTGATCTTATCTTCATTGGTGATACCTTTTTCAAACTGGTCGAGTAAATCGCCTAAAGGCAGTTTGTCAAGGACTTGTGAACCTGCAAAAGTAAGTACTGCACCAACCTCATTGGCAACAAGTTGCACAACAAATTCTTCTGCACCGCCATAGTTTTTACCTTTCACCAATTTCTCAATTCCCTGATTAATTGCAGTGGAAAGGGCAGTTGTTCCAATCGCCCAGGCAAGCTGTATCAGCACAGCAGCCGAGCCTACCCCAGAGAGTACAGCAGCAGTTGCAATTAATGCATTAACAACAATACTGATAAAGGTTTTTAATCTGCCGTCATATTTATTTTTTGACTCGACAAATTTTTCCTGCGCAAGTACCAGTTCTTCATCGACCTGTTTCATCCGGGCTACAAAGCCTTGCTCCTCAGCCTGCAGTTGATTTTTGCTCAGTTTTGTAATCTGTTGCAGTTTTTCGCGACCTTTCCAACCTTCTCTCAATTGCTGGGAGGCAGCCAAGTCGCGCTGTAACATACGCGAACTCAGGCTCGACCATTGCAGACCTGTTTCGATACTTGCCTCATACTCCAGATTCGAAATTTCTTTGAGCGATGCGCCAATAATTGCAAGATCACTATCAGAAATATCGATACCTGCATCTTTCAGACTTTTTTGCAGTTCTTTAGCTTTATTCTCATCTTGGATTGCAGAACAGATTTTTTCGCGAAGGTATTTTTTGAACTCAAGAACTTTGTCTGCCTTGGCACTATCTTCCAAAGATTTTAGCACATCATTTTTTATGTCGAAACGCATTAATGCATTATTTACTTTCGACATTTGGTCATCCAGCTTTC
>CAMDAB010000082.1 GCA_945888475.1 Saprospira grandis DSM 2844 | reverse complement strand
GCTCTAAAATGATTTATCTGTTGCAATTCTTTGGCATCGTTTCTAATCGCCACGCCAACTTTCAAAATTTGATCATTTTCCAAAAAAGATAAAAGCTCATTTTTGAGGCCTGTTTTGTGAATACGCAACAGGTAAACATGGTCGGGAATGGCAATTTGCACCAGCGAAACATGGTTTTTCTCACCCTTTTGGAAACTGGGTTTGGTTTCGGTATCAAAACCTACAAAACTATGCTGATGAATTTGATCGAAAACCGACTCGAAATGCTTTTCATCCTCAACCAGTTGTATTTTACCGGTATAGTGTACAAGATCGAGCCTGTTGATTTCATCTTTTGAGATATTAGGTAAAAACATAGGTTCTATTTTTTAAAAAAACTGCTAATCGACAACATGAGCATTCCTATGGTTACGGCAGTCAATAACAAAAGTGCAGGAAGACCACCAAGATTTGATAGCATTTTTATGCCCTCAATACCTGCTGCACTAATCATAATATATGCAGTTGCGCCAATCAACAGGCCCCAGATTATTTTCAAAAAAATGGGCGCCGAGGCTGAATCGGCACTGATGTTCTTGGTGCTCATGGCGCTCATGGCCTCGGTATTCGAATCGGCAGCCGTAACATAAGATAAAAAAACTATAAAAATAAAAAATAAAGACAAAGCTGCTTTAAGCGGATATGAATTCATGATAGCATAAATGACAGATTCATAACCATCTTTATTCAATACTGTGGTCAGATCGGCTGTTTTATCCATTTGAAAACTAAGCGCTGTTCCACTGAAAATAGACATCCAAATCATAGAAAATATAGCCGGGACAATCCAATTAAAAAGTATCAGCTCCCTCACCCGGTAGCCACGAGATATTCTACCCAAAAACATAGCCGAAATAGGCGCCCAAGCCATCCAGTTTGCCCAGAAAAAGACGGTCCAGCTATTGGCCCATGGATCGCCAGGATGAATGACATTGTAAAGATTTTTTTCGAAAAATCCAGTAAAATAAAGAGCCAATCCCTTAAAACTTATAGATAAAATTCCCTGTATTGGCCCTAGTAAAAATATGAACAATGCAATGATTATAAAGGCATTAACATTGATACTCGATAGAATTCTGATCCCTTTCATTAAGCCACTCGAAGCCGATATAATAAAGGCCACAACCGTAATAAAGCAGATTGCAAATAACAAAAACTGATTTTTTTCTATGCCAAGCGAAAAATTTAAACCTCCTGCAAGTGTCAAAATACCTGTACCTAGAGATGCCGACATGCCTGCAATCAGTGCGAAAAGACAGAGTACATCTACTATTGAAGATAACTGTGCATTAGGTTTTACAAGCCCATTTTTATCTTTTTTAATAAATGGAAAAAGCATGGATGCAAGGCTAAAGCCTGAATTATAATTGTAAAATGCAAGCGCAAAGGCAATAGTTGGCAGCGTATAAATTGCATAGGGGGTAAATGTCCAGTGCAGATAAACTGTCGACATGGCAAAAACTGCGGCATCCTCAGTTCCAGCCGTAATTCCACTGCTCTCAGGAGGACTGTTAAAATGATAAATCGGTTCGGCACAACCCCAAAAAAGAATGCCAGTAGCTATTGTAGTACATAGGGTTATGGCAAAAAGTCGCCAACGATTGAGCAATGGAACGGCCATATCACCACCAATTCTAACATTTCCCAGGGGTGAAATCCAGATGAAAATGCAGGAAAAAACCATTAAAAGAACCACTATGCTAAAACTGCTGCCAAATTTTTTCAACAATTCTGTGTTCAAAAACCTTACCATTTCCAAAAAATTTTCCGGAAACAAAATACTCGTGACCAATGCAACAAAAAGCAGCAAAAAAGCTGGCCAAAATACCTCATGTCTTATTTTATTCATGGCATTTTTTTTATAAAAGTTATTGATTTTTTTTCAATGCAAGCCATGTAAATTGTCTTAATAGGTCTCATTTAAATCAATTGGTTATGATTTTTTTGCAAGTTAAGAAATATTCCTGATTGCAGCATCTGTAGAAAAATGAAAGTCTTTTTTTGAAATCGAATATCCAATAACGTACTTTTTTATGTGATTTTCAAATTACAATAATTTGTTTCGTTTTTTTCGATGTTTTGGGAATTTAAAACCAAGACTAAAGGTTATTCAACATGATTTAATTAAGTATTTTCGGCAATTAAAGTACTTATTAACAATCTTATCAACAATTATTTTCCCATTTTGGGAAATATATTTTTTTAAAAAAAATACTCCCATTCTTTGGGCCTTTTAGTAATTAATACGCTTTGAGATAAAATATTTACTTGAAAGTATGAATTATATACCCTATTTTTGTGAACACAACTGACAAATCAATGACCTGCCTGTAACCGATTGCCTTTTTGGCAACTGCTTTGCTATTATATTGAACAAAATAAAACAATAAGTTTTAAAAACATATAAAAATATTAAAATATTATGATGCGTGAACCAATTTTGGAAGACAATCCAGGAAGATTTGTACTCCTCCCCATTCAATATGACAAAGTATGGGAAATGAGAAAAAAGGCGCTCGCCAGTTTTTGGACTGCTGATGAGCTTGACCTTGAAGCCGACCTAAACGATTGGAAGTACAAACTTACTGACGATGAACGCCACTTTATCAAACATGTCTTGGCTTTTTTTGCAGCGAGCGACGGAATTGTAAATGAGAATCTTTGTCTTAATTTTTATAAAGATGTTCAAATTGCTGAAGCGCGTTCTTTTTATGCTACGCAAATTCAGATTGAGGACATTCATGCCGAAACATACAGTCTCTTGATAGACACTTATATTCAAGACAGCGAAGAAAAAAAGTCTCTTTTCAATGCAATACAAACGCTCGATTGCGTGAGAAAGAAAGCTGGATGGGCTTTGAACTGGATTGACAATGCGCCAAGTTTTGCACACAGACTCATTGCCTTTGCAGCAGTTGAAGGCATCTTTTTCTCCGGCAGTTTCTGTGCAATTTATTGGTTAAAAAAACGTGGTTTGATGCCAGGTTTAACCTTTTCGAATGAGCTGATCAGCCGCGACGAGGGAATGCATACCGATTTCGCCTGCCTGCTTTATTCAATGCTAAACAATAAAATCAATCCAAACGAAATCCGGTCCATTATCACCGAAGCTGTAGAACTTGAAAAAGAATTTGTGTCAGATGCCATCCCAGTTTCGCTCATTGGTATGAATAGTCAACTGATGAACCAATACATCGAGTTTGTTGCCGACCGACTACTTCTTTCTCTTGGCAATTCAAAAGCATACGGCACAGCAAATCCATTCCCATGGATGGAAATGATTTCGCTGCAGGGCAAAACTAATTTCTTCGAAAAAAGAGTGGGTGACTACCAGAAGGCAGGTGTTATGTCGGACCGCGAAAAACAAGCTTTCTCACTCAACGAAGACTTC
Organism: Saprospira grandis DSM 2844; assembly: GCA_945888475.1. GTDB lineage: Bacteria > Bacteroidota > Bacteroidia > Chitinophagales > Saprospiraceae > Saprospira > Saprospira grandis_C. The sequence goes on along the minus strand of CAMDAB010000082.1, from coordinate 12,527 downwards.
TAAAATATATAATATTAATTTTAAAGATTTTATCAACATGATGCATTTAATGAAAGTCAAAAAGCGTGACGGCCGCAGCGAGGAAGTCAGCTTTGACAAAATTATGCGCAGAATTTATTATCTCTGCGACGGGCTCGATCAGCGTTATATCGACATTATTGAAATTTGCAAAAAGGTAATCCTTGGTTTGTACGATGGGGTATCTACCTCAATTCTCGACAACCTTGCTGCCGAAACTGCAGCCTCAATGGCTACTGTTCATCCGGATTACGCGATATTGGCTGCAAGAATAGCCGTCTCAAATCTACACAAAAACACTTCTGCATCTTTTTCTGAAACGATGCAAATGTTGCACGAATATGTAGACCCAAAAACCGGTGAAAAAGCACAGCTCTTAGCCGACGACATTATGGATACAATCTGGGCAAACAGAGAAATTCTTGACAACGCTGTTGTTCACGAGCGTGATTATGATTTTGATTATTTTGGTTTCAAAACCCTGGAACGTTCCTATCTGATGCGTCTGGACAATTTTATTGTTGAACGTCCGCAATATATGTTCCTGAGAGCAGCTGTAGGTATCCATAGAGATAATATGAATGCTGCACTTGAAACCTATGAACTGATGTCTCAGAAATGGTTCATTCATGCCACTCCTACCCTTTTCAATTCCGGAACACCCAAACCTCAGCTATCTTCCTGCTTCCTTTTGAGCGTAACTGAAGATTCTATTCCAGGTATTTTCGAAACGCTTTCAAGATGTGCCAAAATTTCTCAATCGGCAGGCGGAATAGGACTCAGCATTCATAATATCCGGGCAAAAGGCAGTTATATTAAAGGAACTGGCGGCACTTCGAACGGTATTGTGCCAATGCTTCGTGTGTACAATGACACAGCGCGCTACGTCGATCAGGGCGGCGGAAAACGTAAAGGTGCATTTGCTATTTATATCGAACCATGGCATGCTGATATCTACGATTTTCTAGACCTCAAGAAAAATCACGGTAAAGAAGAAGCTCGTGCCCGCGACCTCTTTTATGCACTTTGGATCCCTGACCTATTCATGGAAAGAGTTGAACAAGATGCAGAGTGGACACTGATGTGCCCAAATGAATGCCCTGGTCTTTTTGAAAACCATAGCGAAAAGTTCAACGAACTCTATTTAAAATATGAGGCAGAAGGTCGAAGTCGTCAAACCATCAAAGCGCGTGATCTTTGGCTAAAAATCATGGAGTCGCAAATTGAAACCGGCACGCCTTACATGCTTTACAAGGACCATGCAAACCGCAAATCGAATCAGAAAAACCTGGGTACTATCCGCTCAAGTAATCTCTGTACCGAAATTATGGAATATACTTCTTCTGATGAAGTAGCAGTATGTAATCTGGCATCCATTTCACTGTCGAAATTTGTAACGGCAGAAGGCAAATATGATTTCGATAAACTCTATGAAATTACCCGTATTGTAACCCGAAATCTGAACAGAGTAATTGATATCAATTATTATCCGATTGAAGAGGCGAAGAACAGTAATATGCGTCATAGACCGATCGGTATTGGCGTACAAGGTCTTGCCGATGCCTTTATCATGATGCGTTATCCATTCGAAAGTGTTGAGGCAAAACTACTGAACAGAGCAATCTTTGAAACAATCTATTTTGCAGCACTCAGTGAATCATGCGCACTTGCCAAAGAACAAGGCCATTACCAAACCTATCCGGGTTCTCCGATCAGCCAGGGCTTACTTCAGTTCGATCTTTGGAACGAAAAACCTTCTTCCCGTTGGGATTGGGATGCTTTGCGCGCCGAAATCCAGCAATATGGTGTCAGAAACAGCTTGCTTGTGGCTCCTATGCCAACCGCATCAACTTCTCAAATCCTAGGCAACAACGAATGTTTCGAGCCATATACATCGAATATTTACACTCGTCGCACCTTATCAGGGGAGTATGTTGTCATGAATAAACACTTGCTAAAAGACCTTATTGAACGTGGCTATTGGAACGAAGAATTGAAAGAACTGCTTATTGCGGCAAATGGATCGGTTCAAAACATCGATGGCTTGCCAGAAGACCTCAAAGAACTGTACAAAACGGCTTATGAAATAAAGCAACGTACAATCATCGACCTGTCGGCCGACCGAGGCGCATTCATTTGTCAATCACAAAGTATGAACCTCTTTGTTGAGGCACCAAATTTTGCCAAACTCAGTTCTATGCATTTCCATGCCTGGAAGAGCGGCTTAAAAACTGGCATGTACTACCTGCGTAGCAGAGCTGCTGCCGAACCGATCAAATTTACATTGAGTTCAAAATATCAGCAGAAATTTGTTTCGCAAACAGTTAATCAGGTTAAAACTGTCGAAACAGTCGAAAGCATAAAAATGGAACATATTGAAAACGCTGCTAACAGTGCCGAGGGTATTGCCTGCAGTCTTGACAATCCAGACGAATGCATCATGTGCGGTTCTTAAATAAATATATCTTTAGTAAAAAAGTCGTCTATAATAGGCGACTTTTTTCATTTAACCCAGATACAAAATTTCCCATTCAAGATTTTGTCTTGCCATCGCCTCGCAATTAGATCTGAAATGTTCACTAAAATAAAGCATTTTTCTGTCGAGAAAAGCATGTAGTACTTTTTTTCGACCTCCATTGTAAACCAAAAAGGAAAAAAGCGATTTGTATTCCTCCCTGATGGCATCTGAATATATTCGGTAAGTTTCCCGATCGGATGCTAAAATCGAAAGGTCAAAATCCAAAAAAAACTGGTGATCATTATCATCCGGAATGAGCGGCTTATGACCATATGTACTCAAAATCAAAGATCTTACCATTTCTACAACTTCCTTTTCTATAAAAGGTCGCATCAAATCTTCAAACAAGATCGCGCTCTGAAGCTCATTGTCTTTTTTTGAAGCATCGTACACTATATCGTGAAACCAGATTGCAAGGTCAACAACAAACGGATTATTTAATTTAGATCTGTATTGTTCAGATAATCGTAAAAGGCTGTAGATATGAGACAGATTGTGATACAGACGGCTCCATGCACTGTATTCAAAATAAAGCCTGTCGTAAAGCTCTTCAATGTCCTGCTCAGGTACTTTGAAAAATTTCATACAATCCGAAAACCGACTGATCAGGTAATTTTCTTCCGCTTCAGTGAGCGTATTTTTTATAATAAAACTATGCATTAAGGATATTTTATTACTTAGAATTTGAAAAATATGGCATATTCACAATTGATTAAAACTTTTTTTACAAATGTATTGCAGTAAATTTTGAAAAGCAAGTCAAATATCATAGTTTTGGGCACGACACGGAAATATTCCTAACCTAAAATATCTTTTAGTAATGAATTTACATGAATATCAGGCCAAAGAACTCCTAAGCCGTTTTGGTGTGCCAATCCAAAGAGGCGTTTTAGTTGAGAAAAAAGAAGATGCAGAAGCTGCTTTTGCAAAACTTCAAGCGGAGACCGGCACAAAATGGTGTGTAGTAAAGGCTCAAATCCATGCAGGTGGACGTGGTAAGGGCGGCGGGGTAAAACTTGCCAAAAATCTTGATGATGTCAAGACCCATGTCAACAACATTTTGGGTATGATGCTCAAAACACCTCAAACTCCCGGCGGCATGGAAGGTCCCGGCAAACTTGTGCGTAAAGTACTTATGACCGAAGACGTGTATTATCCAAATGCTGACGGCGTTATGGATACCAAAGAGTTTTACTTGAGTATTCTTACAGATCGTACAAAAGAGGCTAATGTAATTATCTACTCGACCGAGGGTGGCATGGACATTGAAAAAGTCGCGAAAGAAACACCTGAGCTGGTACACAAAGAATATGTTCATCCTCATGTAGGTTTCCAGGCATACCAAGCCAGAAAAATTGCATTTAACCTAGGTTTGAGCGGCGATGCATACAAAAGTATGGTTAAATTTGTGACAAATATCTACAACGCATATGTTAGTTCAGATGCCTCCTTGGTAGAGATCAATCCTTGTCTCAAAACTTCAGACAATAAAATTGTTGCTGCTGATGCAAAGTTATCATTGGATGACAATGGCCTTTACCGCCATCCTGATCTTGAAGTACTGAATGATGAGCACGAAGAAGACCCAACCGAAGTCGAGGCAAAAAATTTCGGTCTTAACTTTGTAAAATTAGACGGAAATGTTGGTTGTATGGTAAATGGTGCTGGTTTGGCCATGGCTACAATGGACATCATTCAACTCTCAGGCGGCAAACCTGCCAACTTCCTAGATGTAGGAGGCACAGCTGATGCCCAACGTGTTGAAAATGCATTCCGTATCATATTACGCGATCCAAATGTTGATGCAATTCTGATCAATGTGTTTGGCGGTATTGTACGTTGCGAGCGTATTGCACAAGGCGTTGTCGATGCATACAAGAATATTGGCAATATCCATATCCCTATCGTTGTCCGTCTTCAAGGAAACGGTGCTGAAGTTGCAAAGAAATTGATAGATGAGTCCGGTCTTGATGTGCATTCAGCAGTTACCCTGCAAGAAGCTGCCGATCTTGTCAATAAGGTTTTAACAAAATAACTTACTTATAGGCGCACAATATTAAAGGCGAAAGTTAACCACTTTCGCCTTTTTTGTTTTAATCAAAAATTGCAAGAATTGATTTACTTTAGCTTAGTATAAACTGTTACAGGAAAAATTTCTCCTTCATTGTTTGATTTTAATACCATGCGGTCTGAACTAAGTTCCACAATTTCGTAACTAAATACAACAGCATCACCTTCTTTAATTTCCAGCTTATTCGCACTGATTTCCCATTTAGTCATACCTTCTACCGGAGCTATACCGCCATTGTGCAGATAAGCTCCATTTTCCTTGTATTCATATACAATTCCTGCAAAGGTCTGTTTAAATGATGGTAAAGACTCGGCCATTTTTTGCTTTTTTTCTTCCGATAATTGAGCAACTGTACCTTCGAAATCAGTTTTCCACTTGCCTACAATTGACTTTGTGTCCAATTTTTCGGGAGCTTTTTGCACTGAAGCAACTTCCTTAGTCTCTTCTACTGTATTATTTTCAGTACTGCTGTTTGTATCAGTATTTGAATTACAGGAAAGCATGAGCATCACTGTAAAAAAAACAAATGCCGCTTTTTTTCTCATATTGAAATAGTTAGTTGAACTTCTGGTGACAAGATTCTAAAGCAATAATTAGGCTAATGAAATAAATTACTACTTAATTAACTTTTTTGTAAACAAGATCGGTAAAATGATCAATATCTTTACTTAATAATTTCAAAGTCATACGACTTGCTGTTAATTCAAGTATTTCATACTGATAATAAATTTTCTCATCCTCTCTGATTTTTATGATTTTATCCGTGATTTCCCATACGACATTCTCCATTTGAGCTGTATTGTTTAAACTTTGTATGTATGTTCCATCTGATTTATATTCAAAAGCCATTTCCTCAAATACTGTTTTGTATGATTCTATATCTTCTTTATTGCTTTTTCTTTGATCATCAGTTAACTTAGCAACAGACGCTTCAAAATCCGGCTTCCATTTTCCTAATATTAGTTTCTCAAAATCTGTTTTTTTAGAAGACTTTTCCGATTTTGGTGTTTCTTTTTCATCATCTTTATCTTGCTTAGAAGTTTCGTTATTACACGAAAAAAGCAATAAGGTGAGCACAATTAGTAAATTTAGGTTCTTTTTCATCTCTTAAATTTTTAATAATGTTGTAATTTTATAAAACTTTACGATTTTGCAAAGATAATTTGTTTTTTAAAAAAGGATGTTGTGTTACATCTAAAACTTTTAATCAAAATGATCACAGGTTTAATAATCGGTTTAATTTTTGGAGCTGGCCTGCTCACTTTTTTAGCCTTTTGGTATACAAGGCAACAATTAGATCATCAGCAGTTACTGGATGAGGAGATGACAAACGAAACCATATACAGAACACTGTTACTTGATTTGCCCGTAGAAAAAAAACTTAGAAATGCGCTTTTCGAAACAGAAAGAGGTCAGGCAAAATGCGCTGAGGAAATTAGCAGAATTATCGAAATGCAGATCGACCTTTTAGAAGGGATCGGCAAGGCAACTTATGTACATCTGAAAGACAAGCCTGCCTTTTTTATACTTCACAATCCTATGAGCGGAGAAAAAAGATACTACTACAATAGGGATCTAAATGATTCGATTGAATCGACAATGCTTAGCGAAACACAAAAAGTTTTACTACTTTATAATGAACATATAGATCTGTTAAATTCTAAATACAATCTTTTCGAAAAACTCTCCGATTCACATTTAATGAATCTTCAGAAAATTGATGGTATTCAAAAACAGCATGAACAGCTTCAGAAAATAAAGAAACACAAAGGAAAAATTGCAGCACTAGAGCAATCAACGGAAATAGAAGTTAATGCCCTTAAGAACGAAGCTTTACTTGAAGATATAGAAAGAGAACTAGAATATCAAAATCAGTATCTCGAGCAGTTCAGTCAGTTGAGCGCAAAAATGGACGAATCTGTCAACAAGGAAATTGACAAAAAACTAAAGACTGAGATTGACAGTTTAATAAACAAAATAGATGAAAACGATGATAAAGATTAAAAAAGGAGAACAGCTTGCGCTGTTCTCCTTCAAATTTTTGATTCAGACTATATTTTAATATTCATCATCTTCAAACTTACCGCCGCTTTTATTGCCGCCGCTGCTGTAGCCACCGCCTTTGTTAGCGCCGTAGCTGCTGTTGCCGCCTTTGTTGTAACCGCCACCGCCGCTGTTGCCGCCGTAGCCGCCACCGCCGCCGCCTTTGTAGCCGCCACCGCCGCCGCCGCCGCCTTTGTAGCCGCCACCGCCGCCGCCGCCGCCGTAGCCACCGCCACCGCCGCCTTTGTTGTAGCCGCCGCCGCCGCCACCGCCGCCTTTGTAGCCACCGCCACCGCCGAATGATTTCTTCTCAAATTTTGGATTGTCTTCTTTCGGACGAGCTTCTTTTACAACGATGGTACGATCGTGAAATTCTGTCTCATTCGTCGCGTCGATAGCTTTTTGAGCTTCTTCATCATTTGGCATTTCAACAAAACCAAATCCTTTAGATTTGCCGGTTTCGTGATCAACAATAACTTTTGCCGAATCTACTGATCCGAACTGTTCGAAAAGCGATTGAAGTTCTTCAGAAGTTGTACTGAAGTTCAATTTCGCTACAAAAATGTTCATAACTTAAAAAATTAACTGATTAAAAAAACAAATAAAAAGCCCATTTTAAGACAAAAGTAAGTTGCTAGTGAGTCAAAACATTCAATTCAAAAACAATACTCCATCCAAAATCAATATAAATTTAGGGATACTTTTTGAAGAATTCTAATTTTCTTTAACTTATATTGAAAAAAAATAAAAATATTTTCAAATTTTGTCCAAAAGGACAAAATAGGTCATGGCATTTTCTAAGTCAGATTTCTCAAGAAATTCCATAATTTCGAAATCAATTGTGCCGCCTGCTAAAATTTCCGCAAGTTTTAACCCGCTATTTTTTAATAACATTTCAAGGTCGGCGGGAGTGTAACAACGCAAAGACTGAAAATAAACCTCTTCAGGATTTTCGGGCAGCCACCATTTATCAATTAGTCTTGATCCTCTGCAATCGAAATCATAAGCACGCATTGCGCCGCCAAGATCAATTTCTTTACCGGCTGCTCTAGCCCAAAACCAGGTGGAACCAATTTCGATAATTACTTTTCCTCCGGGTTTAAGCCAGGAGTTTATTCTGCCCAAAAGTTTTTTCTGGTCATCATCTGTACCTATGCCAAAACTGTCGAAATAACATATCAGATCGAATTGTTGATCAAAATCGGTTTCGTAAAAATCACCTTCAATAACATCTAAACTTCCGTGTTTTAGCTGACCTGCAAAATTTCTTGCACATTCTACAGAATCAGGCAGCAACTCAATCATCGTCACATTATGCCCTAAATTGGCAATTGCAGCTGCGGTTTGTCCGCCTCCCGCACCCAATTCCAGAATATTGACAGTTCCTTTGAGTTGACCAAACTCCTGAACCAACCAGGCTCTTTTATGATGCGACTCTTCGATTTTACCCAAATAGATGCCAAACCATTCATTCTGTTTACTGTAAAATTCTTTTACCCAATCCATTCAAATCTGTTTTAATGCAGGTTAAAAAAAATCAGCTGCATGATGTACAGCTGATTTTCAATATAACTTCTCTAGTGATTTAACATTATATGTGGAGTGCTCTGTTATCGGTAGCTGCAAGGGCAGCCTCTTTAAGTGCTTCGGTAAAGGTCGGATGCGGATGAGAATAACGCGACATATCTTCGGCAGATGCACGGAACTCCATGGCAGCAACTGCTTCGATAATTAAATCGGCACAACGTGCACCAATCATATGTACACCAAGGACTTCATCTGTCTCTTTATGTGCAAGTACTTTCACAAAACCATCCAAATCGGCACTGGCACGGGCGCGACCCAAGGCCTTAAATGGAAATTTACCTGATTTATATGGAATGCCTGCGGTTTTCAATTCTTCTTCGGTTTTCCCGACAGCAGCAACTTCGGGCCAGGTATAAACTACACCGGGAATGAGGTTATAATTGATGTGCGGTTTTTGTCCGCTCATATATTCTGCCACAAAAACACCTTCTTCTTCGGCCTTATGTGCTAACATAGCACCTTTAATAACATCGCCAATAGCAAAAATACCCGGCACATTAGTTTGCAGATGTTCATCCACATTGATTCTGCCTCTTTCATCGACAGTTACACCAGCATTTTCAAGACCAAGTGCATCGGTATACGGTTTGCGGCCAATGGCAATTAAACAATAGTCTGCTTCTAATACCAGTGTCTTCGCATCTTTTCTTGATTCGGCAGTTAGTGTAACTTTACCATCGGCAGAACTAACAGTTTTTACAGCATGATTAAGATGGAATTTGAAATTGAGCTCCTTTTTCAAAACCTTTTGCATTTCTTTGCCCAAATCGGCATCCATTCCGCCCAATACAGCATCCTGAAATTCAATCACTTCCACTTCTGTGCCCAATCTGGCATAGACTGAACCCATTTCAAGCCCGATAACACCTGCGCCGATTACTAAAAGTCTTTTTGGAATTTCTTTAAGTTTCAATGCCTCGGTAGAAGTAATAATTCTATCCTTATCATAATTGAAAGCAGGGGGTGCAATAGGTTTTGAGCCAGTTGCAATAATTACTTTGTCTGTTTCGATAGTCTGCTCCTCGCCTACGCCGTCTTTAGGTGAAATTTTGATGGTATTTTTGTTCACAAAGGATCCATGTCCCTGGTAAACAGTAATTTTGTTTTTGTTCATCAAAAAATTAATACCGGAACAGGTCTGACTTACCACATCGTCCTTTCTTTTAATCATTTGAGCCAGATTGGCTTTCAAATCTGAAATTTCGATACCATGATCGGCAAATTTATGTTGCGCTACATGATAATGCTCTGAAGAATCGAGCAATGCTTTCGAAGGGATACAACCTACATTCAAACAGGTTCCACCCAAAGTCGGATAGCGTTCAATCAAGGCAGTTTTAAGTCCCAATTGTGCACAACGGATGGCAGCTACATAACCGCCGGGACCAGATCCGATAATCGTTACGTCGTATTTCATTATTTTAGTTTTATAGCGTTTTAAATTAAATTCAAAAAATTATTGCAGCAGGGCTATTTTTGCTGCATCCAAAACATTGTTGACTGAGTCATTGTCGGGGGCCTGTACATATACGCGCAATACCGGTTCAGTACCCGATGCGCGCACCATCACCCAGGTATTATCATCGAGATAAAACTTGTATCCGTCTATGTCCTCTACCCTTTCAATTGCATAATCACCAAAGGATTTATAATTGCCATTTTTGCAGTTCTCAACAATTTTATCTTTTTGCTCATTGCTCAGATGTAAATCGGCGCGGTCATATGCAAAGGGCCCTACAATATTATAAATTTCGCCTATTAATTCACGAAGTGTTTTACCACTTTTTGCCATATACTCAAGTAAAACAAGGCCTACCCAGATACCGTCACGCTCGGGAATATGTCCGGCAACGGCAATACCACCCGATTCTTCACCGCCTACGAGTACATTTTCTGTAATCATGTATTCGGCAATGTATTTAAATCCAATTTTGGTTACAATGCATTCAATTCCATACAAATCGCAAAGTTTTTTTACTTTATCGGTCACCGGAAAGGAAACAACGACTTTACCATTCATACCTTTATACTTGTGCAGATAATGAATGAGTAAGAGCAATATTTGATGTGAATCGACAAAGACTCCATTTTCATCATACATGCCGATCCGATCTGCGTCGCCGTCATTGGCAAGTCCGCAGTTTATGCCTGAATTATTGGCTATAAAGGCTGATAGTTTTTTAAGATTGCGGTGAATTGGCTCAGGTGCCTGTCCTTCAAAGCCTGGATTGTGCGTACAATGAAATTCGCTTACACCGCTCAAAAGCCTTCTTACAACATTTTGTCCGGCACCATACATGGCATCGTAAGCCAATCTCACAAAGGAACTGTTGATGGCTTTCAAATCGAAGTTGGCTTTACAATGATCGACATAGAGCTGTTCCAAATCGACATATTCAAGAAGCCCTGCAGCAAGCATGTTTTCAAGTGTGGGCAAACTGAGCAGAGGCATAGAATCCGGAATCAGCGCCTCTACTGCAGCAATATCTGCCGGCACAGAGGGTCCACCATAATGAGATTTGAGTTTGTAACCGTTATAATCGGGCGGATTGTGGCTTGCAGTGATTACAACCCCTAAAAAGGCTGATTTTTTAACAACGCCCAAAGAAACCATTGGTGTTGAGACAAAACCTTGACCCAAATAAACTTTGATGCCATGAGCTGCCAACACCTGAGCAGTTGCTTCGGCAAACATGGGACCAGCAAATCGGCAGTCATGTCCTACAACGGCACTGCTTCCTCCATTGTTCTTGATAAAAAGTGCAGTTGCATGTGCAACCCTTATTACATTGTCTAAGGTATATTCTTTAGCGATGATTGCGCGCCAACCGTCGGTTCCAAACTTAATGTTTATCATTTTTCAAATAATTTGCATTTCAAAAAAGTGTTGCAAAATTACATTTTTTTTGAAAAGAAGTAGAATTGTGGTGGATTAGGTTTTTAAGAAACATAATATTTTAGAATTTCAGAATTATACCTCATAAACCCTTACTTTTTTCTCTTTCAGTTTGACATTATCGACAAAGCCAATCAATTGCGTCAGTTTTGATTTTTTGACAGACACAAATGAACAGTCCTGCTTCAATTCAATAACGCCGATATCATTATTGCCCAGTTTTCCCTGTTTGCAGAAAAGTCCGGCAATGTCGCCTTTCGAAATTTTATCTTTACGTCCGCCTGATACAAAAACGGTGGCCCATTCGGGTTGTCCAGGGAGATCTTCATTTTCAAATTTTACGGCTGCTGCTTTAATAAAATCGGGTAAGGGTTCCCCTGAATAATGAATAACATAGGCCGTACCCTCGTTATGCATACGGGCTGTACGTCCATTTCGGTGTGTAAATTCTTCTGCCTTTATGGGCAAATGATAGTGAATGATGAATTTAATTTCAGGAATATCGAGGCCTCGCGCAGCCAAATCGGTAGCTATAATCAGTCGAATAGTTCCATTTCGGAAACGGATGAGCACTCGCTCGCGGTCTTTCTGTTCCATACCGCCATGGAAACAGCCATGATCGATATTTTTGGAATGGAGAAAATCGGAAACCCGTTCGATGCTTTCTTTAAAATTGCAGAAAATAATACCTGGTTGATTTCCAAGATGGTTAAGTGCAAATAAGAGGGTTTCGAGCTTGTCTTTTTGTGGCGATTCAATCAGCCCTAGATTCAATCTCTTAACTCCTTCTTGCAGATAATCGATGACCAACGGATTCTGAATGCCAATAAAATCAGGAATATGTGCCGACTCAGTCGCTGAGGTCAGGATAATTTTCTCAGGCCTTGGCAGCATTGAAATGATTTCCTTCATCTGCTCCTCAAAACCAACCTCCAATGATTTGTCGAACTCATCGAGGATAAGGTATTTTATTTTTTTTGTTGAGACTGTCCCTCGTTGGAAATGGTCCATCACGCGGCCCGGAGTACCAATGAGCAATGCAGGTGCATGTTTCAGCTCTTCTTTGTCCTTTGCAATGGGGCGACCGCCATAGACTGCATTGGCTTTGAATCCGCTGCCCATATCTCTAAATACCTGCTCAATCTGAAGGGCCAATTCGCGAGAAGGCACCAATATCAGCGCCTGAACCTCTTTTGAATTTTGGTCTAAAAGCTGAAGTAATGGCAAAAGAAAGGCCAAGGTTTTTCCGGTTCCGGTTGGCGAAAGCAGGATAATTTCTTCACTGTTTTCGATGGCTAATGCGGCGTCTTCCTGCATGTTGTTCAGGGCTTCGATGCCGAGTTTATGGAGTATTTCGGTTTGTGTTTTCAATGAAAGGGTGAAAGATGAAAGAT
>CAMDAB010000081.1 GCA_945888475.1 Saprospira grandis DSM 2844 | reverse complement strand
GTTTTTTACGTAGTAAAATGCCAGTATTTTGAGCATCAAAATCCATGTGAATCTGTATTGTCCTTTAAATCCGCGTTTGAAATCAATTCAATATCGAATGTTTCGGCAATGATGTGTACGACCACCTAAGGGGGTCGGGGCACAGTCACTATGGTGTCTGTTACCAATGTTTGACCCCGAATGGGGTCGTTCAAAATCCTTTGGATTTTTCACCATTTCGCTGTGTTAGATTTTTAAAACGTTGTTTTCAAAACACAGAATTTTCAGCTGAAGTCGGATTCCAAGTTGTCCCAAACTAAAACAAAACCAATGCCAGCCGATGCTGCTTCCATACGCTTATGCTTCGAACATTGGGAAGCGCTGCCTGCGGCGCGTTTTTCAAATGGCTTCGTCAACTTTTAGTTATTTTTCAAATTAAACTAACTTTCCACCAAACTGGCTCAGAAAATAAGCTGGATAATCGCCATGCGGGATTCTTGTTTCCTCTGCAAAGGCGCCTTTTTCTAATGCTGCTTTCATAATTCCCTCAGGCGTTGGTCTGTCGGCCGACCAGTCGACAAAATTGCAGGAAAGAATACAGTTCGACCCCAAGGTTTTTGCTCTTTCGGTAGTGATGTAAGGGTCGGCAAGTCCGCAGGTCTTAAATTTTGTAAAACCCCATCTGAACAGGGGAGAACCACCTGCCGAAAATCCTACAACCGAACAACTGCCCATGTTGAGCACAGCTGTGCTGTTAAAATGTTTCTGATATGCCATTTCTATATCTTTCCAGCTGGCTGTGTAACCCGCTGCAATAATCACTGCCTTTGCAAAAAGTGCCGAGGGTGTATGTTGCAGCATTTTAGAGCCTGTCCAGCCATGCATGCCGCCAATAATCACCAGCACAGGGGAGGAGAGGCTAAGCCCCTTTGCGGCTGCGATCACCACATCCTGTTTGATATTGGGTTGTTTTGAATCGGATGCTACAGTAGTACTGGCTGTTTTTACATCGCTTGCTATACCCATTGGCGGAAGATTTTTGAGTAAAAGTTGTACCATCGTAGGCCCTTTGGGACTAATCACAAAGTCAACAACTCCTGCAATCGACTTTTGAAATTCACCGATAGCCTGCTCTGTTTTTGATTCATAATTTCCATCTACAGGCAAGTTATAGCCCCTATTTTTTAAGAGCGATTGCACAATATACACATCCCGCTGTTCATTGAGCTGCCCTTTTCCTACTGCTTTTTTGATATTTCCGCTGAATTTTAGCTCCTCGTTATTTATACTTGTGCTTTGATTATTCGAATTATTGTTGCTGTTTGAATTCTGGCCCTGATTATTTTGTGTTTGACTGACTGCAACACCTGTTAGTTTATTCCAGGTTTTTCCACCAGGGTCAATCGTGCCGTCATTCCAGCCAAAACTTTTTTGCTGAAAATTTTCAATGGCAGTAATGGTCAAGTTGCCACAGTCACCATCCTCTTTCAGGCCTGCTTTGTCTTTCTGATTTAATAGTTGCTGGACCAGCAATACATCGGGCTTAAGGTTTTTGCCGGCCTTCCCGACTTTGGCACTGATAGTTTTTGCTGCTGCTGTTCCTGAATTATTTGCTGTCCCGCTCTGTTGCTGGTCTTGTTGTTGCCCCTGACCTGCATTTCCTCCACTTGGAGCCTCCATTTCGAGCGATTTCCAGCGATAGAAAGTTTCATTTGATTTTACAACCCATTGATTCCCTTTGAACTCCTGCAGTTTTCCGTCAAATTTCCATTCCATTTTGCGTGGCCCGGTACTTCCAGCCGATTCGTACAAAGTAAAATAGAGCACATTGTTTTCCTTTTTTACATCGCCAACTATTCTGATATGATTAATACCGCCATTTGCAGGATTGTCGTAGTAAAGGGTATCGCCAATCTGCACATTTTCAGGGGAGATTTTTATAAATTCCCTTCCGGCAGGACCGAATGAAGTGGAATTTCTGCCGCCTGGGTTAAAAATATCATCCGATGCAAAGTCCATATCAGCTTCCTTATCGGCTAAGTGATTCAAGGCCTGCGATACAAAACCGGAGCAGTCGACGCCAATATTATTTTTCTCAAGATATGTACGCAATTCAAGGGGATTTTTTGATTTTACAGCCCCAGCGTTAATCTTGTCCTGCAACCATTTTTGCACATCCTTGGGACTGCCCTTACCTACCTGTACCAGCCTTCCGCCGCCGCCTTTATTCATAAAATAAGGTGTTTCAACCTCAACTGTCTGCCCTTCAACTAAAACGATCAACTTATCAAAAGCAGCAAAATAATTGGCCAGTTTATCTTTTACTTCTTCCTGAGAAATTCCCAGTTTATTTTTGGGTTTTTCTGCAGTCCTGCCAATGCCCTTTGCTTTTTCAATTTTTTCAATTTGAGTTTTAATAGCTTGAATTTCAGATTTTATGGCATTTATGACCTGAATTTCATTAGCGGATAAAATCCCATCATTCTCGATAGCCCATTTGCTGTAAATTGTCAGTTCCTTTTCCCAATTGGCGCAAGCCTCTTTGAGCGTATTGAGCTGTTCTGTAAGTTTTTCGTTTGACATGATAAGGATAAATTTTTGATTTTAGGGCAAAAGAATAGCAGCTGTTTATTCAACAGAGATCTGAATTTAAGGCTATAGATGTTGAAGAAAAAACCGAAATTACATTTTCAGCTGTTCCTTGATTTTGTTGACTTGTTCCTGCATTTTGGCAAGACGCTCCGTCATTGTGTTTTTGTACTTCAACTGATCCTCGCTAATTGCTACGCTAGCAGTTGTTTCTGCCTCATTGTCATCCGATTCATCAACAGCTACATCGTCGAGGTTATCCTCCGGAAGATTTTCGTTAGCATCCACTTCGGCCTCTGAAGCAGCAGCATCCTGCAGGGCTTCACCGCTTTGGGTGGCACTCAGAATAACTTTTATTTTGGCGAAGAGCGGTGTTGCTTTCAGGAGCAGCAATTCCGGTTTCAATCCGCCTATATTTATTTCAATGCTGGCTTCTCTTTCTCCGTCAGCGTTCTTTTCAATGACAATTGTTCCGCCGCCCGATTTTTTCAATAAGTGCAGTTTTTCTTTCTTGAGTCTTTTCATCTCAAGTTTCATTTCATTTTCCTTTTTGAAAGGAATTGCAATGACTGCTTTTTTACCTTCGAGTTTATAATCGACCAGAAAAATTACCGCTTTGGCTTTTTTCCATGCTGCTTTATTTTTGAAAGCCTTTATATATTCGGCTTTTTTCATGTCCTTGATTCCATCAAGGCTTAATTCTTCGGCCATAATTTCGATTTAGTTTTTTAATTTTTTGGGATTATTGTCGCTTCAAATGTAATAGTTTACATCTGTATAAAAAAGCAGTTTTGAAACTAATCTAACTTTATTTTGCAAATATTAAAAGACAGTTGTTTTATTAATTCAAATTCAATATATTTGCCGCTTTTGTTTTCAGGGCTTTAATTCCTGCAGGAATCCTTCCACAGGTAAATGCAGTAAAAGTTGAATTTTTTTATCCGTTGATAGTGAATTATTTGCAATGCTATAAATAGCCGAAAAGCGTTTCAAAATCTTGTTTTGCCTTTTCTTCAACTCATTCAAGGTAATCGGAAGGTCAAAAATCAACACGAATTTATCCTGACTTTCCAAGCGTAAATTTACACTCAAAGTATAAGATTGATCATTTTGCTCATAAGTCAGCAGCCTGTTTTTTTCGATGCGGAAATCACCAAACAGCTGTTTTAATTGATGCTCATAAGCTTCGGAATATTTTTGCAGTAGATCAGCATTCATGATATCTTCCAGTCCAAACTGTTTTATGAGGTATACAGCTGTTTTTTCTTTTGAGGCAGTATTCGAACCCAGATTGGCATTCAGATATAGCTGAATTGTCGTATTAAGTCCTGTAAGATCTAAATTGGCATCGGCAGCTAATAACAGTGGATTTCTATAATAATATGAATTCCCTAAACCAAGCTGTGCCAGATTGTCGAATAGATCCTCCGGGTTTTCAGGATTTTCGGCTGCATAGAGCTTTTCGCCCGAATAAGGTTTCAGATAAGTAAATATTTCCTCCTTTGCGACCTGTGCTTCAATATGCTTTGGATAGTCAAATTGTTGTGTCAAAACCGGAATTTCTTCACTTTTCCATGGCCATAAACAAACATTCGAAAGACTATCGACCGAAGGTAAATCTTCATTTCCATTGTGAAATACCCGATTCATCCAGTCTAAGTTTTGATTTTTTCCTCTGTGCTGCGGAACGACTGGAATTACAAGATAATCGCGCGCCCTGGTGAATCCCACATATAGCAGCCTTAC
The DNA here is from genome assembly GCA_945888475.1 of Saprospira grandis DSM 2844. Taxonomy (GTDB): domain Bacteria; phylum Bacteroidota; class Bacteroidia; order Chitinophagales; family Saprospiraceae; genus Saprospira; species Saprospira grandis_C. Next base: position 11,783 of record CAMDAB010000081.1, on the reverse strand, counting down.
TTCCTCGTCGAGCGCCTCCTGTTTTATTTTCAGACGTTCGGGATGATTTTCAATAGCATCTGCAAGGCTATGTTTTTCGAGGTCACCATAAGGATTTATCCAATAACATAGCAGACGTCCGGCAAGGGGATCGTTTAAATCCAATGCCTTGTTTTCCGATACAATGCGTACATCGTAGAGCCTTTCTTTAAGGCTGTTGCCCAAATCGAAACAGATGACCACAGGCCATTCCAGTCCCTTACTTTTGTGGTAGGTGAGCACATTCACAGCTGAGTCGTCACTGCTGAAACCCTGATCATCGTTTTTATCCCTGGCCAAATCATCGAGCCATAGCAAGAAACCACCCAAGGTTGCGGCACTGTTCAATCTTTTACAATTGTCTTCATACTTCAAGGATAAACTGCGCAATGCATCGAGATTCGCAAAACGCTGCACTGCATTGCCTCTGGCGGCAGCAAAATGGCGAAGATTAAATTTTTCAATAAGCAGGTTCAAAATTTCAGATGCCGACATTTCCTGCGTTTGCTTTCGGAGTTCAGATAGCTGTGCTATGACCGGCAGTTTGGCTGTCCAGACACTGTATTTGTCTTCGCGTTGCTCCAAAAAATCGAGTCGGTTCTCAATCATATCCTCCAATGAATTGTTTGTCATCAGCATCATGATTTCAGCAACGGCCAAACTGTCCTGCTCGTTGAGGATAAATTTCAGACAGGCAAGCAAAAGGGAGGCCTCTGGAGTATGCAAGAGCCCGTGTCGAGCAATGGATGCTTTTAAGCCCTGTCGATTTAATGCCTCGGCCATGGCTTCACAATTTTTGTTCGATCGGCATAGTATGGCAATATCAGAGGCTTTTAGCTCACGCAGCTGCTCGGTTTCCCGGTCTCTTATCATCAATCCCTCCTGCAGAAGTTCGGTGCAGGCCTTCGCCAATGCATTGCTTATCCATTCATTGACAGCTTTGTCATCGCTACATTCAAGTATCCAGTGACGGACTGCAGTGCTCAAGGCGGCTGCTTCCTTTTCTTTTTTTAAGTCTTCGGGCATATTCAGCGCTACACGCTCGGGCGGCATTTGTGCAAAGGCTTTGGTGAAAAGTCCGTTCACCATATAGACCAGATCCTGTCTCGAACGCCATGATTTATCCAGAATTTCAATGTTTTCTTTGCCAACGCTATCGATTACAGCTTCCATCAGTTCGGGTGCTGCGCCTCTGAATCCATAAATCGACTGTTTGGGGTCACCCACCCAGATCGACTGTTTGGCAATTTGGGTAAGTTGCAGAAAAATTTTAAGTTGAATTGGGTTGGTATCCTGAAATTCATCAACCAGCAGCAGATCGAGCTCATCGGCCAAAACTTCTCTTACGAAAGGGTTTTCAAGCAGTCGGAGAATCATCACCTCCATATCAGTATAATCAATCAGTCCTCTGCTTTTTTTGTAATTTTCATATTCCTCCAGCGCTTCAGCGGCCAGGTCAAAAATATTGCTAAGGTATTGACGTAAATCCCCATGAAAATCGGGATGTGTATCATGTGTCAAGGCAAAATCCCTGAGATCGGCAACTGTTTCGCGGCATTTAGCAGGACCTTCCTCGCAGTTTTTGGCAATTTGAAGCCATTCATACCAGAGCAGACTGCCACGTAGTTTAAGGTTTTTATGGATGTTGTAAAGCGTACCTATGAGGCTGTCCTTTTTTTTAGTGCCGTCGGGATGTTCCTTCAGTGCTTGAATGGTCTCATTTAAAAGGTATTCAAGCCTGTTTTTAAAGAATTCAGCCGAATTGGAGGATTGTTCAGGCAGTAGTTCAAAAAAAGAATTGATGGAGTAATCGCGGCTTTTTTTCAGCAGATCGGGGCCCATATTATTTGCCCGGGCGATTTCGGTAATATTTTTCATTTCATTGCGCCAGTCTTTTTGTGCAAAGGGACTTTTTCTGAAGCCTAAGACCTCGCTCAGGTCTTCCATCAGCGCTGTTTTTTCATTGCTGAGAATAGTCGAAATAGACTGATTGAAAATTGTTTTTTGGTCTTCTTCGGCAATGATATCTACATTGGGAGAAACCCCTGCTTCGAAGGCAAATCTTTTTAGCAGTTGTACACCCACCGCGTGGACAGTACCAATCATAGCGCGCCCGAGTTCGTCAGCCGCTTCGGTAAGGCCTTCTTCCAGGAGTTTTACCCTAACTCTTTCTTTCAGTTCGGCAGCAGCCTTATTGGTAAAAGTTGTTGCCAAAATGCCCGATGCACGTACCTGGGAGGGACTTCCATCTTCGCCGGGCATGAGCAGCTTTGCCATTTTTTGCGTCAGACTGTATGTTTTACCACTACCGGCACCTGCCGAGATTATTTTTAGGTTCATTAGAATATCTTTTTTGTAAAAATAATAAAATCGGACACTTTGGGTATCCGATTTTACATAATTTTTCAGAGTTATAGATTCTGAACCTTTAAAGTCTTTTATTCTGCCGTTTTAATAATTTTTTTAATGGCTGTTTTTCCATTATCAAATGTAAAATGAGCGAAATAGACACCGGTTTCTACAGCTGAAATATTTATTTTTTGTTGCTCAGTACCATTATAAACAAATGCAATTTGACCTGCTGCATTGTAAAAGACAACTTTTTCCAGTTGTAAATCTGTCACTAAATTGATCAAACCGGAGCTGGGGTTGGGAAAAATTTTAATGTCGTTTTTAGCATCATCATGGGTGTACGTGTTTGTGGAGCCGGCACTCAATGCAGCATTCACAGCAGTATTCAGGTCATTTCCTATATAAACAATGGTTGAATCCAAACCGATTACAATATAGCCCTGGTAACACTGTATATCGAAAACGCCTCTGCTCGAAGGATCGTATGGTCCAGATGATGTAGTATCGATAAATCGAAAAGAATTATTGTCGCTCAAGCCTGTTGCCTGCTCGTAGGTAGTCATAAATGTACATTGATCTGTAGGATTATTTGCCTCTAGAAAATCGGCACAAACCCAGGTTCTGTATTCGGCATCATATAAGTTTGCAAATTGTCTTACAGTGGTACCCCAAGCAGTTGTGTTGCCACAGGTTGCCATGTCAGTTTTGAAAATTAAAATCGGTTTGCCAGCCGCCAATACATCATAAATTCTTTCCCTGTTGTTGTTACAGTCAGTCTCTGTGATATCCGGTACAAATTGTCCCAAAAAAGCCTGGGCATGAATTTCACTAAGGCAGCACAGTGCAATAAAAATGAAGAACTTATTTTTCATATCATTTATTTTTAAGCAATTAAAAAGCGGAAAAGCTTCATTGATCAAATGTAGGGCTTTTCCGCCCGAAATCTTTACATTATTAAAGTTTTATCAATTTAAAACTTTTAAGCGTCTTATTATTTTTATCAATAAATTGAACTGTATAGAATCCTGCTGTCCAGTCAGCTATACTAATTTGGTGAGCGTTACCCTCATATTCAGAAAAATAAATTTCCTGTCCCAGTGCATTTAAAACGCTGATATTTCCAAAATAGCTGCTGATACTACTTAGCGTAAAAAAATCTTTTGATGGATTGGGAAAAATGCTAAAGTCATTTTCTGAGGCTATATTTGAAACAGCAGTAGAAAAAACATTATTGATGATCAAAAGCGCTTCGTCGCATTCATTTCCTGTACAGATTCTATACCTGATAGTATCGTTACCATTGTAGTTTCCGCTTGCCGTATATGCTATGTGGTTGCCACCCATTACAAAGGCAGCGCCATGATTTGCATTTTCTGTGATGCTTAGTGTAGGGCCTGAGGGATAAAGGTCATTCATCAGCACCATTATCATTTGCATAGAGGTGTTATTAACTGTATAATTGTCGTTCTTTGCTAACAGATTTGGTTCAACAACAGCTACAAAAGCATCTGCAAAACCACCCCTTACAGGAAGTGTATCCTGATTGAATATTGTAGTGTCGGCTGTATGATGCCCAACGATGTATGATTTTCCGTTCTGTGGGTCAAAATAATAATCTTGTGTAAATTCATAAGCTGCCGTACCGAAAGAATTTATTGACAGAAGATCACCCGAATTGCTGTAACGGCTAAATACAAAGTCCTGGTTACCTGCCAGATTTAACGAATCGCCTGCCGAACCATAGAAAACCGGATAATTTTGTCCGTTGTTGTCGCCGCCCACTGAGGATTCTACCCATATAGTCCCTGCATCGTCAACTCCAATATTGTTGGATGTCCAGTCATTTTCTCCGCTTGTTCCAAAGGTTTTTACCCAAATAAATGAGCCTGATGACGAATATTTGGCAACAAATATATCATCATTTGCAACTGTTGAAATGGCTTGGTTTCCAAAGGTAAAAGATGCGGCATATCGGCCAGTGATTATAATTTCGTTCCAGGGATTAACAGCAATTGCCGATATTCTGTCGTCACTGCCAAGAGCACCCTCGCTGATTGCCCATATATTGTTGCCGTTTGATGGATTGAATTTAGCCATGAACCAGTCATAGCCCACCGGGCTGCTGAGGTTATTTGAGCCGATTGCCAAACTGCCTGTGAATCTGCCAGTCAGCAAAATATCTCCATTTTTATCTAACATAATATTGCCGCTCAAATCATCTTCATTGTTGCCAATTCGATTGACCCAATTAACATTTCCATTCGGATTTAATTTGCCGAAGATAATATCATTGCCAATTCCGCTGCTGCTGTAATTGCCGCTAACAGTCGATATCGTACCCTCGAAAGCAGTGCTGAAATATGTATTTCCTGAATTGTCCAGAAACAAATCGACAGAGGCATACTCTGCCAAATCAACATTTAGTTGGCTTGCCCAGTTAAAATCGCCATTGCGGTCGAGATTTACAAATACAAGGGAATTTGAAGCACCAGCGTTTGAAGAAGTAAAAGTTGAATCGCCAAAACTTTGAGTGCCATTGAAACCTGCGGCCCAGACAATGCTGTTGCCATTGATGGTCAAATCGAGCCTTTCGTCAGAGCTGTTGGCATTGTATATTTTTTTCCAGACAAGATTCCCGCTTGGATCGTATTTGATCAGATAAACAGAAGAGCCCGTATTTGAACTGATATCATCATTTACAGAATTATCTGTTAGATAATTGAAAATAGGACTGTAGGTAAAACCTAGTGTATAAATATTCCCGTCGCTATCAACTACAGTTCTGAAATTATTGTCCCATTCTGTTCCGCCTGCACTTTGTCCCCATGTAAAGCTGATGGGTAATGATGATGGCGCCTGTGCATATATGTTATTAGTAGCAAGCGTTATGAACATTAGAAATGTTATTTTAAGGATGATTTTCATAAACATCAGATTTTTAAATTGTTTTATTAAAGAATACTCATTAATTGTGTACATAATTTTATTTATTGAACATCTGGTCGGAAACTAAGTTCCAGTCGGTAAGTGTTTTCAGAAACTCGATAATCCTTTCTTTTTCCTGTATTGTCATGGGAATAGAATGTTGAAGTGAAGCATCTAGGCTAGGAGAGATGACTATACCGTTGCTGTAATGATCCAATACTTCTCGCAAGGACCAAAAACGGCCGTCGTGCATATAAGGATAAGTAAGCTCAACGTTTCTCAGACTCGGCACTTTGAATTTGCCTCTGTCGTTTGAATTGGTAGTAATTGTTTCTCTGCCAAGATCATTAAAAACACTATCCAAACCATTGTTTTTGTAGGAATAGTCTGTAAAAAGGGGCTCGCTGTGACAGCCTGCGCATTTTTGTCTGAAAAGGTTGAGCCCATCGAGTTCACTGGCACTGAGGCTCGTTTTACCCTGTCGGTATTCATCATATTTAGAACCAGCACTGATAATCATCGACATGTAAGCTGTTAAGGCTCTAAGCATCGCCTGATCTGTTATTTCATCAATATTATATGCCTTTTTAAAAGCGGTTCTGTAAGCTGTAATATTATTCAGTTTTCGAATAACAGATAGCATAGATTCCCCCATTTCGACATGATTTGTAATAGGCGCAACAGAAAAGACTTCAATATGATTTACTCCACCGTCCCACATGAATGTCGGTGACCAGATCATGTTTGTAATCGAAGGTGAGTTTCTTGTGCCCAAAAGCCCGTTTATGCCTGCACTAAGCGATACATTATGATCGGCAAAAGCATGTACCTGTGCATGGCATTTTGCACAAGAAATTGTACTGTCGAGCGATAAAACCGGGTCGAAAAACAGTTTTTTACCCAGTTCAAAACGGTCTTTGTTTACAGTATTGTTGTTAAATTGATATACTGGAGCCGGAAAATAATCGGGATATGCAGGACTAAGGGAATTGTCTGCAGTATTTTCTTTTCTGCAGGACAGAACAGCCAAAAGAATGATTAGAAGCGAAAATCTTTTCATTGGTATAAAAAAGGGTCCCTGCAGCACAAGGACCCATGTTTGATTATTCTACAATTTTATCAAATACAAAGCCATTGTTAAAATCAGTCGCCATCTGAAGACTAAGCGCGCTTGGCATCATCACAGAATTTACAGCTGCACAGCTTCCTGAATTGCACCAGGTCATTGCTGTATTTACATTGAAATGGATTTCAGTATTCTTTTCACCCGAAACTGAAAGCTGATTTGATCCGAATGAAGCAGTTTTTGATTGTACAGCGCTGTACTGACCGCTAAATCCTCCAATATGGAATGAGAATGATCCATTTGTTGATTGAGGAGAAGTTCCTTCGGCTTTTATCATTATATATCCTGTAGACCAGCTCCAAAACATATCATTTGTTGTAGCCAATGCTCCCGACTGTGCCCCTGATACGTTTCTGGCACTATCTACACCCAAGGTATAACTGATCTCAGTATAATCTCCAACAGGTACATTGTTAAGGCTGATGGAGCTGCTGGCAGAATTTGAAAGATCTACCAGAAAATAGCTTTCGGGTTGTACCCAAAATGTGCCATCTGCTTTTTTTAATTTCAGATTGGATATATAATATTTATATTTTGAAAAATTCATAGTATCGCCATTCATTGGGTGTACCAAGTTGGTATTCAGTGCGAAACTTGTACCGCTCATTCCCCAGCCGTGATTAAGTTTAACCAAAACAGTACCCTCAGTAGCAGTTTGTTCCTTTTCACAGGAAATCATAAATAAAGGAAAGATAATGATTGCGAAAGCAAATAAATTTTTAAGAAGCTTTTTCATGATATTAAAATGTTGAATTGTTAATTTAAAAATAAGAAATTTAAGGTAAGCAAACTACATTAACTGTTTTGCTTGTTTTTGCACCTTCGTGGTTGAGTTCAACCTCGATTGTTACTTTTACGAATGTTGTGTCAGTCAGATTATTAACCCAATGTTCGTGGAATGCATAAGATTCGGCATGCGCACTGCTACTTTTTGAAAAGTAAATGGAATCATTGTCCGCATTGGCAATATTGAGTGTGTAGCTGTGCATTTCCCCGTCGCCGCCTATAGTGCCTTCTACATGAAGTTCTGTGCCAAAAGCAATAGTATCGTTGATCGAGGGTTCAATAAAAGTAATTTCTGCTGTACTGGCTTCATGCGCTTTGTGGCAGGCAGAAAATAAACTTATTACCAGTAATGATAAAAATACTAAAATGTAATTTTTCATGATTATTATTATTTGTTAATCAGATAATTTATGCTGATTCCGCAGGAAAGCCTTTGTTTTGTAAGGCCTTCGTTAAAATTTTGTACAATAGGCTGCTGCAAGTAAGCCGATAGTAACCAGCTGTTCCCCATCAGGTTTATTGCGCCCCTTGCCGAGCATACAAATCCTTTGTTGAGATTAGGTATCAGGGTTCTTGCGCCTTCAAGTTTTGATGCTTCGTGATACTCGCCATTAAAACCAATTGCTGAAATAAGACGATATCTTGAAAGCGGCAGATTTACTACAGCCTGTGATGTCAGCTGATAACTGTTTCCAAAGGAATAATCGAAACGGTCTTTACCTTTTAATGAAACACTAGCTTCGTTTTGCCAGCCCCATTTACTGTCGAACTGATGCGTGTAGTTTGTTAAGAGCAGCAGGTCCCAACTGCCGGTTCCGGGGTAGATATTTTTAAGTGGATCTGTATCAATCGTATTTTTGCCGCTTGCTGACTTTAGACCAACTGCTAAGGACAAAAAATGACGACTTAATCCGTTTGTGTCTCTTTTATTTAATACAATAAAATTTGACATTAAACTAATATCTCCCAAGCCATGTACTTTGTTGCTGCCAAAATCTGTTTGCTGTATAGCAATCTGATAAGGCGCTATGCCCAAAAGCTGTATTCTTCGATGCAGTTGAATTCTGAATCGAAAATCTGTGCTAAACATTTGCTCCCGCGAATGTTTAATTTCATGCAAATAGGTATCGAATGAGCGAAAGCCACTTTGAAAACCTATTATATGAAATCTTGTATTTGCAAAAAGTCCAATGGAAGCATTGCTGCTCACTCCACCGCATACATCACATGCCCTCGAATGTAACACCATAAAAAGTGTACATACGAATAATAAATATCTCATAAAGATTGTATGTTAATGATTCAATAAATTGAAAAATTAACAAGCGGGTGGATGAAAAATTGACTTAAGGTGTAAACGACCCTTATCTGCTTTGTAATTGGGATTAACTAAAGCTTTGGGAACTTCGTTAATGTAGTTGCTTAAGCATGTCGTTTGAACTGATTTCTTAAAGGGTAGGATATAGAGTAGCTGTAAATTCTTTATTTCCTTAATTAGCACTAGCAAAGAATTATCATTTTCTTTTTGCTGTTCATTTTTGCTAAGATTCTGCTCAGGGTTGAGTTGTTTTTTTAGGTGGCATTTACCGTCGCATTTCAATTTTGTATTGGCCTTATTAACACAAAACTCTTTTATGATGGCCTCTTTGTTGATGGTAAAATACACCAAGTAGCCCATTTTATAGAAAAAAGGGATTGACAATAAGATGATTAGAAAAACCGAAATGGATTTACCTAAAAGTGGCACTTGGAATGATTTTATAACAATAGCAAATGTAACAAAAGAAAAGGCCTTTTCACAGGAAAGAGTAACAATTATTTTGAATTAATTTTAAAAAGTGTTGTAAACTTTGATTGATGTATGGCAAATAAAACAATTGCAATAAAACTTCCCAGCACAGCTCCTGCAATTACATCTTCCAAAAAATGTTGGCCCAGATAAATTCTGGAAGCTCCCGCCATAGTTGCCGGAATAAGCCAAATAGTCTTTTGTGTTGATTTTGGGGTAAAGAATGCAAGCAGGCCAAAGAGCGCAAAGGCTGCAGTAGTATGACCTGAAGGGAAGCTGCTCGTGTAGCTGTTGACCAGTTCAATGCCTGGAACGGGAGTCAGCAAATCGGGTTGTTTTAGTGTTTCCTTGAAATAAATGAATGGGCGTTCATGTCCAAAATAGTTCTTTAATAATTGACTCAACAGCATTGCTGTAAAGCCTGTGAGCATAACCAGAATTCCCTTTGCCCATTGTTTGCCGAACAGAAAGATGAGCGAAACAATTACATAGATATAGGCTTCACCAAAGTAATTGGAAAATGTAAAAATTGTATTGCCTATTTGACTTCTGTTTTGAGAGAGGAATTTAAGCTCATCTCCTTTATTCAGATTGAAAAGCAATAATACTGCAATGCCCAGCAATATTGTCAATGCTAGCAAATAATTTTGCTGTTCCTTAATTATCCTATTCAAGAAATTGTTTTTTTCTTTCTGAATAAACGTTTGATGAATCCCAATGGCAATGTTCTCGAATCATTCATCGCCATGATGGTCAATAAAACTGCAATTGGAAAAAGAGACCATATCGGTAGCCAACTGCCCATCCAGGTAGGCCAGACCAATCCGGTAGCCAGCCTTTCGCCTGTGAGATGCAGGACAAAAAATCCCATAAAAAAGCTGAAAGAAGTAAAAATTGGCCAGCCGAAGCCTCCTTTTCGAATAATGGCTCCCATAGGTGCGCCTATGAATAAAAAAAGCAGACAGGCTACCGAAAAAATGATTTTCAGATGCAGTTCGTTTTCATGGGCGGCAACCTCTTCTTTGTATCTTGGGAAATTGCGGTAAAGATTATCGGCCTGTGTTTTTACATTACGGGCAAAGCCCTGCGCTCGCATGTACATGCTGTGCCGCTCTTCGGTTGTAAAAACATCACTGAAACGGTTTACGGAAATGGGGCTGACAGCTTTTTTGGGTGAGTAAGGTCCCTTGACAACTGTTTTTGCACTATCTTTTTGAGGGCCAATTGTTTTGCGGAAATGGTAAAAATTATCGCAACTTTGCTGCATTTCTACAATTCTTTTATCCCTGCGGATAAGTATCGAATCGATTGCTTTCTTCAATTGTCTCGACGTGAGCAGGGAGTGATGTTTGCGGAAAAGATCCTTATCGGTTTCGGTAAAATTGAATTCACTCATATCGAAAACCGTTTTGAACTCCTTAAAACTTGTGCGCATATAAGGCATCACATTGGGTCCACCTTTGCTGCTGAGTTGGAGATTTTCGTAACGTTGCCCCTGTTTAAGTTCTATTACCAGCCTGCTTTTATCTTCTGTAAAATAAAGTTCACCTTCGCGGGCATTGGTCTGACTGCTATTGCCATTCTGTTTACTGTGGTCGTAAATTCTGACATCTTTTAGTTTGCGGCTGTTACGGTCTTTTTCTCCAATATAAATGACCATGTTTTTGAAGTCATTGTTGAACTGTCCGGGCTCAAGATCCAGTGCCGGTTTCTGCTTCCTGATATCGTAAAGCCGCGTTTTGAATTGTAATGCTGTGACAGGAATGATATTATTGGAAAAAATAAATGAGGCAATAGCCAGAAAACTGACCATTACGAGCAATGGCGCTAAAATGCGCATCAGCGATATACCTGCCGATTTCATACTCACCAATTCATAATGCTCTGCAAGATTGCCAAGTGTCATCACCGAGGCAATCATCACCCCAAAAACCAAGGCGCGTGGAACCATTGCAAGTCCCTGATAAAAAAGCAGTTCAAGGATGATTTTTAATTCAAGGCCTTTCCCAACAATATCATCGATGTATTTCCAGAGAAACTGCATATTAAAAATAAACACAGCCACCATAAACCATACGATTAAGGGTGGTATAAAACTGCTGATGATGAGCCGGTCTATTTTTTTCACTCAAGTAATTTTTATGCAAATATAACTAAAACTTTGCAAAACGTCAAGTGCTGAGTGAAGAGCTATAGAGGAAAGATTTGAAGAGGAAAGAAATTAGAATTGAAGAGGAACCGATCTCGTCCCAAGACGAAAGAGCTCCATGCAGTGAAAGACGTGTAGAGGAAAGTTTTTTGATTTGAAAATTTGGTAATCCGATAGCTGACTTGACCCCGATGGGGACAAATATTTATAATTTACAGAGTACTCCTAAGGTGGTCGCATAATAGTCAAACACCGTGGCATTAAAATACAGCGTCCTCACACGGATAGCAGGAGAAAAATCAACGATACAAAGAGAATTTCAAAGACATATTTTGTATTTCGTCTGTATAACCTATTATTTGAAACGGATTTTTAAACACGGATTTAGTGGACAATACTGACCCTGATAGCTATCGGGGCTAGATTTTGTTTCACAAAATACTGGTATTTTACTACGTAAAAAACAAGCAGATTGTCCAAGCTAAAAACTTTTACTAATAAAAAACGCGCCGCAGGCACCGCTTCCCAATGTCTGAAGCACCAGCGTATGGAAGCAGCATCGGCTGGCAATGGCACTGTTTTAGTTTGGGACAAATTGAGAGGAGCAGTAAACTCAAGCTACAGATGCTGCTTCCGTC
>CAMDAB010000080.1 GCA_945888475.1 Saprospira grandis DSM 2844 | reverse complement strand
GGCAGTACCAATTTCCAATCTTTGTTCACGATACCCCATTTTCCATTTTTGATAACAGCAGCATAACCCTCCTGAAAACCAAGAAAGGCATCGAATAAGGTACTGTCTTTCTGACTCGAACCATCGCAGTTAACTTTGACAAAACTGAGGTCGCCCACAAAATGGCTCGAGTTTCTGTTGCTCACTTCAAGCGTTTTGTCGGTAAATTTCCAGGTTTCATATGTAGTTTCCGTCACATTTTCCCTACCCTGCATAGTTGATTTGGCACTAATAGTCATTTCAAAACTCCCATCTTTATTTTTATTTCCGCTCAGCGTAAGTTCGAAAATCTCGTTGTAAGCCAGATAAGATCTTTTGCCTGTTCCGCTAATACCCTTTTCGTCCAGCACAACATTGAGCAGTTCTACAATTTTTTCATTAGCAGTATTATAACAACCACTCTTCGAAATATTTTCGGCATCCTTTTTGTTGTTATCGCCTGCTGTATTGTTACAAGCGCTGATTACTAATGTAATAAAGAGCGCAATTGAAATTTCTTTTAAGTTCATATAAAATTTATTGTAAAATAATAAAGGCAACTGGTTTTTTAAGAAATATTTAAGTAAGTTTGCAGCGCAAATTAAAACCTTTTTTAACGATTTTCAAAAGATTTACTCACAAAGGGCTGTTTTAAAAAAAATTACAGTCAAAATTTTTAAAAAATGAAAACTATTCGCTTTTCTCTAATCATGCTTTCCGCCTTGGCAATGATTACAATTTTTACTGTTTCTTGCGGCAATAAAGCTGACTCAGCATTTGGCGCAGCCAATGTACTCAAAAGAGTACCATCTGATGCTGCTGTTGTAGCAGTAATGAATGTTGGCCAAATGATGAACAAATTAAACTATGCCGACTTCAAAAAAACTGACATGTTTAAGGATCTGCTCAAGCAGGCCAATCAGGAAGACCTGAAAAAAATTCTTGAAAACCCCGAAGCTTCTGGAATTGCCATGAATGGTCAGTTCTGTATGTTTGCAGATAATATCAAGAGTCCAAAGGAATTCAGATTTGGCTTTATTTTGCCGGTAAAAAACATTAAAGACCTTGAAGCTTTGTTTGAAAAAGCAGCCAAAGGCAGTGGAGATTCACCTTTCAAAAAAATTGAATCTGCAAAAGGTTACAAATTTGTAAAAGGTAACAAAGAAAACAATGAATTTAGCATTGGATGGAACAAAGACATCCTTGTAATCATCGTTAATACAAATTCCGAAGCCAAAGAATCTTTGGAAAATATTTTTGATCTCAAAAAGGATAAAAGCATTTTGTCCAACAAAAGCTTCAAAGCTGAAAAAGCTGAAAAACATGATGTTATGCTTTGGGTTCAATCAGATCCAATCATAAAAACTTTGAAAGAGGACAAAAGCATTGCAAGATCGCTCAAAATGATTTCTTTCCTTGGACTGACAGAAGAATCGCTCAATGGCAACACAATGGCACTCTATTATGACTTTAACAAAGGTGATATGCAGGCCGGATTGAGCTACAACATGAACAAAGACATTGCAAAAGAATATGGTATTATTTTCAAAAAGAAAATGGATACAGACTTTTCAGCTTACTTCCCTAAGAAAAACCTTTCAGTAATGACCATGATGGGTCTCGACATTAAAGGAATCAGAGAAGTGCTAAAAAATCGTGGTTTTGACGGAACTGCAGAATCTTTCCTGAAGGAAGCAAACATTACACTGGATGACATTCAGAAAGGTTTCTCTGGCGAAATAGCCCTTGCATCTTATATTGACCCTGCTGCTAAAGATGCTACTAAAGAACAAAAAGTTGTAGTGGCAATTGCATTTAATAACAGCACTTTCCTCGATAAACTGCTTGAAGCACCAAAATCGATGGGTGGCGGTGAAATTAAAAAACAAGGTTCACGTTACATGAGTTCCACTAATAAAGAGGTTCAGGGTATTGTAAAAAATAATGTGTTCGTTATTTCAAATGACTTAAGTATCCTCGACCAAATTGAAAAAGGCGGTTTTAAAGGAAATGAGGCTATTGAAAAATCGGCCTATGCTGATATGAATAAAGGCTGGATGAGTGTACATGTAGACTATACTCAACTTTTTGCATCACTTAGTGCTATGCCACTTGGCAGAAACAGTATGCTAAATACGAACGAACTGATGAAATTATTGAGCAAATACAATGAACTTGAGTCTGCAAATGCAGTTGTAAGTACAGAAGAGGCTAAAGTAATTGTTAACCTTAAAAATAAGGACCAAAACAGTCTTAAAGTGCTTAGCCAAATAATGAATAAACTTTATCTGGATCGTGATAAAATTCAGGAACAGATGGGAGAAGATGATATGGAAGTAGAAGAAGAAGTAGAAGTAGATCAATCTCTTTAATCTGTATTCATAGTTCTGAAAAATCCCTGTAAAACAATTGTTTACAGGGATTTTTTCTTCGGTATATATATGGTTCAATGATGAACGAAATGCGTTTTGAATATCAAATCACAAGTGCGCTGGTTGGATTTTCATTCAACACATCCGACTCCACTACACCGTCTCTGAGTCTTACAATTCTATGGCAGTGATTGGCAATGTCGGGCTCGTGGGTTACAATAACTATGGTGTTACCCTTTTTGTGAATTTCTTCAAAAAGACCCATTATTTCTATGGAGGTTTTACTATCGAGATTTCCGGTAGGCTCATCGGCAAGTATCAACGAGGGATTATTGACCAAAGCCCTTGCCACTGCAACCCTTTGGCGCTGGCCACCCGAAAGTTCATTTGGGCGGTGATCCATACGGTCGCCCAGGCCAACAGACTCGAGCACCTCTTTAGCCCTTGCCAGTCTTTTCGATTTCGACCAACCGGCATAAATTAGGGGTAAGGCAACATTTTCGAGCGCGCTAAGTCGTGGAATGAGGTTAAAGGTCTGAAAAACAAAACCAATTTCAATATTCCTGATTTCGGCGAGTTCATCATCTCCCATAGTACTCACATCCTTTCCATTAAGTATATAATTGCCTTCAGTTGGACTATCGAGACAACCAATCATATTCATTAGCGTAGATTTTCCAGATCCTGATGGTCCCATCAGCGCCATGTAGTCACCCTTATATATTTGTAAATCGACCGTCCTTAAGGCATGCACCATTTGGTCGCCCATGATGTAGGTTTTTTTAAGATGTTGAATGTCTATTAGTACTTCTGTATCTTTCATTTTGATGGAATTTAATACTGAGAAATCATTATCCCAATTATTGCATTATTTATGCTCGACTACTTATTTTCGACCTTCATGGCAAGGTTCTAATGCAATTATTGTGATTGTTTAACAAATTGGCATTTGGTTAATGCATAAAATTAAAAACTTGTTTTATCATTTGCTCAAAAAAAGATATAAATTAGCTTTAAAATAAATTTATTTCGACAAAATGAATCAGCAAAACATTCCAAAACACATTGTTATATCTGGCAATATCGGTGCCGGAAAAACAACACTCAGCGAAAAACTAAGCAATCATTTCGGTTGGGAAGTCAATTATGAATCGACCGACGACAATCCTTACCTCGAAGATTTTTACAACGACATGGGTCGCTGGTCCTTCAATCTTCAGGTATATTTTCTTAACAGTCGCTACGAGCAGGTTTTAAAAATCAAAAAAGGAGCAAATACGGTAATTCAAGATCGTTCCATTTATGAAGATGCCCATATTTTTGCACCCAATCTGCATCATATGGGGCTGATGTCGGAGCGGGATTTTGAAAATTTCTTCAAGCTATTTCAATTGATGAATTCACAGATAAAAGCTCCCGATCTGATGATTTACCTCAAGGCCAGTGTACCCACTCTGGTACGTCATATTCAACAAAGAGGTAGAACTTATGAAAACAGCATGAGTCTCAATTATCTGCAACTGCTCAACGAACGATACGAGGAATGGATAAACGGATATAAAGAGGGTAATCTACTCATCTTAAATTCCGATGAACTGGATTTTGTTAATAAGAAAGAAGATTGGAATCATGTCATTAATAAAATTAGCGAAGCATTGAAAATCTGAGCTTTTTAACTTAAATTTGCTCATTAAAATCCTTAAACATGAAACCAAATTACAAGCACTATTTTTTTGTTTATCTTTTGCTATTTCTAATGACCGCCTGCAATACAAAACCGGGTAGCAGTGCCGTCGGTGAACTGGCTGAAACCAGTATCGAAGGAGAAAAATTTCCAACTGAGGGTGGCTTTAAAGGAAGATACAACGACCGAGTTTTTTACATTGAAGTGAAAGAAGCAGGTGTAAATGGCTTTGTTCGCTACAAATCGAGCGGAAAAGAGCACAAAATAAGCGGAAAAAAAACCTCTCCCTTTGATTTTCAATGCGAAGAATTAAGCGCCGATGACATGCCAGTTGCTAAAATCAGAGGCAAAATCAATAACAAGGAATTGGGTGCAGATATGGAGTACAGCATTAAAAACAGTTCTGAAAGCTTCCGGTTTCAAGTTGACAGATAAATCACAACTAACAAGTGCCCCTTTAATTAGAGCATTTTTTTAAAAATTCAACAAGAATACTTTTAAAAGCGGTAACAGTTTTTTGATTATATTCATTAGAACAATGGATTAAACTATGTTTTTGAGTTAATTTCACTTGCTACAAAAGATGAGAAAAATATTATATTCTTTTTTTATTTTTATTTCAATATGTTCAGGACTGAAATCACAAGTAAATACTAATGATTCTACTCAACTAATCAAATTATGCCGAGCCTTTGGCGGATTGAATGGAACTGTTGTTTCTGGATGGAATACAGCCCTACCCCCTTCTGAGCAATGGGGCTCTAATAATCCGGTCAGCAGCTGGCAGGGCATAACTTTAACTAATGATTTTCAAGGCATTAAAAGAGTTTCAGCTATTGATTTAAGTGGTAAACAACTCGACAATTTTTTATTTCTATTATCCGCTCAACCTTTTAGCGGACTTGACTCTCTAAAATCAATTCGTTTAGATAGCTGCGGTCTCCAAGGCCAAATCAATTTCTTTTTGGGCACTTTACCAAGCCTTGAGCTTATTGATATCTCTAACAATCAAATGGTATATGATGCCGCCTCCTATTCGAATCTTCTGAATGGGCAGTTAGCAATGAAAGTGCTCAACACCAGAGCAACCTTCGTTACATTGCTTGGTACTACAAGTATAAATCTGCCTACTTTTATGCCCCCCGCCTTAGAAATTTTTGATACAGCTGAGAATGGTTTTGAAGGAGCTATTCCGGATTTCAATACCTTTTTTCCCAATCTGGTTCAAGGCTATTTCGATAGAAATAACTTCACTGCGATGAGTCAGACAATTGGCAACAGACTTTCCAAACTGGATGTAAGTAATAATAAAATAATTAATATTAGTGATTTAACCAATGCGCTGGATGCAGCACAATCTTTAGAAATTTTTATCGCTAACGCTGCAATGGATACTGCAGCAGTGAATGGCTATACATTTATTCCTGCTGCAAATTCGCCTAGCTCTGTTTTACCCAAATTGGTGGAACTTCGTTCCAATAAGATAATTGGGACAATTGATCTGAATTATTTCGGAGATGCTTCCAAAACCAGAAAACTTGATCTCTCGTTCAATCTGATCGATTCTATAATACCATTCAGCAGTCAGGAAATAACAACTTTGAATCTAAGCAACAACAGGATATCGATGCAGTTGTCGCCACAAATTTTAGATGCTTTCCCAAATATTGAGCGATTGTATCTAAACAATAACTTACTCAGAGGATTTTTGCCCCAACCCATTACTGCTGGCTTCTACAACTGGCCAAACATTTTGGAACTTGATTTGAGTAAAAACCCTGAAATTAAAGGCTTACTCATCATGGATTGGTTGTTTGGAGCCCAGTCGCAGTTCAGTTCTGTTCAAGTTTTCAGAATTTCAGACAATGATTTTGACAGAATACAACCATTGACTAATAATTTGAATTTCCTAAATTTAAGAGAACTGCGAGTTGACAGAAACCGTTTTCATTTTGACGATTTGTATGATATTACCCGACAATTTCAGTTGCGTCAGGTTCCACTTGCCAATAATCCCAGCGGAAATCTTATTCAACAATATGTCCCTGCTGCAATTTCTGCAAACAGCGATACACTGAGTTCATTTATCTATTTCCCTCAGGACAGCGCCGGAATAGGTGGCGTGAGAAGGAGACCAGAAGGAGATTCTATGGTTTTTCTAACAACTGTTGGCTATCCACCAAATATTGTACATAATGTGCTTTGGATTAGAGACAGTGTTGGAGCTGTACAGCAGACGATGGGCCAATTGAATGCAACTAACATTAGTGGGAACTTTCAATCAAGCATTGGTCAGGTTATTGGGGTTTCTATGGCTGTAGGTTCCAATCCTGCTGCGATTCAGATTTCAAACTTAGATTCGGCCTATCACTCAGGTTGGTTAGCTAGGGCAGAAACCCGTCATGACTCTTTTCCGCTTTTAATGATTCCTGTCAGACCCAAAAAGATAAAAGTAGGTAATTGTGTCGACTTTGATGGCGGCAATACACTTTGCCAGCAAATAGTTATTCAATTCAAAGATACAGTATCAACTGCCGGGAAAGAACGCGTAAGGCTTGAACTGGGCGTTGATGTCATTGATTCCTGCGTATGTGGGTCCATTGAACTTTGGGGCTTTCCTGACACCTTGAACCAGGTCGAAATTGAAAATCTCGGTACGGGAACAAGAACCTCTTCCTCACAGGCCGGCACCAAAACTGAACTATTGAGTGCCGACCCAAATTATAGTCTATTAGACCCTAGCATTGGCACATTTACAAGACCTGCAAATTTTACAACTGGCACAACAGTTTCGAACCCTACCCTTGCTGCTATAATCGATTCGGGGGTAGATTATGAAAAACCTGCAATTATCAACCGTTTTTGGGTTAAAGCCAACGAAACTAATAACAATGGCATCGACGACGACTCCGATTGTGAAATTGACAATGGCTGGGGTTGGAATTACCTAGAAAGAAACAATATAACCTATGACGATCACGGACATGGCACTGCAGTTGCAGGAGTTTTTGGGGGTTACAATCCAGGTAATCAGGCATATAATAATAATGCACAAGACCGATTGGCGCTAATTCCATACAAATACACAAACAGATTGGGTAAAGGTACTGTATTTAATGCAGCCTGCGCCCTTCGACATGCCGCCGACTATAGCGATACCTTGCAAAACGGTTCAGTATCAAAAATTAGGGTTGTGAATGCCAGTTGGGGTTATTATGGCGAACCTTGCATTGTACTCGAAAACACAATAATTTATTCCAGCAGAAACTGCGATATGCTAGTGGTTACATCAGCGGGCAACAATGGATTAAATACACAGGTTGATTCCGCAAAACACTGGCCTTCTAATTCTCCCTTTGTGAGCGACAGCACAATTACTTATAATGATAACATTATTGCTGTTGCTGCACTCGATTCTACAGATCAGAGCAGATTGTCCTCTTATTCTAATTACAGTCCAATACATATCGACCTTGCAGCGCCTGGTACAGTTCAGATTTTTAATGCAAATGACAATACCAATAGCTTGTATTCAAAAAGTGGTACATCTTTCGCTGCGCCTCAGGTTTCGAGAATTGCAGCTTTGCTCTTCGATGAATTTCCCGATGCTAGTGCTGCAGCTGTTAAGTTTGCTATCTTACGCGGTGTAGACAGTTTGGAGAGCGCCGACAGAAATCTCCTGAAATCTGGTGGCAGATTAAATTATCAAAAAGCGCGCTTAATTCTTCAAAACATGGAAGACCGTTCTGTATGCCTCGATTCTTTCAACATTCTTTCCAATGAAATATTGCCCTTGAATACTGAGGATATTGCACTTATTTTTCCTAATCCTTTTAACGAAACTATCTCAATAAATTTATTGAATAATACCGCATCCTTTGATACGAACATTAGGATTACTGATTTATCAGGAAGAACTGTTTTTATTGAAAACTATGCATCTGCAACCAATATCCGTTTAAGCACCGAAAGTCTTTCTGCAGGCATTTATTTTATACAACTAAAACAAGGTCCGCATAATCAGTTGACAAAACTGGTCAAAATCAAATAGTATAGCATTTAAAATCTTTTAATCTAAAACCCCAACCCTTTGCTATTCATATCTTTATCAGTTTCTTTTATTTGACTTTGGGCATCAGCAAATGTCCGAATCTTCAAGTAAATCTTTTACCCTCCTGTATTGTTCAGCTTAAGTGAGTAAAAACTGCTGTTAGTTTGAAAATATTAAAACAGCATTAAGCCCAATTATAATTATGATATATATTTCAAGATTTTTACTGATTGTCCTCTTCCTGATTCCTTTCAAATTTACAGTTTGGACTCAAAGCTCAAATAATGCTGATACATTAGTTGAAGAGGCCATCTTTTTGAAAGAAAAAGGGAATCTTGATACAGCGAACGAAAAATTGAAATTGGCCTCAGATATTTATAAAAAGGAAGGCAAAATTGGTCTTTATCTGAAATACTCAGCTGAACAGGGTAAAAATCTATTGGACAATGGAGATGAAGATGCGGCATTAAAACTTTTAGAAAGCCTTGTAAAAGAAGCAGAAAACTTGTCATTGAATAATGATGAAAATCTTGCTCTGCCCTACAAATACCTAGGTACGGCACATTACAAAAAAGACGATTTATTGAAAGCTACTCCTTTATTCAAAAAAGCTTTAGAAATCAGAGAGAAAGCCAATCCAAAAAGCCAGGAACTATTTAGGGATTTTTATAACCTGGGTGTCATGTATCGCTTTTCAACTAACTATGCAGCCTCTATAAAATATCTTTTAAAAGCAGTTGAGCTCTATCAGGCAAAAGAAGCTGGACCACTTTCTCTAATTTACAAAAATATTGGGATTACTTACAGGCTGATGGGTTCTTTTAGCGAAGCTGAGGATTACATAGACCTGGCACTAAAATTTGCTGATGAGAAATATAGCTCAAGTTCAATTAACTACGCAGAGATTCTAATTGAAAGAGGCGCAATCATCAGGGAATCAGCTCTGAATTTTGAAACCATGTCGAAATCGGTCACTGTATTTTCAAGAGCATTAAACATTTATGAAAAACAAAATCAAAAAAATACAGATAACTATGCCCTCTGCCTGATGAACATTGGAGTTTCTTATTTATATGGACTTGAACCACAATATAATGAGGCTGATGAAATAAAGGTTGCCCAAAAAGCAATTCCTTATCTCGAGGATGCAGTTGCTTTAATGAATAAGATTAATCCAAAAGGAACTACCGCTTTTATTGCCAAAAATAACCTTGCCAGTGCTTATGCCAAAGCAAGAAAAGCTGAAAAATCTGAAAAGCTAGCGAAAGATGCTTCAGATATGGCAAAAGAACTGTACGGAGAAAACAATCCCATCTTCTCAAATATCAGTTTAGTTTACGCTGAAAACTATGAATATCAAAAAAAATATGGCGATGCGCTCAAAAACATTCATGAAGCAATAGTAAACCTTAGTGCTCCAGGCGATTTGAATAGTACTCCGGATTGGAAACTCATTGAAGAAAATAAGATAGAGAATCTTAATTTGTTGAAAGATTTGATTGCAAAAAAAGCCAGAATCTACATTAAAAAATACCAAACAGACAAATCAACTACTGACCTTGAGTTGGCACTGAAACATCTTGAGTTTACAGATAAAATTGCTGATAAAATAAGAGCCGACTATACTGCCGAGGGAGGCAAAATGATTGTTTCAGATATGATTATTGATGCCTATGAAATGGCAATCTCAACTTGTCTTGAATTGTCTAAAATTAAAAAAGATCAATCCTACAAAGAAAAAGCCTTCTTCTTCAGTGAAAAAAGCAAAAGTCTTTTGCTGCTTGAGGCTTTTCAGAACAGTAAAGCGGCGAAATTAGCCGGACTTTCAGACAAGATTCTCCGGGAGGAGGAAGCACTGCGTCTTTCTATTTCTGACCTTAAACAACAGCTTTATCAGTACAAATCTCGTGGAGAGAAAAACATAGCTGATGCTAAAAAAGTTGAAAAAGCTTTATTTAACAAGAAGCAGGAATATAGTCGCTTTACAAAAAAAATAGAAAAAGAAAATCCTGATTATTTCAAAATGAAGTTTGATCTTAAAATAAGTAATCTAACAGAAACAAGAAAACTATTAAAAAAAGACCAGGCGCTGATTGAATATTTTACAGGTAATACTAAACTTTTTATCTTCAAAATTACAGCAGATGAATTTGAAGTTTTTGAATTGAACGGGAATCAGGATCTGGCTGAGTTAAGTAAAAAATTCAGAGAATCAATTTACGGTTTTTATCTCAGCAGTGAAGCGAACACTGATGATTCCCATGACAAATTTGCAAGGGACTATGCGAATTATGGATCAATATTATTTGATAGACTAATTAAACCACTCGGCAAGTTGCCTAAAAAACTAGTAATTGTTCCGGCAGGCCCACTTGCAAATATCCCTTTTGAACCACTGCTATCGACAAAACCTACTAATCATTTACAGTTCAAAACACATAAATATTTTGGATTAGAATATATCCTAAGTTACAGTTATTCGGGGACTTTGCTTGCTGATATGAGTTCGAAAAAGCATAGCACTTTCTTGAAGAATTTTATTGGTTTTGCACCAAGTTTTGGCGCCGATAATCAGGATGGCGTTACGATGCGTAACAGAAGATTTGCATTGGCTCCTTTAAATTTTAATAATAAGGAAATTAATGACGTAAAAAAGATAATTGGCGCTGGTGATGTTTACCTTGGCAAAGATGCAACAGAAGCAAGATTTAAAAAAGACGCATCAAAATACCGTATTATCCATTTTGCAACCCATGGCATGGCAAATGACAGGGATCCGGATTTTTCTCTTTTGGCATTTACAGAAATAAGAGATAGTATCGAAAATGAGTTTTTATACGTCAGTGACCTGTATAATATGAAACTCAATGCCGATCTTGTTGTGCTTTCGGCCTGCGAAACAGGTTTGGGAGAAATTCGTCGCGGAGAAGGCGTAATCAGTTTGGCAAGGGGCTTCTCATACGCGGGAGCTAAGAGTATTTTTACAACACTTTGGTCTGTGAATGATCAATCTACCTCTATGATTATCGAATCCTTTTACAAATACTTAAAAGAAGGCAAAGAAAAAGACGAGGCACTGCATCTGGCAAAATCAGATTTTATAAAATCGGCAGACAATAACAGAGCACATCCATTTTTATGGGCACCCTATATCCTCATTGGCGACAGTTCATCCATTGTACTTAGTACTTCTAATCTTTGGATATACATTACAGTTGGTGGAGCTATCTTAATTTTGGCAGTTGGCTTTATTTTATTTTATAGAAAATCTAAAAAACAAAGTACCTAGATTTAATCATTTTAATTCAAGTACCTAAGAAAACATTATTAAAAAATATTTTTATATGAGAATTTCTATTATTTTTTTCTTAACAATTTGCCTATTTAGCACTTTGTTTATGCGATGTGATTTACCAAAAGCTACTGCCTCAGATGACAAAAATCCGCTAGATTATTTTTATGAGGGACAAAAACTACATAACTTCGGAAAATTTGATTCTGCATTGGTACTTTATAACAAAGCAATACTTTTAGCACCACAGAATCCAGAATTTTACTACGAAAGAGGCAGGGTGTACTATGATCTTGACAGCAGTAAACTTGCACTTTCAGATTTTGACAAGGCCATAAAGATAGATAATAACACTTCAAAATATTATCATGGCAGAGGTATGGTTCACAGCGAAATGAATAATTTTGAGGCTGCACTTCCTGACATTAGAAAGGCTATGGAACTTGATCCGAAAAATCCATTATTGCATGGGCTACTTGGAGATATCCACCTTGCACAGGGCGATACCTTAGGAGCTTTAATGGATTATGAAGACTTTTTAGCATTAGCTCCAAACAACCCAGATTTTCATGAAAAAACAGCTTACATTTATTATAATCTGGGCCAAGCCGACAAGGCACTATCGGAATGTGAAAAGGCATTAAAGCTCAATGGAAAGGATGCAGATTATCACTACCTGAAGTCAATTATTCTATCTAAATTGAACAAAGATTCTCAGGCTTTACAATCAATTGAAATCGCCATGAAAATAGATCCTACCAATAGAAAATTTTACTACCTTCGAGGTGTTTTAAAATTAAATTTGAGTGATAAATCCGCCTGTGAAGACCTAAAAAAAGCTGCTGATGCAGGGGACGAATCTTCGGCAGAGCTAATGAAAAAGTACTGTAAGGGTACAGTTTCATAGTTCTATATGGCCCGGTTATTATTTTCTTTTTTTTGATTTACCCGTAATTTTTTTCTTTTCAGCCTCGTCCCAATGGTCTTGGAAATCAAGGTTTACTTTCAATACTTTGATTCTGGCATTTTTATTATTGCTCGCTGCATCCTCCCAGATTTTGACATGGTCTTTATTTAGCTTACCTGTCCATACTGTCCAATAAATCAGTACATAAAAATCGGCTGATTCTAACTTATCAATTGGCTTCCCTTTTAAATCCAAAAATTTATTCAGTTCAAGTTCAAGGTTAGTTGAATCGGGTTTATTATAGCTATTTTTGACGTTCAGATTTGGTATAAATTCAAATAAACCTGCATTACAGGATGTATCAGTAGCTCTGTATTCAATATAATTACCTTTACTGTCATATATTGATGCATTTGGAATAGCTTTCCCGTTTAATTCTCTGAGAAAATCTTTACTGTTCAGCGTTACAATATTAGCTGTATCAAGTCCATATTTTATAGCAGATTTTTTAATGCTTGTTTCGCTTTCAATTTCTGGATTTTTAACTCCATAAATTTTTTTTAGGATATGTTGACAAGAGCTGTTTAAAACAAGTATCAATATTGCCGAAAATAGGATTTTCATCATCAAAAATTTTTAGTAATAATAGTATTAAAATCTAACACAAAAAAGCCCGACTCGTTAGAATCGGGCTTTAAGATTAGGTTGGCGGTGACCTACTCTCCCACTTACGTAGTACCATCGGCGCTGAGGGGCTTAACTGCTCTGTTCGGAATGGGAAAAGGTGTATCCCCCTCGCTATGACCACCATTAAATCTTTGGGTTGTTTTTGTTGATTATTATACAACCCCTTATATCATTTTGACATACATTACTTGACAACAATTTATTATTGAGATTGAGCACGAAGATATCTCCTCGTTTTTATTTGAAAAATTTAAAATAGGAAGCTATCGAGTAATTAGTATTGCTTGGCTCCCTAACACATCACTGTGATTCCACCTACAACCTATCTACGTGGTCATCTACCACGTCTCTCAATGGAATACTCATCTTGAGGTTGGCTTCGCGCTTAGATGCTTTCAGCGCTTATCCTTTCCGAACATAGCTACCCGGCATGCATTTGGCAACACAACCGGTACACCAGAGGTTCGTCCAACTCGGTCCTCTCGTACTAGAGTCAGCTCCTCTCAATATTCCCACGCCCGCAATAGATAGAGACCGAACTGTCTTGCGACGTTCTGAACCCAGCTCGCGTGCCACTTTAATGGGCGAACAGCCCAACCCTTGGAACCTTCTCCAGCCCCAGGATGTGACGAGCCGACATCGAGGTGCCAAACCTCCCCGTCGATGTGAGCTCTTGGGGGAGATCAGCCTGTTATCCCCGGAGTACCTTTTATCCTTTGAGCGATGGCCCTTCCATTCAGAACCACCGGATCACTTAACCCCACTTTCGTGCCTGTTCGACTTGTCTGTCTCGCAGTCAAGCTCCCTTGTACTTATACGCTCTTCGCATGGTTACCAAGCATGCTGAGGGAACCTTTGGGAGCCTCCGTTACGCTTTTGGAGGCGACCACCCCAGTCAAACTACCCACCTAACGATGTCCCAATCTTTGGTTAGTCTCTAAGCAACTGAAGGGTGGTATTTCAACGTCGACTCCATCAACACTAGCGTGCCAACTTCACAGTCTCCCACCTATCCTACACATCATTTACTCAAAGACAACGTTAAGCTATAGTAAAGGTTCACGGGGTCTTTTCGTCCCATTGCGGGTAATCGGTATCTTCACCGATACGTCAATTTCACCGAGCTCACGGCCGAGACAGTGCCCAGATCATTACACCATTCGTGCAGGTCGGAACTTACCCGACAAGGAATTTCGCTACCTTAGGACCGTTATAGTTACGGCCGCCGTTTACCGGGGCTTCAGTCAAGAGCTTCGCTTGCGCTAACCCCCTTCCTTAACCTTCCGGCACCGGGCAGGTGTCAGACCCTATACTTCATCTTTCGATTTCGCAGAGTCCTGTGTTTTTGCTAAACAGTTGCCTGGGCCTTTTAACTGCGGCTCATCGCTGAGCGACGCTTATCCCGAAGTTACGCGTCTAATTTGCCGAGTTCCTTAGCCGTGATTCTCTCGAGCGCCTGAGGATACTCTCCTCGACCACCTGTGTCGGTTTACGGTACGGGTTGCTGTAAAGTTATCGTTTAGCGACTTTTCTTGGAAGTAAGCCTAATGTAATATCTCTCTACCCCGAAAGGTTTCAAGTACTATCGTGTTTCAGATAGGGTACGTACTTCACTGCACCCCTTACCTACGCACTTTAACCAACTATTCCGTCAGTTGGCATACAACCGGCTCCTTCGTCCTCGCTTCACCCTTACAGTAAGTATCGGAATATTAACCGATTTCCCATCGCTTTCTCCTTTCGGATTGGGCTTAGGCCCCGACTAACCCAACTCTGTCTAACATAGAATTGGAAACCTTGGTCTTACGGCGAATAGGTCTTGCACCTATTTTATCGTTACTCATGCCTACATTTGCTTTTGAAGACGCTCCACAGACCCTGACAGATATGCTTCAACGCAGACTTCAATGCTCCCCTACCACTCCATTTACATGGAATCCAAAGCTTCGGTAAAATGCTTTATGCCCGATTATTTTCCGCGCAGAGTCACTCGACTAGTGAGCTGTTACGCACTCTTTAAATGAATGGCTGCTTCCAAGCCAACATCCTAGCTGTCTTAGCAACTCCACCTCGTTCTTTTGCAACTTAGCATTTATTTCGGGACCTTAGCTGTTGGTCTGGGTTCTTCCCCTCTCGGCCGGTGACGTTAGCACCCCCGGCCTCACTGCTTGGTATATGTCTGCGCATTCGGAGTTCATCAGGGGTTGGTAGGATTTGACTCCCCCTAGCCCTATTGGTAGCTCTACCTCGCAGACACTTCACCCAAACGCTGCACCTCAATGCATTTCGGGGAGTACGAGCTATTTCCCAGTTTGATTGGCCTTTCACCCCTACCCACAAGTCATCCGAAAACTTTTCAACGTTTACCGGTTCGGTCCTCCATTGCGTGTTACCGCAACTTCAACCTGCTCATGGGTAGATCACAAGGTTTCGCGTCTAGCTCCTATGACTTAGCGCCCTATTCAGACTCGCTTTCGCTCCGGCTCCGACCCTCTAAAGTCTTAACCTTGCCATAGAAGACTAACTCGTAGGCTCATTATGCAAAAGGCACGCCGTCGCCCCTTAAGGCTTCGACCGCTTGTAAACATACGGTTTCAGGTTCTTTTCACTCTGCTACTAGCAGTTCTTTTCACCTTTCCCTCACGGTACTTGTTCGCTATCGGTCTCTCAGTAGTATTTAGCCTTGGCAGATGGTGCTGCCATGTTCACGCAAGGATCCTCCAACCCCGCGCTACTCCTTCACCTTTTCGTCTCCGCTTACAGGGCTTTCACCTTCTTTGGCCGGATTTTCCAATACCGTTCTGCTTGACTACTTTTCGGTGGGGCTCTTCCGCTTTCGCTCGCCACTACTTACGGAATCCTTTTCTTAGTTTCTTTTCCTCCAGGTACTTAGATGTTTCAGTTCCCCGGGTTTGCGCTTGCGCTACAGTTCTTCAAACTGTAGGGTTTCCCCATTCGGACATCTGCGGATATTTCGGTCGTTTGCACCTCCCCGCAGCTTTTCGCAGCTTACCACGTCCTTCGTCGCCTCTGAGAGCCTAGGCATCCCCCGTATGCTCTTATTTGCTTCCTTTGCTTCGTTAGCTTACGCTAACTTTTTCTTCGATTCGA
>CAMDAB010000079.1 GCA_945888475.1 Saprospira grandis DSM 2844 | reverse complement strand
TGCAGTAATGACCGACGCCCCAATGAATGTACCGGATATACTGCCGCTTGTGTCGGACATATTCAGCACTGCGTATTCGCCAAGGCTATAGCTGATATGATTGCCATTGACTTGTCCGCTTTGCCCTGCGCTATTGATAGTAGTTGGGGCAATCTGCTGCGCAGCTGCGAGGATGCTGAGGTGTAGGAGGAGGAGTATAAGCTTATACATAATTCAATAATTAAAAGTAGTAGCAAGTATCAGGTAGCAGGTAGCAAGACTTTTTTAATAAAACACCTGATATTTTAGTAGCAAGTAACAGGTAGCTGGTAGCAAGACATTTTTAATAAAACACCTGATATTTTAGTAGCAAGTATCAGGTAGCAGGTAGCAAGACATTTTTAATAAAACACCTAATATTTTAGTATCAAGTAGCAGGTAGCAAGACCTCGAAAAAAATTGTAGCAAGTAGCTTTACAATTATATTATAAATATACCTGATTCGCTTCGCGGAACTCCGTTTCTTGATGCCTGATACGCTTCGCGGAACTCCGTTTAAAGAGCTCTCTCGTCTTAGGGACGAGATCGGTTCTTGATACCTGATACCTGATACCTGATACCAACAATCACATCATCTCCGACAATTCCAGCCAGCGCATTTCCTTATCTTCCAATTCTGCCTGAAGCGCTTGTAGCTGTTTGGTAAGTTCCATAATTTTATCCGGACTCAAATCAGCATTATTAAACTGTTCGGTAATTTTGGCTTTATCCTCTTCGATTTTTTGAAGCTGTTTCTCAATTTTTTTAAATTCTTTTCGATCTTCCTGAGAAACGTAAACCCTCGATTTTTGTTCGGTTTTTTGTTCCGATTTAGCTGTAACTGTTTCTGCTTTTGCAGCTTGAATTTCCGCTTCTCTTGCTAAGCGGAAATCGGTATAGTTGCCCGGAAAATCTCTAATATGCTCGCCATCGCCCAATACAAAAACATGTTCCACAATTTTATCCATGAAATACCTGTCGTGAGAAACAACAACAACGACGCCGGGATACTGCTGTAAAAACTCTTCTAGCACTTGCAGCGTCATGATATCGAGGTCATTGGTTGGCTCATCCAGAATCAGGAAATTTGGATTTCTGATGAGCAGGGTAAGCAGATACAATCGGCGTTTTTCCCCCCCGCTGAGTTTTGAAACAAAGGTCTGCTGTTTTGGACCATCAAAAAGGAAACGCTCCATAAGTTGACCAGCCGACATTTTCTTACCGCCATTCATTGGAATATATTCCGCAATGTCTTTTACAACATCAATCGCACGCTTATCATCCTTCATTTTCATCCCTTTTTGGTTGTAATAACCGATGCTGAGGGTATCGCCGTGAACAACCTTACCGTTATCTGGTTCGATAAATCCGGCCATGATGTCCAAAAGAGTAGTTTTTCCTGTACCGTTTCGGCCAATGATGCCCACGCGGTCCATTCTGGCAAAATGATAAAAGAAATTTTTGAAGAGATTATGCCCTTCGTAACTTTTACTAACATTGTGTAATTCCAAAATTTTAGATCCTAGACGGGTCATCTGAATATCAAGCTGAACCTGATCTTCGCCCAATTTCATTTTTGATTTCTCTTCAATATCGTAAAATTCGTCGATACGGGCTTTTGCCTTAGTTCCCCTAGCCTGTGGCTGACGGCGCATCCATTCCAATTCTTTTTTGAAAAGCTGTTTTGTTTTGTCGAGCACAACAGCCATATTCAATTCACGCTCTGCCTTTTTCTCTAAAAATTGGGTGTAATTTCCCTGATATTTAAACAACTGTCCATGATCCATTTCGACAATCTGATTACAGACTGCATCAAGAAAATAACGGTCGTGGGTAACAGTTAATAAGGTGATTTTTGATTTGGAAAGATAATCCTGCAACCATTCAATCATCTCGAGATCCAAGTGGTTCGTTGGCTCATCAAGAATCAGAAAATCGGGCTCATCGATAAGAACTTTTGCTAGTGCCACTCGTTTCCGCTGACCACCGGAAAGTGCACTTACCTTTCTATCGAGATAATTTACATCGAGTACCGATAAAATTTGTTTTACTCTTGCCTCATAATTCCAAGCATTGAGTCGGTCAATTTCTGAAATGGCATTTTGCATAGCATTTTCATCAGAATGATTGAGCATACTGGCTTCGTAAGCTGCAATGGCCTTCATTACAGGATTCTGAGAATTGTAAACTGCATCAAAAACGGAGGCATTTTCATCCAAAGCAGGTTCCTGACTGAGAAAAACGGTTTGAATGTGCGGATGCAGCCAAAATTTACCTGTATCGGGCGTTTCAGTTCCTGCAACTATGTTGAGCAGGGATGTTTTTCCAGTTCCGTTTTTGGCTATCAGCGCAACCTTATCACCCTGATTGATATACAAAGTGATATCGCTGAATAGCACACGATCACCAAATGATTTTGATATATTTTCTACTGTTAAGTAATTCATAATCTGCTTTTAAAGTTATCTTTGAATCTGCATTTTCATAGTCTGAGAACTACCCTTCTCTCCTATTAGTCTATAAAAATAGTTTCCTTGGGGCCAGTCGGCCGTTTCGATATTAACACCTTGTTCTAATTTAGAAATATTTTTTTGATACATCAGGTTGCCCAAGGCATCGTAAACCTGCAGTTGAAAGAGATCTTCGATAAGATTTGTATTGCTAAATGGAATAAAAACCATTTCAGAGGCCGGATTGGGGCGATTTTGTTCCAACAATGAAAAGTTTCTTCTTGCAATTGTACCACTAGGAGAATTATTTTGCAATACACTAACATTGACATCATCGAAATAAAAGCCATCGGCCCTCACCCACTGATCGGCTCTAAGGGCAAACATGATACTTAGAGATGAATCGCCCAAAAAATCGTTGAGCGACATACTTTCATAGACCCATTGTGTTTGTCTGCCATCGAATAGGGGTTCATTTTCTGCCTGATACACTGTCCCTACATTTGTGTATGTGCCGCAAAGTACTACCCTTGAGCCATCCGAAGCAATTCCAAATACTTGTAAATAGTCATAATCGGTTTCGATATCCCATTTTGCCCAAAAATTCAGTACTGCATCGCTTGCCCCTCTGAGATCGATAGGGTTGCGCAGCAGCAATTCTGAGCTTGAACTATTGTTGTAATCAGCATTTGGCGAATCTGTAATACTGCTTGGTGAAGAATAGAAATCGCTTGTCGTAAGCTGCCAGTTTGAGCCTGTGCCAATGTTTAGCCAATTATTTAAACTACTGTTATTGTCAACAAAAAGGCTGCCATAAGCACCATAAGTTTTTGTAATAGTATCGCTGATAACAAGTCCTGAACCATTATCAACATAGAGCACAAATCTAACTGTCGTTCCATTTTGAAGGCCACTATTCAAGGTTAATGCAATAGAATCACTTGCAGTTTGAAACTGATTGAGTGTAAAATTTTTGGGGTTGCCAACCGATGCAATCTCAGAACCCAGCGGTAAAATTCCCACACTCAAATTGCCATTTGCGAAACCATATTTTGTAAGGTCAAACTTTATTTGATTGGAAAGCTGACTCATCACCACGGGATTTCTATCATAAGCCAGACCAAAATTTAATAAGAGATAGGCCTGATTGAGATTTTGAAATAAGGTCGATTTACAAATTGGTAAAATTTGATTTGCCGGAGGCCAAAAACCAAGATCACCCGGACCAACCTCGGGCGTGAGGGTCATTGTTTTATTTTTCAATGTCTGTTCGCCATATTGCCAGTCGTCAGCATCCCCGTTTGAGCTGTAACCAACTGTTTCTGCACCTGTACCAGTTAAAAATCCATTGAAGCGACTTAACATAGGTGCTGTAAAGCTGTAATAAAGTGAATCGGATGTCTGTAAGCCGCTGTATGCCCAGGGAAAAATGAGCAGATTGCCATAACTATGGTAGTTGAAACAAACTTTGAAGTCGTGCGCCAAAGCAAAATCGCGCATATTTCTTGTTTCGGCTTCAGAGAATGCTACTGTGCCTCTGTAAGTATCAGAAGAACCCGTAGGTGAAGATCCCTGATTGTCAAAAGCCCAGTTATAGCCGTAGTTACGGTTTAAATCTACGCCAAAGGTTCCATCGCCATTATTCCGTCGGTTTTTACGCCACATACCACCCCCATTTGGATTGCTTGTCTGATTATATACATAACCGTCGGGATTGATACAGGGTACAAAATAAAGCTCAGTTCCATTCAACAAAGTATTGATATTGCTGTCTGTTCCATAATTTTCGAGCAGATGCCACATAAAAAATACCAACTGACTCATGCTCATTGGCTCGCGGGCATGATGAACTGCATTAAACAAGGCTTCGGGCTCATTTTCGTCAACATCTGGATTGTCTGAAATTCTCAACCAGTAAATTGGTCGGCCTTCTTTAGTCAAATCATTGGGGTTTATCGCCTGTCTTTGAGAAATCAGGTTGGGATATTTTGCCCGCATGCTGTCCAGTTCATTCAAAAATTCCTGATAAGTGTAGTAGCCACCCATTGAACCCAATCTAAAATTCTGTGGAGCCTGAATCTGTTCAACAGCCTGAAAAAGTGGATTTACACAAGATGCAGCCGATTTTAATTCATTCGGATTATTTTGTGCAGCATAGTAAGCTGAAACATCATTTATGAGTACTTCAGTTCTAAAACCAAGTGAGCTGGCGGTTTCAAGCTCTAAAGCAGAGAAATCATTTTCAATATAATCTTTTCTGTGGACACCATGATCTATACAAATACCGGCATCTAATAACTGACCCAGATTTTTATTTTCGAGGTATATCTTTGCTCTGCTGTACTGTGCCGACACAGTGATAACAAAAGAAAACAGCAAGCAAATTATTGTTAAAATTCGAGGCATTGGTTTAAGTTTTTGACACAGAAAGCATTCTGGGAGCATTCTGTAGGTCTCTGATTATTTTAGTATTCCTGAATCCCATAGATTGAGCCAGTATCTCGGTTTCATCGGCAAGGTATTGATTCAGCTCTAAATACAATTTCCCGCTTTCGCTCAAATGTCCTTCGTTTGCAAAGTTAAGGATTTCTCTGTAAAATTCGAGACTATCGTCATTTGAAGTAAATAAAGCATTGTGCGGTTCATATTTAACAACATTATCGGCCATCTGTTTTTTTTCTTTTGGATTTATATAGGGCGGATTGCTGACTATGACATCGAAAACAGGTAATGATTTTCTGCATCGCGCTTGTAAAATATCACATAGCCAAAATTTTACGGCTGTATTAAGCCTTTCCGCATTTTCAACTGCAGTATCCAATGCCATCGGACAAATATCGACCGCATGAACGGTTGCATTTTTCATTTTTTTTGAAAGCATAATTGCAATACAGCCCGATCCAGTTCCTATATCGAGTACCTTGAGATTTGCTGCTTTACAATCAGAAAAGATATTAAATACCAATTCCTCGGTCTCAGGTCTTGGAATTAGTACCGAAGGATTTACCAGAAATTTTTCTCCGAAAAAATCAGCTTCCCCTACTATATATTGCCAGGGTTCATGCAGTAGTAGTCTTGTTAGAATTATATCCAGCAGTGTTGTTTGTTCTTGATTGAACTGTTTTTCAAGACTGTAGGGTTTCCTTTGCTTAAAAATATCTTCAAAAATGTATGCTAAAATATTTTCTGCCTCTCTTTTTGGATAAAGAGCCGACAGCTTCACAATCATTTCATTATAGGAATCTTCAATAATCACCTCATATCATAATTTAATAACACCGTAAAGCTAACAATTTATACAGCATAAAGTATTGTAATCTCCAAATGAAAATTTTCTAAAAAAACTTTGGAAACTTTTAAACTTATTAGAGTTTCCAAAGTTTATAAGTTAACTTTGTCCGATAAAATGGGACTTTTAGTGCCTATTGGAAACTCTAAAAACATTATTAGTTTCTCAGGTTACAAGATTTGCATTAAAATATTCTGTCAAAAAACAGCCTAGCAAAATAAAATTTCAACATTGAAAGAATTAGAAAAAACATTAGAAGCAGCAGAATTGCTTTTCAGAAAATATGGAATCAGAAGTGTAACAATGTCTGACATTGCCAGTCAATTGGGCATGTCAAAAAAAACCCTCTATCAGTATATTGAAAATAAAAACGAGCTTGTTGAAAAAATTCTAAAAAAATATATCGAAAACGAGAAACTGATGTGTAACCAGGCTGCAGAAACGGCCGATGATGCACTGCAGGAAATGTTCAGTATCAGCATTCAGGTTCAGCGCAATATAGAGAACATGAATCCATCTCTTCTTTTTGATTTAAGAAAATATCATTTTGAAGTTTGGCAATTATTCGAGCAACATCGTAAAGATTTCATCCTTTCCATTATGAAAAATAACCTCAAAAGAGGTATTGAAGAAGCAATTTACAGAGCGGATATGGACATAGAAATTATCAGCCGAATACATATTGGCACAATTAATATTTTTTCAGATGACGAACTACTGCCTCCCGATCAATTTCCAAGACCAACCGTACACAAGCAGTTCGTTTTGTATCACTTATATGGCATTGTGTCTGAAAAGGGGCGACAACTGATGTCTGATTATCTTAAATTGCTTGGTATTACAACATAACTTATAAATATTTTATTTTCATCAATTCAATAATCAATTTTACCATGAAAAAACTGAGAAATTCAGTTAATATTTTTTTGGCAATGCTTGGTTTGTCCTCCCTCTCGGCACAGGAAGCTCAAATCTTTAGTATCGAAGATGCCATAAAGTATGCGCAGGAAAACAGTATCAGCATTCAGCAATCGAAACTTGACCTTGATCGCTCAAAACAGCAGGTACGAGAATATACCTCGATTGGTTTGCCACAGGCAACGATCAACGCCGAGTATAATTACAATATCAATCTTCCCACGCAGCTTTTACCCGACTTCCTCACCCCTGCTGTTGTTGGAACCCTCGAAGCTTTTCAGCTCGTTCCTGCTGGTACTGGTGCAAATTTACCCGAGGGACAACCTCAACCGGTTCAGTTCGGTACCAAAAATAGCTTCAGAGCGGGTTTTAATGTAAATCAACTTGTTTTCGATGGTAGTTATTTTGTTGGTTTGAAAGCTGCCAAAGGATTGGTACAGATGACAACTAGACAAACTGATTTGAGCATGCAGCAGATAAAGAACAATGTCAAAAAATCATATCTGACTGTACTCATAGCTCAAGAAAACCGTAAAATTCTGTACAAAAACATTGAGAATCTTGAAAAACTGCTCAAAGAAACCAAAGCATTCAAAGAAAGCGGTTTGATTGAACAATTGGATGTTGACCGCCTTGATTTATCACTTTCGAATTTGAAAAGCGAAAATGAGATGGTTGGTCGACAGGTTGAACTTGCCTACAATGTGCTGAAATTCCAAATGAATTTTCCGCTTTACGAAGCTATTAGTCTAAGCGACAGCCTCAATTCAATGATGGAAGAACCTGTAGAGGGCGACCTTAGCGGCAAGCCAAATTTCGACAACAGATTTGAGGTTCAAATTCTGAAACAAAGTGAGTATCTGAACGAATTAAATGTAAAGCGATATAAAATGGGTTATGCGCCCAGTGTGTCTGCTTTTTTCACACATCAGTATCAAATTCAGCGCAATAATCTTTTCGACAAAGACGAGGCAGGATTTTTTCCTATTTCCATCATTGGAGCTTCTGTAAACGTGCCAATTTTCGACGGTTTCAATAAGGATTCGAAAATAAAAATGGCTGAAATCGACCGTAAGAAAATCAATCTGCAGTTGAAACAATTCGAACTGGCCTCTACGCTTGAACTCGAAAATGCAAGAGTTGCCTACAAAAATGCAAAAGAAAGAATGACTAATCAGCAAAAAAATCTCGATTTAGCTGAAAGAATTTTAAATACAACCAAGATAAAATACAAAGAAGGTATCGGTTCCAGCATGGAGATTACGACTGCTGAGCAGGAGCTCTACCGTACTCAGGCCAACTACATGAATGCTGTGTATGATGTTGCTGTTGCTATTGCTGATTTAGAAAGAATTTTAGGAAAATAATCATTCAAAATAATTTTATATACATACAAATGAAAACTGTAAAATTTAGCCTTTTGGCAATGCTGTTTGCTGTTATTGCCATTTCCTGCGGAGGCGGAGAATCTGCCGAAAAATCAAAAGACCCTGCAAAGGTAAGAGCTGCCATAAAAGCGAAACAAGAAGCCATTAAGAAATTGACTGCCGAAAAAGAGGCGCTCGAAAAGTGGCTTGTACAAATTGACAGCACTGCAAAAAAAATGAAGGTAGTTGAAATTACTGCTCAACAATTGAGTATCAAGGATTTTTCACACTATATCGAAGTTCAGGGCAATATCACTACTTCCGATGATCCGGGTATGGCAAGTTCAGAAACCGGTGGCCGTATCGTGAAACTTTATGCAAAAAAAGATGCCTATGTAAAACAGGGTGACCTGATTGCTAAAGTTGACCTCGAAAGCATCAGAAAAAGCATCCAGGAAATTGAAATTTCGCTTAATCTGGCTAAAGATATTTTCGACCGCCAGGAGAAACTCTGGAAACAGAACATTGGCTCTGAGGTTCAATACCTGCAGTCAAAAAATCAAGTCGATCAACTGCAAAAAACCAAAGAAAGATTGGAACATGAATTGGGAAAAGCCAATGTATACGCACCAGTTAGTGGTCATATCGAACAGGTCATGTCGAAAGAAGGTGAAATGTGCGGTCCCGGCACCCCGATTGTTCAAATAGTAAATAGCAGCACACTTAAAATTGTCGCACAAGTACCTGAGAATTTTTTGGGAAAAGTAAAAGTGGGCGATGCTGTTGAAATTGATTTTCCAGCACTTGAAACCAAACAAAACGGTCGCGTTACAAAAATTGGCAGAATGATCAATTCCGCCAATCGCACCTTCGAAGTTGAGGCTTCTGTTGACAGCAAAGGCGGTCAAATCAAACCAAACTTGCTGGCTACCATGCTTATTCAGGATTATGGAAAAGCAAAAGCAATCTCACTTCCCGATGACCTCATCATGCAAGATGTAGATGGCAACAGTTATGTTATGCTTGTAAAAGATAACAAAGCTACAAAAAGAACTGTAACCTTAGGAAAAAGCTACAAAAACGAAACAGTTATAGAAACAGGGCTCGACGGAAATGAAACCCTCATCATCAAAGGAGCCAGACAGGTAGTTGACGGCGATGAGGTAAAAGTTCTTTCCGAAGATAAATAAATTTGAATTTCAAACTGTTACAAAAAATATATAATGAGTCAGGACAATCAAAATAATATATCAAGGAATTTTGGGCCGACAAATTTTGCTGTGAACAATAGCATCAGTATGTTTTTGCTTACCATCATACTGGTTTTTGCCGGCGCTTTTTCCTACAACTCCATGCCAAAGGAGTCTTTTCCCGAAATTGTTATTCCAACCATTTATGTAGGAACAACTTATTCGGGTAACTCGGCCGAAGATATGGAAAAACTGGTAACAAAACCACTCGAAAAAGAAATTGCATCCATCACAGGGATCAAGAAACTTGAGGGTACATCAATACAAGACTTTTCAAATATCATAGTCGAATTTAATACTTCTGTCTCTGTCGAAACAGCCCTTCGGGAAGTGAAAGAAGCAGTCGATAAAGCTAAAAACGACCCTGATTTTCCAAAAGATCTCACTGCAGGTCCAAATGTTTTCGAAATTAACTTCTCTGAGTTTCCCATTATGGCGGTAAATGTATCGGGGCCTTATCCTGAGGAGCAATTGCGTCAGTATGCCGAATATTTGCAGGATGAAATCGAAAAACTGAGCGAAATCTCCGATGTAAAACTAAAAGGTACTTCAGGCAAGGAAGTAAAAATCGACATCGACCTTTTTGCAATGCAAAGTCGCAAGGTCAGTTTTAATGATATTTCCAATGCTGTTGGTTCTGAGAATCTTACACTTTCAGCTGGCGACATGAAATCGAACGGTTTCAACCGCTCCATGCGTATCGTTGGTGAATTTAAGAACATCGTTGAAATTGAAAATATCATTGTAAAAAGTGAATTTCAAAATCCTATTTTCTTAAAAGATATATCAAAGATTTCATTGGGTTTTGCCGATCCAAATTCAATTGCAAGATCCGACGGATTACAGGTTATTTCATTGGATGTGATTAAAAGAAGTGGTGAGAACTTATTGGCCGCTGCTGATAAGATTCGCGAAATTGTTAACAGGACCAAGGAAGAGCGTTTTCCACAAAATCTAAAGGTCAGCATTTTTAACGACCAGTCGACAGCAACGAGAGATCAGTTGGCTAACCTTCAAAACTCAATTATATCAGGAGTTGTATTGGTTGTATTGGTGCTTATGTTTTTCATGGGTTTGCGCAATTCATTGTTCGTAGGTCTTGCTATTCCATTGTCCATGTTTTTAGGAATTCTCATTCTGAATCTGATGGGCGTAACCATGAACATGGTGGTACTCTTTTCGCTGATTCTAGCACTGGGAATGCTTGTTGACAATTCCATTGTGGCAGTCGAAAATATATACCGATTTATCTCGGAAGGCTATTCCAAAGCAGAAGCATCCAAAAAGGCGACAGCCGAGGTTGCTGTTGCACTTATTTCTTCAACAGCTACTACCCTGGCAGCCTTTATACCGCTAATGTTCTGGCCGGGTTTGATGGGTGAATTCATGCAGTACCTGCCACTTACACTTATCATCACCCTACTCTCCTCACTTTTTGTTGCACTGGTGCTT
The DNA here is from genome assembly GCA_945888475.1 of Saprospira grandis DSM 2844. Taxonomy (GTDB): domain Bacteria; phylum Bacteroidota; class Bacteroidia; order Chitinophagales; family Saprospiraceae; genus Saprospira; species Saprospira grandis_C. The sequence continues at coordinate 5,389 of CAMDAB010000079.1, read as the reverse complement.
ACTCCACCTTTCACAGCAACATTAATGGTGGTCGATTCAGAGATTAAAGACAAGAAAAAACACTACCAAAAAAGACTGCGTACAAATTTAATCATTGCCGCTTCGCTTATTCTTATCGCATTGCTGGGCCAGATTGGCGGTACAATGTGGGTTAGAAACCTCTTTGGTATCAGTGCAATTTTGGTATTGAATTATCATTTTTTACTCAAACCTGGATCCGACTGGACACAAAACAAGGTTTTACCTGCCATGGAATTGTTCTACGACCGTTTTATTGCATTTGCATTACGCGGTTTTATGCCATATTTGTTCTTTGCGGGTACTTTTGGCCTGTTGTTTCTATCGCTATTTTTGATGCAGGTTTTTCCATCAAAAGTATTGTTCTTCCCTCAGGCCGACCCTCAGTATGTCAATGTTTTTGTCGATTTACCCATAGGTAGTCAAATTCAGGAAACTGATAAATTCATGCGCAAAATAGAACAGCGTATCGATAAAGTAACTGAGCCATACAAACTCAAAGGAGTTGTCGATGCTGTTTTGTTGCAAATCGGCGAAAACACCAGCGATCCTGCCGGTCCGCCCGAGCCCGGTGCAACACCCAACAAAGCACGCCTCACTGTTTCATTTGTTACAGCTGACAAACGAGGAGGCATTTCCACTGCCAAAATTATGGAAGAAATTCGAGAAGCGCTCAAAGGCTATGCAGGTGTTGAATTGGTCGTGGATAAAAATCAGGATGGACCGCCAAGCGGCAAAGCAATTAATCTGGAAATTTCGGGCGATGATGTCGAAATGAGAGACCTCTCTGGTAACGCAGCAAAAATTCTAAATTATCTTAAAAAAGCTAATGTCCCGGGTGTAGAAGAGCTAAAAATCAATGTCAATGCCGATGTCCAACAGGATATTGTAACAATTGACCGTGAAGCTGCACGCCGTTACGGATTATCTACTTACGATGTAGCAATGTCCATCAGAACCTCTCTTTTTGGACGCGAAATCAGCAAATTGAAACAGGGTGAGGATGAGTATCCCATTATGCTTCGCTTTAGTGAGGCCTACCGTCAGGATAAAGAGGCTTTGATGAATCAGATGGTTACGTTCAGAAATATGGATGCAGGTGGTAGAATAGTTCAAATTCCAATTTCGGCAGTTGCTTCGGTGAAACCGAGTACAACTTACAATGCCATTAAGCGTAAGAATGAGAAAAGAACCATCACCATTTATTCGAACGTGCTTAAAAATTTCAATGCGAATGAAGTAGTCGATCAGTTGAAAATGCTAATGGATGATTACAAAATGCCAGATGGTTACAATTTCAAGTTTACTGGCGAACAGGAAGAACAGGCAGCAGCTATGTCATTCCTTTCAATGGCTCTTTTAATAGCTGTAGTGGCCATTTTCTTAATCATTGTTTCTCAGTTCAATTCACTATTGTCTCCGCTTATCATTATGTTTTCTGTACTCTTCAGTACTATCGGGGTCTTCCTTGGTTATGTACTGACTGGAATGGATATCGTAATCGTTATGACAGGTATTGGTATTATTTCGCTGGCTGGAGTTGTTGTAAACAATGCCATTGTATTGATAGACTTTACCAAATATCTGGAACAACAGGCTTTGCAGAAAAGCGGTAAGCAATATTTGGATGACGAAGATGTAAAATATGCAATTATCACCTCTGGTAAAACACGTCTTCGCCCTGTATTGCTTACAGCGATTACAACGGTTTTAGGGCTGATTCCATTAGCAACAGGTTTCAATTTCGACTTTGTGGGATTGATTAATAACCTTGATCCGAATATTTACTGGGGCGGTGACAATGCCGTTTTCTGGGGTGTACTTTCATGGACTGTGGTTTTTGGTCTTACTTTCGCAACTTTCCTTACCCTTGTAGTAGTTCCCGTAATGTATTGGATGCTTTATCAATTCAATACCTGGCTTGCAAGAACATTCAAGTATGGAAAGTTTGCAGCTGTACCTGAAAATATTGCTGTTGAAACTGAAACTAAGGAAGCTGAATAATTAATAAAATCTAAATAAGCTTAGTTGACCGAATACTTTCTGTTAATATTTTAATAAAAGTCGGCCGCTTGTTTTTACATATTGAAACTTTATTTATATTTTCGTGTTCTTAAATAAGTTTTACAATTTTTAATTAAAAATCTTATACAATGGCTAAAGAAATAACAGACGGTAATTTTGAAGAAACCGTACTGAAATCGAATCAGGTTGCTTTACTCGATTTTTGGGCACAATGGTGTGGTCCTTGTCGTGCAATTGCTCCTATTATTGAAGATCTTTACAACGAATACCAGGACAAAGCTGTAATTGGCAAAGTAGATGTTGATACCAATCAAGAGATTGCAATGCAGTACAATATCCGCAGCATTCCTACTATCCTCATCATCAAAAATGGTGAAGTAGTCGACAGACATGTTGGTTCCACTACCAAACAGGTATTGAAAGATAAATTGGATAAATATCTTGCTTAATATTTGAGTTATAATCTTATCACATCCTGTTTGCCACTTTGCAAACAGGATTTTTTACTTAAAAAAAACAACAACTTATGAAACACTTATTTTTTATCGTTGCAATCTTCTGCCCTATTCTATTTTCCTGCAACAATGAGGTAAAGGAAAGCACTGAAACCCCTCCTAGTACTAACAATAGCAGCAATGATAGTAGTTCGGCCAATACGACTGTTAACACTAAAGATACCACGCCTGCAACGAAAACAGCAGAAGCAAAACCAGAAAAAACGCAGGTGGCAGGGCCTTCAACTCCAATCGAACTTACAGATGCCAGCTTCGACAATATGGTATTAAAATCGGATAAAATTGTTGTTGTCGATTTTTGGGCTACCTGGTGCAAACCTTGCCTGATGATAGCTCCAAGCATGAAAGAACTGGCATCTGAATATGCCGGCAAAGTAGTGATTGGAAAACTGGATGTAGATAAAAATCCAAAAACCGCTCAGAAATACCAAATCAGCTCAATTCCAATGGTGATGTTTTTCAAAAACGGAAAGTTAGTTGATAAATTGATGGGTGCGATGCCAAAATCTGAGTATAAGGCAAAGATTGATAAGGTATTGGGCTCTTAGTTTTGATGGAAAATAAATTATAAAATCAGGTGTCTGAATGTACTCAGCCACCTGATTTTTTTGTGTTTTTATAACCCATTTCAATCAGCAATGCCAATACTTTTGCTACCTGATTGCCCTGAACGATCATTTCGCCGTCTTTGGCCGAGCCACCTACGCCGCATTTAGTTTTTAATATTTTGCCGAGTGCCTGCAGGTCTTCGTCCGTTCCAACGAAGCCAGTTATAAGGGTAACCTCTTTCCCACCCCGCTGCTTACGGTCGACCTGAACGCGCAATTTCTGCTGTTGGGGTTCCAGCGTTTCAATTTGTTCCTCTTCCCCATCGTTCCACACAAAATCGGGATTGGTAGAATAAAAATTGAGTTTATCTTTCTTTGCCATGAGCTATGAATATTTTATTCGATGGTTTCCAATTCTCTAAAATCGACCGGCACTACTTTCGAAACGCCCTGAACCATGGTGACACCATACATAATATCGACAGCCGACATAGTTTTTTTGTTGTGGGTGACAATTATGAATTGCGAATTGGCCGAAAAGTCTTTGATGATATTGTTGAACTTGGCAATATTGGCGTCGTCCAAAGGCGCATCTACCTCATCAAAGATACAGAAAGGTGCTGGTTTCAACAAATATAGCGAAAAAAGCAGTGCCGTAGCCGTAAGCGTTTTTTCACCTCCCGATAACTGATTGATAGACAAAGGCCGCTTTCCTTTTGGTTTGGCGATAATTTCGATTCTCGATTCCAGCGGATTTTGTGGGTCGGTGAGCAGCAAGTCGCAGGTGTCGTCTTCTTCGAAGAGGCTTCTGAAAACTATGATAAAATTTTCCCTGGCCTGATTGAAAGCAGCCATAAAAAGCTCAGTTGCCTTTGAATCAATTTCTGCGATGGTCTCCAGAAGGGCATCCTTCGAATTGAGCAGGTCTTGACGTTGCTGCCCAATAAAATCGAAACGCTCTTTTGCCTCATCATAGGCTTCTATTGCCATTGGATTTACTGCACCATACTCGTTAATTTGTCGGCGCATACGCTCCACCTGTTGATCCAATTCAACTGCATCGAGTTCCTGATTGGGTTCCCGATTCATGAGATCATTTATATTAAGCTCGAATTCCACCTTTAATCTTTCGCCGATGGTTGAGAATTGAATTTTAACTTCATTAAACTGATTTTCGAGCTGATGTGCCAATTGAATGGCATTCTGATGATTTTTTTGTCCTCTGCGCAACGCTTCCTCAAATTGATTGATGTTGCCACGAACTTTGAAAAATTCTTTTTCAGCTTCGCTCAAATGCCCCTGCATTAGTTTTTTCTCTTCGTAGAGTTCCTGCAGTTCCTTGTCAACTTTTAGAATATCGCCATGTACACCATCGAGTTCAGAACCGGAATTGTAAAGTTGCTGACGATCACGCTCCAATTGCTGTGCAGTTTCCTGATACTGTCTTTCGCAAAACTCTAACTCTTTTTTAATGCCACCCAGTTTATTCTGCTGTCTGACCTGTTCGATATGTTTTTGATTATAGGTAGAAGAAGCCTTGCCCAATTCTTCAGAAACATTTTTAAAACTGCTGTCTTTTTTACTCAGCTGCTTGTTGAGTAATTCCTGTTGCTCCTCAAGATGTTCCATATCCCCTTCGAGGTCTCTGGTTCGGCTGCGCAGTTGTTTTATCTGTTCCTCCAGCTGCGTTTTTTGCTGTTGACTTTCATTTTTGAACTGCTCAAAATTTTCAATCTTACTCTTTAGACCGATATTTTTTTCATTTAATTGCTGAAGCGCCTGATCCTTTTTCTGGATTTCGGCCTGTTTATTGGCACTGCGCAGGTTATTCACCTCTGTTCGCAATTGCTGCTGTTTTTGGTTCAAAACAGTTACCTTTTCCTGCAGCTGTTCAATTTCCTTTTGCAGCAATTCAAGATTTTTCTTACGTCCGATTGTTTTACCTTCGAATGCGCCAACTGATCCGCCGTGCATCGATATTCCTTTGTGTGTGATGCGTCCGTCCTTGCTCAACCAAACTGTGCCCGCTAGTGAAGTTTCTGCCTCTGAAATATCATCGACAATATAAACCTGACCTAAAAGCTTTTTGGCAAGTGCTTGATATTCTGCATCAAACTCAAGCACAGAGAGTGCCGGAATTCCTTTAGTATTTTTTAAAGTATCATTTTGGGCTGCCTCATTCAATTTGTCGAGCAATAGAAAATTGGCTTTTCCTTTTTTATTTGTATCAAGTAATTGAATTGCAGCGGCTGCCTCCTGAACATTCTTTACGACATAATAGCT
>CAMDAB010000078.1 GCA_945888475.1 Saprospira grandis DSM 2844 | reverse complement strand
TCAATTTTTTTTGGATTTGCGCCCCATTTGGTTCTAAAGGAGGTCATAATAAATTCATTGTACTGCTCTGCTTTTGTAAGTATTTCAATTTCTGAAGGAATTTTTCCAATCTTTATTGAATCGATGTATTTGGCATTATTGGCGACATTCCATTGTCTGGAAACATTATTATAAGAATGCGCCGAAGGTCCGATACCAAGATAATGAGCGCCCTTCCAGTAGGAGCTGTTGTGTTTGGCATAATGAGGCGGCAGACAAAAATTGGAGATTTCATATTGTTCATAGCCCGCTGCTGCAGTTTTATCCAAAAGAATTTCGAACTGACGGGCCGTATGCTCTTCATTCACTTTATGAGTTTTTCCTTTTGCAATAAGTTGCTGAAGGGCAGTTTTTGGTTCAACAGTAAGCGCATATGAAGATAGATGTTGCACCCCAAAATCGAAAGCTCTGTTAAGGTTTTGAATCCAGTTTTCATCATTCATGGTGGGTGTGCCATAAATGAGGTCTATACTCAGTTGTTCAAACCCTACCTTTAAGGCATGTTCAATACAATAAGCAGCCTCTAAAGCATTGTGAGCACGGTTCATATATTCCAGATCTTCATTAAAAAAAGATTGGACACCAATGCTCAGCCTGTTTATGGGAGTATAATTTTTAAAATCCTGCAATTTTTCAAAACTTAGATCGTCGGGATTTGCCTCTAAGGTAATTTCCATATCATAGCCCAAAACAAAATTATTTTCAACTGCCTTCCAAATTTCCATAAGCTCAGCTGTTTCCAGTAAGGATGGCGTTCCTCCCCCAAAATAAACCGTCTCAACTGTTTTTCCTTCAAGATAGGCAGCCTGCATTTCAATCTCCTTTAAAATTGCATCAAGCATTGGCCTACGCAGACTAAGCGAAGTTGAAAAATGAAAATTACAATAGTGACAGGCTTTTTTGCAAAAAGGAATGTGGATGTATATACCGCTCATGTTTTTAGAAGATTAGTATACAAATATAAGCAAAAGCCGACAGTACCTATCAAGTATTGCCGGCTTTCTATAAATATTTGCTGATGTTTTATCGGTTCAACATCACTTTCTGCGTACTTATCTTATCTCCTGCTTTAAGATATACCAAATATAATCCATTCGAAAGTTGAGAGCCTGAATTATCGGTACCATCCCATATAGTTGATTGTCTGCCCTTTTGGCTTTGGCTACTGCCGAGATTACGAACCAATCGACCCTGTATATCGAAGACCATCAGACTGACCTCCGTTTCATTTTCAAGATAGTAATCCAGCACCAGATTTTTATTGAAAGGATTGGGATATGCCAGTAAATAATTTTCACCCGAAGCCTCGGTTATAACACCAGTAGGAGTTCCTTGGTTTGGCGGCATTGTCAAACTGTCCAAATCCAAAAGTTCATCTCCTGCCTGGTAAGTAAGATACTGGAAATAAACCAGAAACATTTCATCAGTCGTATTCAAACCGGCACAGATACTCTGAGGCGGTTGATTTGGATTGAAAGGATTATTGATGGTATTGTCATAACTTGCGCCGCCATAAACTCTTGATCCGACAGGTATTTTTAAGGGATTTTTAAAGAGATAGAATCCCTGCCATTCGAAATTCCATTGCGGAACATGAATGATTGGAATGGTATCTCCATTAGCTTTTACAGCATACACCAAAAACTCTTTTCCAAGCAAATGAGCATGCGGAAAAACACTCAACATCGTTATATCGACAGGCAGTGGCGAAGATGGGGGAAAGACATTATAAACGGTATCGACTGTATTTGAACTAATACAGAACCCAAAATCCTGCAAGATAGGGTCGGCCAATACTGTTCTGATATTTGTAACCGTATCTTCGTAAAAGAACAGATGAATTTTTGTTGAGTCGATTATTCCTGTACTACCCTGCGGATAATGCATCGCAAGCACAAGTTTAGCACCGGCTGCAAGCTGTATACCCATTTTCACATTCTGTCCATTTGGATAAATTGTAGGAAATTCACCCGGTGCATAACCTGCGATCAATCCTGTAGTAGGGCCAGCACAGTTACCTGTAGTATCTGTTACCGAGGTTCCTGCAGCATCGTTGTAAACCAAACAGTGATGAACGATTGAGGGGTTGCCAGGAATTACTTCAATAGCTTTGAGTTTTTTACCTGTTGTGAGGCCTGTTGGCACAGAAAAACAAACATAATCATCGCGACCAGCGGTAGCCTTACTTGCGTATACAGGAGCCCTGAGAACCATATCGGGATTTGCCAGAAAAGCACCCTGATTATATGATGGCGGAGATGGTGTATTTGCTGCATTACCCTCGGGAGCACCGGCATTTACCCAATCGTTTATCAGGTCAATCTGAGCCTGAGTCATACTGCGTTTGTGTGCATAGTCTTGGTAGGCGTCGTTTGGCGGCCATGGCGGCATTTGTTTACTTACAACATAGGATTGAACTGCACTTCTGCGTAAAAAAGCATCGTTGTAGGTCAAAAGGGAAAATGGGGCCAAACCTGTTGGATGATGACAATAACCGCATTTTTCATACACCAAAGAGGCTATCTGATCGCTCCATGTTGGTGCTTGAGCATTCACTGTAAAATGAACAGTAATGAACAGCAAAAAAGTATACAATTTTTTCATGTGACTATTTTTCTGATTGTTAATTTGCTCTAAATGTATGACTTTCGAAAAAATAAATCAAATAATTTGAAAAGTTATTTGCTTAGACTTGAAAAAAGACAGGGGTTTAATCTTGATGTAAGATTTATTTCAACTCAGATAATTTGATATCGTATTTCCAGATTAACTTACCTTTGGTGTCGAATTCCTCTATTCGGCAAATTCTTTCTTTGCCTTCGTTATAAATTTTTATTCTACCATAATTTTGGTCCCTGACAGCTGTTTTTTCTACTCGCAAAGGTTGATTTTTCGGATAAGAAGGGTCCATAAAACTGGTAAGGGGTGAACAGGTAAATTCATACAGCGGATAGGTGCCTTCTCTTTCTTTTTTGTTGAGTTCGCTGTAGTGACGGTCGCCACTTACCAGAACTACTCCATTTATTTTTTCTTTTTCAAGAAATTCCATAAAATCACCATTTTCAATACTATATTTTCCCCAGGTTTCTCCGTGTTGTTCAACAGGCAAAAACTGCGTTCCACTAAAAATGAATTTAAAATTAGCTTTAGAAGCTTTCAACTTTTCCTTGAGCCAATCCATTTGCACATCGCCTAAAAGTCTAATATATCCTCCTTTTTTATCACAATGAAAGCGAGAGTCAAGGATAAAAAAATCACAATCCTGCTGGCTGAAATGACAAAAAACGCCATCATTGCCATTTGTACCGTAGTATGGGTTAACCCAAAACTTTTTAAAGACAGCCAGTGAAGTATCTTTCAATTTAAAACGGCCATCGCTGTCGTTTGGGCCATAATCATGATCATCCCAGGTGGCATAATGTGCGCAACTTTCAAGAAAAGCTTTATTGGGAGTACGAAGTCTTGTCCTGATGTTTTCATTCACCATCGCTTTATAAGAATTCCATTGCCCGGCAAGGTAGTAAACATTATCACCTGTCCAAACCATAAAATCGGCCTTTTCTTTAGCCATCGTACTAAAAATTCGATTCAATCTTTTTCTTTTTCCACCTGCGTTAAGCGGAAATGGGTATTGAAATGCACAAGAGCCGGTTAAAAAAGTGAGCGTATCTTTTGTGTTTGAGGTAGTTTTTGTTAATTTAACTCTTGCAACTTTTCTCGAATCAGTTAGCGATTCTAATTCAATAGACATATCTTTATAATGAGGAGCTTTTTTAAATTCCTCCAACTTTGATCCAAAACTTGGCAGATCTAATTTTTTTTGATTGCTTTCAGACAACAGAAACCAATGTAATTCTGTTGTATCGGTATAATGCCCCTTCATTGGACCTATTTCGACAAATAAATTTTCCTGAGCGAAAATTAATACTGGCAACAAATTGATTATCAATACAAAAAAACAATTTTTCATCTAAAATAATGATATAATTTACATTAAATGACTATACTCATTGCCAAGATAGCACTATTTGCATAATTTTGCCTTTTAGAATGTTCATCATGCTATAATTTAACAATTTAAAAGTCTGTTTTTTTTCATAATTTAACATGCCAGAAACAAATAATTATCTCGATGCGCACTACATACACCGCAGCAATTGGCTACGAGCAGCCGTTCTGGGAGCAAACGACGGCATTATTTCCATAGCAAGTATTGCGATAGGTATAGCAGCAGCAAGTAGCAGCAGAGAACCGGTCATTTTGTCGACAGTTGCAGGACTTGTGGCGGGAGCGCTCTCTATGGCAGCCGGAGAATACGTATCGGTTAGTTCACAAACTGATGTTGAAAAATCAGACATTGAACGCGAAAAAGTTGAATTGGCAGAAATGCCTGAAATAGAACTTCAGCGACTTGCCGAAATTTATGTAAAACGCGGACTAAAAAAAGAGACTGCGCTCTTGGTAGCAAAAGAACTTACTGAAGCAGATGCCCTGGGCGCTCATGTCAGAGACGAATTGGGTATCAATGAAATCAGTCAGGCAAAACCCATTCAGGCGGCCATTGCATCGGGAACGGCCTTTGTCTGTGGTGGGGTTATGCCGCTCTTAGGCGTACTTTTTCTGCCAATGAATAATATTGTCTACTACCTATATGCGCTTGCTATTCTGTTTCTTTCCTTTTTGGGTGGAATTGCAGCAAAGACTGGTGGTTCGAATGTTTTCAGAGCTATTTTACGGGTCGTTTTTTGGGGCAGTCTGGCAATGGGTTTGACAGCTTTAGTAGGTAGGCTTTTTGGGGTAAATGTTTAAAAGATGAAAGATGAAAGATGAAAGATTTTCTCAATTTGTCTCGTTCTGCAAACGAGATAAAAATGAGACAATTTGAAAATCAGACAATTTGAAAATTTCAATTCGAAGATTTTTTCCAAACGGCTTTAGCCTTTGAGAAAAAACAATAGCAGAGGAGCGCGGTATTTTAATGCCGCTGTAGATGAAAGATGAAAGATGAAAGATGAAAGATGAAAGATTGAAAGATTTTCTCAATTTGTCTCGTTCTGCAAACGAGATGAAAATGAGACAATTTGAAAATGACATTATTTTGATGGCTATTCAATGTCTAAAGTCTGATTGTCTGAAGTCTAGTTTGTTGTTCGTTAATCGTTATTTGTTATTTGTTAATCGTTGTCCGTTAATCGTTGTTCGTTAGTGTCTAGCTTTTAAAGTCTGATTGTCTGAAGTCTATGCTGTTCGTTAGTGTCTAGCTTCTCATAGGCTCAAGTCTAGTAAAAATGCCTGATAATTGATGCGCTTCGCAGAACTTCGTTTAAATAGCTCTCTCGTCTGAGGAACGAGATCAGTTCTTGATGCGCTTCGCGGAACTTCGTTTCTTGATACTTGATACTTGATACAATTCTAATTTCTAATTTCTAACTTCTAAAATATGGTTTTCAAAGTAGCATTCACACAACAAGAAACAGAGCAACTCTACCTTACCTACCGTCGCAATCCCAAAAACTACAACGAGATAAAAAAACGATTATTTGGAGAGGGTGCAAAAATTGAATTCAGAAGAAACCTGAAGGGCAGAATTTATTTTATGGCTGCGCTTACAGGAGTTGCAATCGCAAGTTCTTTTTTTTCAATCTTTGCTGAACATTGGGGTAGTCTGGGCGCTATTTGGATAATATGGGCAGGATTCATGATTGGATTAGGCGTCGCGATGTATATTTCATACAAAGACGCATTCATAGTAATAAAAAAGAACGAAGCATTTTTTGCAAGTTTTGAGCAAATTGCCTTAAATGCAAACACCCTTGAAGACTTTATTATTGATTGGAACCAAAAAGAAAAAGCTGTTACTCATCCTGCTCTTTGACGGTCTTACCTTCAACATGCTTTTTTAGAATAGTCCTATTATATTTTTGAGCTTCTTTGCCGTCTTTGACCCCCCATAATATATCTCTAGCTCTGCTATGTGCCTTTTTCAAATCGATTATTGGACTGGGGTAGTGTATACCCAGCTGAAAATCGCAGAAAAGCTGTTCCATTGGCGTAAGCGTCCATGGCTCGTGAACAAAATTCAGTGGAAGGCCCCTAAGTTCGGGCACCCATTCCAAAATAAATTCAGCGTTCGAATCTATTTCTTTCGACTGCTTAGCTGGGTTATAAATGCGTATAGTGTTTATACCCGTCACGCCTGCCTGCATTTGCACCTGTGCATAATGAATTCCAGGTTCGAAATCGAGAAACATAGCGGCAAGGTGCTCTGCAGCGGGTTTCCAGGGCTGCCAAAGCAGATGCGACCAAAAAGACATGACCATTGCCCTCGACCTGAAATTTAAAAAACCAGTTTCCCTAAGGCAACGCATTGCTGCATCCACCAATGGAAAGCCTGTTTTGCCATTTTTCCAAGCCTCAAAAAAAACTTCATTGAATTCCTGATCCAAAACATTGAAAGCCGGATTCAAATTTTCAAATTCAATGCGGTCCTCCGATTCGAATTTCTGAATAAAATGACAATGCCAGCGTAGCCTCGATGCCATTGCGTTCAAATCTCTTTGTACCGATAGTTCTTTTTCTTTAAGGTGATTGAGGTAATAATGAAAAACTTGTCGCATACTCAGGTTGCCCCAGGCAAGATGTGCAGAAAGGCGGCTTCCATGGTGTCTTGCGCCTATGGGCGATGAAATATTTTTTCCATATCCTGCTGCGCGATACTGTAAAAAAGTTTCGAGCCTTTCCCAGGCTAGATGCGCTCCCCCACTCTGCATGCCATCTGGCATTGGCTCCATAAACTCGCGGGGAATATTTTTTCCCTTAATAGCCTGTAATGCCTGCTGATTGTCCTCTCCCAGCCTTATGGCCAATTCTTTTAATTTTCCCAGATGAACCTTATCTTCAACTGCATACATCTGTTCATGCCAGTATTTCGCCCAGCCCTCTCTGTTTTTCAGCGCCCTTCGTACACCTGCGTATGGACTTTCGTCCCAAATCACGCCTTTCGATTTGAAAAGCTTTTTCATGACAAGATCTCTGTCAAATGTTTTTCTGATGCCGACTTCTTCGTATGAGAAAACGGTATGAACAGTAAAAAATCTAAAAATCTGGCGAAAGGCATCCAAAGCGTTCTGATGAATTACAGACAAGGTAAAATTCAAATTTTTCACCTGCTGCATGTCCTTGAGTGATTGCCAGACAAAACGCCAGTGCCGTAGATCGTAATGTGCATCTTCAATCAATTCGGGTTCAAAGATGTATATAAGCAAAATTGGTTTATCCGACTCAATTGCTTTACTCAAGGCTGCATGGTCGTGCAGTCTCAAATCTCTTTTAAACCATACAATATTAATAAGCTGTTTTGACAATTTATATAATTTTTATGAATGTCGAAGTAAAGCAATCGCAAATTTAAAACATTTTGTTTTATAACAAACAAAAGTACATGAAAATGGTTTTAGAAAAATAATTTACAAAATAAGCCAACATTAAAATCTAGCATAAAAGAAATTAGATTTAATAAAATAATTGATTTTTAAATACTTATTTTTGAATATTTAATAACATATTGATTATATTTGTTTGCGATGACCAAATTGTAAAGCTGCAATGATTTTTAATCAACAATACAACATCAACTGCAATGGCAGAATTTTAAGTTTGGAAAAGCCTTTAATAATGGCGATTCTAAATCTTACGCCCGATTCCTTTTATGACGGTGGACGTTGGACAGATAAAAATATACTTAAAAGGGTTGCCGAAATGCTGGCTGAAGGTGCTGACATCGTCGATATCGGTGCTATGTCTTCGAAACCGGGTGCAGATTTCATCTCAGTAGAACAAGAAATGGAGCGGCTGATATCACCCTTAAAAGCAATTGTTAAAGAGTTCCCTGAAATAATTATTAGTGTTGACACCTGGCGTTCTGAAATAGTAAAAGCAGTACATCTCGAAGGAGCTCACATTATAAATGATATTTCTGCTGGCAATTTAGATGATAATTTATTTAAAACTGTTGCCTCCTGTGGAATGCCTTATGTACTCATGCACATGCAGGGTACTCCCCAAAACATGCAGCTAAATCCATTTTATACGGATATTACTAAAGAAATTCTCGATTTTTTTATACAAAAACTTGAAAAGCTCAGAACTGCAGGCATAAAAGACATCGTTTTGGATCCAGGCTTCGGATTCGGGAAGACTTTAGATAACAATTATGAACTTTTGGCAGGCATGCATAATTTCAAAATGCTTGAACTACCAATATTAGCGGGAGTATCGAGGAAATCAATGATTTGTCGATTACTTAAATGCATTCCGGAAAATGCCCTGAATGGTTCTACAGCTTTACATATGCTCTGTTTAGAAAGAGGCGCTAAAATATTGAGGGTACACGACGTAAAAGAAACAGCCGAAGCAATTAAAATTTGGAATTTATATAATTCTAAGCACTCAAACGCAACTTATTTACAAAATAATACATCTTTACACCAATAAATTTTTCTTTGGTATGATTTTTATAACGTTTTTAAAATAATTTACGTTTTAAAATGGAGATAGAAAACAAAAGAGTTCTGGGATTGGAATTGGCAACAGATCCAAGATGGGTGGAGATGGCTGAGATGAGTATTGAGGATATTCTCACCGATCATGCATATTGTGAGCAAAAAGCTGCAGCAAGCTGTATGTCACTGATTCAAAAATATCCTGAACATGAATTACTGGTGGATGAATTGGCGCCAATAGTAACCGAGGAATGGGGACATTTCAGAATGGTACTTAAAGAATTGAAAAAACGCAACCTTAGCCTTGGCAAACAGCGCAAAGATGAATATGTGAACGGATTGCTGCAATTTATTCGAAAAGGAGTATCTGCCAGGGATTTATTACTAGACCGTCTCATTGTCTGTGCCATGATAGAGGCAAGAAGCTGTGAACGGTTCAGATTGCTTTCTTTAAATATCAATGACGATAGCCTTAAAAAATTCTATCATCAGTTTATGATATCAGAAGCCGGACATTTCAAATTATTTCTCGAACTGGCATCGAAATACAGCAATGAGGAAATTTCGAGAAAAAGATGGCTCGAATGTCTTGAATACGAATCTGCTCTTTTAAAAAATTTAACGCCAAGAGGCGACCGAATGCATTAAGATAATATTTGCCCCAATTTAAGTATAAAAATAGCTCAATATGAAATCAATACTTCAACTCATTTCAGTATTTCTACTGTTCGTTTTAATGCTTCCGCTCAAAGCACAGGTCAATTGCGCAAGCAAATTTGCGCGGCAGGACAAACAGGCCATAGAGACTAAACCTCTCACCATTTCGAGTACAATGGACTACGAGTATGAGATTTATTTTCAAGTTACCGATGCCGGAATTTACATGACAATTACTTCAACAGATATCCATTCATTCGAAAAGGAAAACACAAGGATTCAATTCGTAACGGAAGATAATGAAAAATTTGTGTTAAATTTCATAAATGACAATAAAAAAACTACCCTTAGATCACGTGAAGCCAACACTAATACCCTATTGCTTAATTTTACCGTTCTGGAGCTTTTTGCTACCAAGGGAATGGTCTCACTCAGGGTGGTAAATATGACACAAAACAGACTTTATGTGCGCTCCATATTAAAAGTTGCTGAACTTAAAGAACTGGCAGGCTGTGTTTATGGAGTGACCGATCCTGCAAAAATTAAAAATACCAACTTAGATCTTGGACTAAAACCAAATCCACAGGCAAATAAAACAACTGTAACGCCTAACAAAACCCAAGAAACAAATCCCGGAAATACAACGCAGAAAAAACCTTGCGATGATATGAGTCAGCAAGAACTTGCCGATTTGAGAAAAAAAATCGAGGCAGATAAAGCGCTCATGAATCAGGAATTAGTTGACCTAAGGGCAAAGAACGCCGAATTAAAAAAGACCTTAGCCGAAGAAAACGTTAAAATTAGAGAAAATGCTGATAAAGAGAAGCTTGCTATTGCTGGGGAAGTAAAGAACTTAAGACAAAAAATATACGATGATCTAATTTTGTCGAGAGAGGCCGCAGCCAAAGAAAAGGCTGACATTTCAGCTGAAGTAGCACAAAATCGTCAGAAAGCTAACGAAGAAATAGCCAAGGCAAGAGAAAAAATTGCTGAGACCCTCAAAGAAGCGCAAAAAAACGCAACTGATGTTTCTGAGAAAGCCAGAATTGATGCGATGTCAGTCAAACAAAAATCGGATGCAGATATA
The DNA here is from genome assembly GCA_945888475.1 of Saprospira grandis DSM 2844. Classification (GTDB taxonomy): domain Bacteria; phylum Bacteroidota; class Bacteroidia; order Chitinophagales; family Saprospiraceae; genus Saprospira; species Saprospira grandis_C. The sequence goes on along the minus strand of CAMDAB010000078.1, from coordinate 6,185 downwards.
GCAAAAATACAGGCTGACGAAGCTCAAAAAATCAACGAAGCAAGACAAAATGCAGCAAATCTCATTAAAGAGGCAAGAGATAAATTTGAACTTTCGAAAACCCAATTTACCAATGAGGTCACTGCGCTAAAATCAAATGCTGATGCTGAAATGAAAAAAATTCAGGACGAAGTTGCTGCAAAAATAGTCGAAGCAAGAAAAAAAGCTGAGACAGAAAAGAATCTTACCACTGAAGACGTTGTAAAAAGTAAGCAAACGGCTGCCGAAGAAATAAAAATGGCCAGAGAAGAGACTGCTCTGCAAATTGCCGAAATAAGAAAAAAAGCGATTGAAGAAAAATTGGCGGTACAAATAGATTTGGCAGAGTCGAAGAAAAAAGCAATGGACGAAATTACATTAGCCAAAGAAAATAGTGCTAAATCTGTTGCTGAAGCACTTGAAAAAGCTGCCAAAGAAAGAGAACTTATTGCTACTCAAGTAGGTGAAGAAAAGAAAAAAGCCGCCGACGAAATTGCAAATATCAAAGCAACCGTAATAAAAGCTAAAGAAGATGCCACGAAAGAAAAAACAATGACAGCCGAAGAACTGGCTGCATCGAAAGAAAAATCTGCTAAAGAAATTTCTGCAGGCAAAGAACTTACAGCGGTTGAAGTTAAAAAGGCCAGAGAAGAAGCTGAAACTTTAAGGAAAAAAATTGCCGAAGACATAGAGCAGGCAAAAACTAAAGCGCAGGTTGAATTGGATAAAATACAGATAGAAATTACCAAAAGAATAGAGGAAGCCAAACAAAAAGAAGCCGAGGTAAAAAAGGCCTCTTTGGATGAAATCACTGCTGCGCGTTTGAAAGCCAGTGAGGAAATTGCCAAAGCTCAGCAGGAGGCAAACCTAAAAGCACAGCAAGCATTAAAAGATGCGGAGGCTGCTAAACAGAAACTTGCCGAAGAAACCAGAATTTCTAAAGAAAACGCACAAAAAAGAATAGAGGAAATAAAGGCTCAGGCGAGCAAAGAGATTGAAGAGAATAATAAAAAGTCGGATGAAATCAATAAACTTTCGCTACAGGAAATGTCCGAATCGAAGGAAATAAGCGCTCAGGAAGTAATTCTTGCCAAAGAAAAAGCAATTAAAGAAATCCGTGAAATAAAAGAAAAAGAAGCAAAAGCTAAACAAGAGTCGGAAGAGGCAATTGCAACTGCGAAACAGGCTGCAGCTGAAGAACAGGCTAAGACGCGCGAACAATTGGCCGAAGCTATTAGAAAAGATAAGGAAAATGCGGCTTTAGAGCGTCAAAAAACTTCCAATGAACTTTCCTCTAGCAAAGAAGCTGCTGCAGCTGAAATTGCAAAAACCCGCGAGGAAACTGCCAGAATCATTGAAGAAGCAAAAAGCAAGTCTATTCTTGTACAGAAAGAGGAAGCTGAAAAAATGCTTAAAGTAAAAGAGGAAATTGCCGCCCAGGTTGCTGCTGCCAAAGAAAAAGCTGCGATGGATATTGCAACTGCGAAGAAGGATACCGAAATAAAAATCGGTGCAATGAGAGATACCTTGAGATTGACAATAGATAATATCATGAAGGATATTGCTGCAAATAAAGAAAAAGCTGTTGCCGAAATTGCCAAAACTCAAAAAGAGGCCGAAATAAAAATTCGTACCCTGAAAGACAGCCTTAGTATTACAGCAATCAAAATAAATACTCAGATTAGTGATGAGCTAAAATCTGTTGCGGTCGAAAAAGATTCCATCAATAAGAAGATATCTGCAGAGCGAAAAAAAGCAGCTGATGAAATTGCAAAAATTAATGCTCAAATTGCTGAAAATAGAGATCGTCTCGAAAAAGAGAAAAAACTCAGCGCCGAAGATTTGTCAGCATCGAAAGCCCTTTCGAGCGAGGAAGTAAAAAAATCTAGACAGGAAGCTGAACTGATAAAGGAAGCTATCTCGAAAGACATTGCACTGACCAAAGAAAAAGCCAATGAAGATTTAGCAAAAATTCAAAAAGAAATAGCCGAAAAAATTCAGGAAGCTAAACTTAAAGAATCCGAAATTCAGAAAAAATCTGCCGAAGATGTTGCAAGTGCTAAAGCCAGGGCAGCCGATGAAATTGCCAAAGCAAAAGATGAAGCAGTTCTGAAAGCTCAGGCTGCCATAAAAGATGCTGAGGCTGCAAAACAAAAATTTGCAGAGGAAGTAGCCGCTTCGCAAACTGAGGCTGCAAAGAGAATTAAGGAAATACAGGATGAAACTGCCAAAAAGATTGAAGATACCCGAAAAAAATCTTCCGAAATTAATAAATTGTCGGCACAGCAGATGGCCGACTTGAAAGAAAAAGCGACCGCTGATGTTCTTGCAACACAGGAAAATGCACTGAATGAAATAGGAAGAATTAAAGAACAGGAGGCAAAAATCAAGCAGGAATCGCTTGCAGCTGTTGCAAAATCGAAACAGGACGCTGCGCAGGAACAGTCGAAAACGAGGGAACTTCTTGCCGAAGCCATAAGAAAGGACAAGGAAAATGCTGCATTGGAACGTGAAAAGTCTTTTAACGAATTGGCACTTTTTAAAGAAAATATGGCTAAAGAAATTGCAAAAAGCAAACAAGATGCTGCCAAGATACTGGAAGAAAACAGAATGATGGCTGTAAAAGTAAAAAATGAGGAAAATGAAAAAATCCTTAAAGCTAGACAGGAAACTGCAAATCAGGTTGCTTCAATGAAGGAAAAAGCTGCCGAAGAAATTACCAAGGCTAAAAAAGACAATGAATTAAAAATAAAAGCTTTGAACGATTCTTTGACAATAACCAAAGAAGATATTTCAAATCAGATAGCCGACACCAAAGAGAAAGGAGCTATTCAGATTTCAGAAGCCAAACGTAGTTCTGCAGCTGAATTAAAAAGAATTCAGGACGAAACCAATGCAGCCAAGGACAATTTAGCAATCGAACTGCAGACCATCAAATTGAAGATTGCAGATGACACCAAAAAATCAGAAGAAACTCTAAAAATCAAACAGCAAGAGCTAAATGACCTTCAAATTCAAATTGAAGCAAGGAAGAAAGAGCTTGAGGAATTGAAAAAAGGAAAATAATCAAAACAAAGGAGCGACAGATTATTTTGTTGCTCCTTTTGCTTAGAATCTGTAGCGAAGACTCATATAGGCAATGAAGCCAATTAGTTTTGTATTCAAGATATTGTTTTTACCCGATTTAAAAATACCGCTGAGTCCTATCTCATTGCGGAATCCATAATCGAGCGCAATATGCTTGCTAAAGCTGTGTTCCTGCCCCAGGCCTAGTACAAGACCATTTTCCCATTGGTTGAGTTCAGTATTGATGTTGTTGAAATTATGACGGGTCGAACTGTAAGAAACGCCTTTAAGATTAGAAACATAGAAACCGGCATTCGCTACAATTCTATTTTTTCCATAGCTGAATAATTGAGGGCGGTAAAGGAGATTTATTTTCAAATAATCAATTTTTGTAAAATCGCTGTGCGTTCTGCCCCCTACAATATATCTGTATTCCTGAACTACTTTGTTATTATACCAAAACTCTGCATCGAAGCCATGTTTGCCAAATTGAGCACCGATTTGAACAGCATAGCTAAAAGTCAGTTTAGGTAATAAATCAATATTTACAGCACTTATCCGATTTAGCTTTCTTGAGTTTTGATCATCTATAAAAATAGTGGTTCTCAGGCTTGATATTAGACCTACACTATACTTTGCAGTTTTGGACTTTTTATCATGCGGCAAAATATCTGTTTTTACAGAAAGTTCATTTTCCGATAAAAGCGCAAGTTCAGAATTTTTAAGATCAATGACATCAGGAGCTTTATTGATGAAACTATCTGTTTGGGACGTTTCGGAAGCCAGGATACTTCGAACAGCATTTTCTTGAGATTCAATAATATGCTGTAAATCGAATACTGTTTTTCTTTCTTGTGATTTATTTTTATTGAAGAAATTTTTAGCCTCATTTTTTGCCGCAACTTTAATAGGATTAAAGACTGTACTAATATTGGGTTTTTTAGCTAATTTATTAGGAATAAAAGTATTAGGGGTAAGCTGATCCTGATTTTTATCAACCTGTTTTTGTTTTATCTCTTGTGTATTTAAGTTATTTTCGACCAAAGTTGAATTATCATAAATCGTGCTGCTAAAATCACAGTTTCTGATAAATAATAATAAAAAGGCTGCAGCCGACAAGTAACTTAGTGCTTTTTTGATGCGATAATTAGTACGCAATCTATTCAGACGGGGCTGCATCTCATCCCAAACTTTATCGAGATTGAGCTTTTGTTCGATACCATACCAGATAAATTCAGGAGCAGAGCGTTTTCTGTCTGCAGCCGATTTAACCAGATCATCAATTGGGGTTCTTTGTTCATTTTCCTGCTGATTCATATCAAAAGCAATTTCATCCCAAAGCCCATCTGGCGCTTTAGCACTGAACGCATCTAATTTTTCTTTTAGTTGCTTGTGAAATTGTTCGTTATTAGAATCAGGAAACTCCATTAAACTCTGTTATGATTGATTTGAGTAGAGATCGGGCTCTGTTGAGTTGAGATTTTGATGTACCCTCAGTTATTTGTAACATATCTGCTATTTCTTTATGACCATATCCTTCGATGGCAAAAAGCTTGAGGACCATAGCTGCCTTTTTGGGTAAACGCTGCAACATCTGCAAAAGCTCAGTGGCATTGATGGCTGGTAAAATTTCATCTACCTCTGTATCGACAGTTTGAATATAATTCTGCACATTTTCTAGTTCTCTTTTCTTTTTTCGAAAATGATCTAATGCCGTATTGACGATTATTTTACGTATCCAGGCTTTGAGGGGACAATCGAAATTAAATCCATCAAGTTTTTTAAAAACTTTAATGAAAGATTCTTGCACAATATCGCAGGCATCCTCATCGCTATCGCTGTATATCAAAGCAACACTGTACATAACGTCGGCATAACGACGGTATAAAATTTCCTGATATCTTCTTTCGTGACGGATACAATGAAAAACCAAATCCTGATCACTAAATTGTAAATTTTCTTCAGACATGTTTATAATTTAAGGTCGAAACCTGTAGACTGAACTACCTTTTGACGATTGAAACAAAAAAAAGTTGGAATCAGGTAATCGGTATTTGTAAAAATCCGGCAATCATACCCAAAATAGCCCCGACCAGAATCAATTTCCATTCATCTTCCTGAAAGACCGGTCTTAAAAAACCTACGAATTCAACCGGGGGGAGTTCCGACATTTTCTCATTGAGTGTGTGCTCTACATCGAGTGCCTGTTTTGCATAATCGAATGCCAGATGAATATGTTCAGGAATTTCTTCAACGAGGCGTCGGCAAGCAATATTCTTAACTCTATCGTAACTAGCCGAACCTGAAGTTAGCCTTATCAGCGCACTGGAATAACCAGCGCTGTTATCAATTCCCTCATTCACATGTTTCTCAATGATTTTCACGAGTTTATCGGATGCAGGGCCATAAAAAATTGAATCAAAAATTTTGGGCATGGTCATAACGTTCTCGGCTATAATTTTTGCGTAGCCTTTCGATACTTCTTTCTGTCTTTGGATAAAAAGCCCCTGCATTTTTAAGCCAAGGAAATATTTTGGTTCAACCGGATTAAAAATGAGATTCAAGGCGAGCCAATTGGTCAGGTAGCCAACTATGAGCCCGCTCAGTGGCAATGTCCACCAAATGGGAAAAGGAACCCATAAAATAGCCTGAAAGATACCAAAAAGAGCTCCAAAATAAAAACCAGAATATTCAATAAATTTAAATTCCTTGTGGCCAACATCTAAAAATATTTTATTGAGTAAATTCTTATTTTGCAAAAGCTGGTCGACCGCCATTTTCTTTAAATTAAATATTTCAGTGATATTGTTTTTAACCTCCTCCATTATTTCCTCAGTAACTTTTGGAATTTCCTTCACAGCCCTTTGAAAAATAAGGTCTTTCTGTTTTGCCGATAGTAATTTCCACATAGGAACTTCCTGAGAAATAGCTTCTTCGAATATTTGTCTGGTAAGCCCCAACATACGGGGTTCCATCTCTTTTGCTACAACTTTTGGATTAATCTTGGCAAACTGCTCTTCTACATCAATCAGATTATTTGTTATCATGTCGACCGAACGGGATGCCATTTTACGTGCTTTTTGCGGTACTATTCCCTGCCA
>CAMDAB010000077.1 GCA_945888475.1 Saprospira grandis DSM 2844 | reverse complement strand
GTAATAGTGAAGTTATTGGTTCCACTGTTCAAAGGTAAATTGCTTGCAGAGAAACTGGTACCAGTGAAAGTGAAATTTGTAACATATTGGCCATTAACCATGAAACTTACTCCCTGTGCATTTGCTACATTCAAAATAGTAGCTCTTATAGAAGTAGTATTAGTACTTGAGTTGTATGGATTTGTACTAGGTGATGTAATGGTAACAACTGGAGGCTGTACAGGAGCATTGTAAACAATCGTTGCATTGTCGCTTGCATTACCGTCTTTATTTGTTGCGCTTACAACAAAAGTGTTATTACCGGGATTCAGGTTGATACCACTTGCACTGAAACTAGTTCCGGAAAGGCTAAAGTTTCTTACATTTTGTCCATTAACAGTGAAAGTTACATTCTGTGCATTTGAAACATTGGTAATCGTCGCATTGATAACAGCTGTAGCATTATTCGTTGTGAATGGTTCAGTAGATGGATTTGTAATCACAACAGTTGGAGGCGTAGGTATGCGGACATCCTGTGGTTTGGTATATGTGATGCTTGCATTATCGCTCGCATTGCCATCCTGATTGGTAGCGCGAATGACAATATTGTTGCTGCCTTCGTTCAACTGTACGTTGTTTGCACTGAAGGATGTTCCACTCAGGGTGAAATTATTATTTTGCTGACCATTTACAGTAAATGTTACACCCGATGCATTGTTTACATTCAGAATGGTTGCATTGATCGTCACATTTGCTACTCCGCTGTTCGAAACCTCGTTGGCCGGATTTGTAATGATAACAGTTGGAGGCTTGGGTGTGCTGACAGGCTGATAGTTAATAACAGTTTGGTCACTCGCAGTTCCATCTGTATTGCTTGCAGTAATAACAATGTTATTTGCACCTTGATTAAGGGTTACATTGCTGGCTGTAAATGAAGTTCCACTGAAAGTGAAATTTGTATTGGCAACTCCGTTTATCGTAAAGGTTACATTAGCTGCCCTGCGAACATTTGTTATAGTGGCACTGATGTTTTGTGTGGCAGATTGAGTATTCAACGGATTTGCGGTCGGATTGGTGATAGTAACAGTTGGCGGTAGTGTTTCTTTCACAGGCTGATAATTGATAACTGTCTGGTCACTTGCTGTTCCATCCTGGTTGCTTGCAGAAATTACCACAGTATTTGAACCCTGACCAAAAATGACATTGTTTGCCGTGAATGAGGTTCCATTCAGTGTGAAATTTGTGTTTGGAACACCATTTACAGTGAAACTAACATTTGCCGCATTGCTTACATTTGTAATTGTAGCATTGATGTTCTGACCAGCAACTTGAATATTAAGTGGGTTTGCAGTCGGATTGGTAATTGTAACAGTTGGAGGAGTAGGTATTCTAGTTGCCTGATAGTTGATAACCGTCTGGTCGCTGGCTGTGCCGTCCTGATTATTAGCAGTAATAATTACTGTACTAGTGCCACGACTGAAATTTATATTGTTAGCAGTAAATGAAGTTCCGTTGAGCGTAAAATTATTGTTTGCAACACCATTGATGGTGAAACTTACATTGGCAGCACTGCTGACATTTGTAATGGTAGCGTTGATGCTCTGACTAGCAACTTGGATATTAAGTGGGTTTGCAGTCGGATTTGTGATTACTACAGTTGGTGGGGTAGCAGTTCTGACCGGCTGATAGTTGATAACTGTCTGGTCGCTAGCAGTTCCATCCTGGTTGCTGGCCGAAATTAAAATATTGTTAGAACCTTGTTGTAGTGCAATATTATTGGCATTGAAGCTAGTGCCGCTGAAACTGAAATTACTTTGCGGCTGTCCGTTTACAAAGAAATTGACATTCGATCTACTTGGAACATTGGTAATAGTAGCCCTGATATTTGCAGTAGATGAAGCAGAAGTAAAAGGATTGGCACTAGGCTGGGTTATATTTACAGTTGGCTGAGCAGCAGCATTCGTCGTTTGATAATTGATTGTTACCTGATCGCTCGCGTTACCGTCATTATTGCTGGCAGAGATAACAATACTGTTTGTTCCCTGTTGCAATGCAATACCACTTGCATTGAAAGAGGTACCAGTAAGTGTAAAATTGCGAACGTTTTGACCATTTACTGTAAATGTTACATTGTTCATTCCAGCAACATTTGTAATAGTAGCACGAATGTTTTCCGAAGCATTTTGTGTGCTGTATGGATTTGCCGTAGGTTGTGTGATATTAACTGTCGGTGGATTGGAAACTGCGGGTTGATAAATAATATTCACCTGATCGCTCGTGTTTCCGTCATTATTACTTGCCGAAATTAAAATTGAATTAGTTCCCTGCTGCAGTGCAATGCCGCTTGCATTGAAAGAGGTACCAGTAAGTGTAAAATTACGAATGTTCTGACCATTAACAGTAAATGTTACATTGTTCATTCCAGCAACATTTGTAATAGTTGCACGAATATTTTCCGAAGCATTTTGTGTGCTGTATGGATTTGCCGTTGGTTGAGTGATATTAACTGTCGGTGGATTGGATGTAGTATTAATTATTGGAGGATTTGGTGGATTCACCACATTTTGCTGATAGATAATGGTTACATTATCTTCGGCGGTTCCTGCTGCATTTGTTCCGGTAATACGAACTGTATTTGCACCAATATTCAAGCTCACAAAGGCATCGAGAATATCTGTGCCGGGATTAAAACTATAATTGTCAACAGCGATATTGTTTACATACATCATCACACCACTGCGGGTTTCTACATTGCGAATGTTGCATGCGATGCGGGTAGTGCCGCCAGTTACTGTGAATGGTGATTGATTCGGCGTAGTTATATCTACGGTTGGTCTTTCTACTCCTGGGGTATTGATATGGTCGTTATTTCTGATGACTTCGCCGCTTGCATTTCCGCTAATTTTAAAATGCATAAACAGATTGGCATAGTGGTGAATGTTGTTGCCATTGCCTCTGATGACACCATCAAAATCGTCTTTGAAGGTCCAGTTTACACGATGACCAACCCCTAGCGCAAAATTTTTAGTAATCCAATAGCCGAGTTCGATACCGACATTAGGTGTGATTATAGCTTTGTATTTACCTGCTAGTGAGCCATCCATCCAAGTCTCATACTCTCCATCACGCCCATCTATCAGGCGATTTGTAATTTCTGTTTCGCTAAGACCTTCTAGGCTGTCAATATCATTGTACAATGAAAAATATTCATCGTTTAATGCACTAGTATTATTTAATTGATCGTACTTAACGCGGTACCAGCTGATACCTACACCTCCATAAAGAGAAAGCCAGATACGATTTTTGCGTCTGAGATTTTCAAAATTTAATCTACCCTCCAAGGCTAAGTCATGAAATGTAGTTCTATGGTTGTGAAAAACAAAATTACTTCCACCATTTGAAACTGAATAATTCGGATTTGAAAGATTTCCGTTTGCTCCATTTAATGTTTGATTGCTGAATGGAGTGCTACCTGTAATATCGGTTTTTTGAAAATCTTGACCATAAGTCAGTGTCCCTAAGTACCGCATTCTCAAATCAAATGATAAGGGTGCAGTAGGGCTGTAAAAAATATTTTTGCCCAGATAAAATCCGCCGCCGCCGCCGACGATGGTTTTTACATCGCTTTGCTGCCATGCAGCGCCGCCATTAAGGCCTAAAAACCAATGTCCGCCATAACCGTCCTGTGCACGTAAGGCAACTTGACCGATAAGGCTGCAGAAAATGGTCAGCATTAAAGAGTTGAATAAAGTTTTCATAGCAAAGTATTTGTTAGGATTACAAATAAAAGTTTAGTACTGTGTTTAAATCATAAAATTCTATTTCGATTAAAACTACTTTCGTGCCAATTCTCAAAACAATAATGTCGCAAAGTAAGCAAATATTTGTATAAATACTGCCGAAAATGCATTAAATCAGTGTTTTGGACTCATAATTAGTTTTAATAGAACTTGCATAGTAGTTCCACAAATAATTTTTTTAAATAAATATTAACGTATTGTATTATAATAATTTCCTCTATGAAAATGCTCACTGCGCTTGAAGCTTTGGAAAAAGTTCACTCAAAATACAAAATTTTTATACATACTGCCGCTGCTGCTCCGCAGGCACTTATTGAAGCACTTATGCTGAGGGCTCCGGAATTAAAAAATGTCAAAATTTATCAATTGCATACAGAAGGTACGGCACCCTATGCGGATGAAAAATGGGCAGAAAGTTTTGAAGTGAATGCCCTTTTTATTGGTTCAAATGTCAGAAAAGCAGTACAAGATGGCAGGGGTTCTTACATCCCGATATTTTTGAGCGAGGCGCCAAATCTTTTTAGAAAAAATTATATCGATTTAGATGTAGCGCTCATATCCGTTTCTCCGCCCGATAAACATGGCTTCTGCTCACTTGGTGTTTCGGTCGATACTACATTGGCTGCTGTTGAAAATGCTGAAATTGTCATTGCTCAGATTAACCGCTTTATGCCAAGAACACATGGCGATGGGACGATACATATCAGTCGAATTCATTTTGCCGTTGAAAAAGATGAAGCGCTGCCCGAAATTGAACAAGCAAAAATTGGCGAAATAGAACAGAGGATTGGAGAATATGCTGCCTCGATTATCGAGGATGGGTCTACGCTGCAGATGGGTATTGGAGCAATTCCTAATGCTGTCCTTTCCTGCCTTGTAAACCACCGTAATTTGGGAATTCACAGCGAAATGATTTCAGACGGAGTCTTAAACCTATTGGAAAATGATGTAATAAATGGTTCAGAAAAAACAAAACATACAGGTAAAGTTGTGGCAAGTTTTGCAATGGGCACGAAAAAACTATACGATTTTATCGATGACAATCCTGCAGTTTTACTCCTAGATGCAGCCTATGTTAATAATCCCTGGATTATAGCTCAAAATCCAAGAGTCACTGCTATTAATTCTGCCATCGAAATAGATCTCACCGGTCAGGTTTGTGCCGATTCAATTGGTACGCTGATGTACTCGGGTGTAGGCGGACAAATGGATTTTATAAGAGCTGCTGCCAGTTCCTATTGCGGTAAACCGATTATTGCGCTACCTTCGCTTACACGTAAGGGTGAAAGCCGTATCAGCTGCAATCTGAAACTTGGTGCCGGCGTAGTAACTACCCGTGCAGATGTACATTTTGTTATTACAGAATATGGAATTGCAAATCTCTACGGAAAAAATTTGAAAGAACGTGCAAAAGCACTTATTTTACTTGCAGATCCAGTTCACAGGGAACGTTTAGCGCGTGAAGCACATGAATGGAGGAATATTTATTGAAAATAAAAAATCCCTATAAGGGATAAAACATGAACCATTACTTAGAGCGCATCAGGAATAATCCGGATGAATTATTAAATTTTTTCAAAAAAATGCCCAAAGGTGCAGATATTCATCATCATGCATTGGGGGCACTGCGCCCTGCCGATATTTTAAAGAAAGCCGCGGAGCTTGGTCTTTGGATTGATACTGCCGAGGGCTGGATTTATACAAAGGAGCAAGCATCTACTATTCCGGCTGCACAATTTCAGCTTCATTCAGAGGCGGAACAATTTTGTCAAGATAATTGGACTGTTTGCGGATTTGATGGGAAAGGAGATGCGGGAAAATATTTCTTCGATATTTTTTTTAAAATCAGTCCTGTCTTTAATGGGCATGAGCCTTTTTGGTTAAATAAAATTTTGGAGGAGGCTGCAACAGATTCGCTGCTTTATATAGAGACGCTTATAGAATGCCCAACTGTTTCAAAAAAAATTTATGAAATAGCCGAAAATTATGAAGGCTCATTGGATGAAAATTCTTCTGACGCTGATTTTAGGACATTTTTAGAATATCTGTCTCAAAAAGGATTGGATAAATTGAAAAAGGAAGCTGTTACTTTATGTGATTCATGGATTGATTCAGTCTCTAATCAAGCGACACAGTTAAAATTTCAGCTCTATACAGTTCGGAATCTGCCCCCTAAGGCTGTTTTGGGACAATTGATACTTTCATACGCTACGGCATCAGAATCGGATAACATTGTTGGGGTAAATCTGGTTGCACCTGAATATGACGAGCTTTCGCTTCGTTATTATAGTATGCATATGCGTGTCTGCCGCTGGCTATCCAAGTTGTTTCCAACTGTAAAACTTGCTTTACATGCTGGGGAACTTTGTGATAAACTTGTTGAGGATGAACATTTAAAATTTCATATCTTTGAAGCGATTTCTGTCGCAGGAGCCAAAAGAATAGGGCATGGGGTAGATCTGATGTCGGAATCGAACAGAAATTATATCTTTGATACAATGTCTGAAAAGCCGGTCGCAATTGAAATATTACCCGAAAGTAATCAATTTATTCTTGGAGTTTTTGGGGATGAGCATCCTTTCGAATCTTATCATCGTTCAAAAGTACCCATTGTAGTGGCAAGTGACGATCCTGGAGTTTTGAATACAAACTTGGCGGCACAATTTCAAAAACTCGCCATCGATTTTCCTTATTTATGTTACGATGATTTTAAAGAATTTGCATTCAACAGTATTCGTCACAGTTTCTTAAGCAATGAATTAAAGCAGGCATTAGTCCTGAAATTAGAAAATCAATTTGTTGAATTTGAACAGTTTGAAAATTAAAAATACCTATGAAAACAGCCGCCCATCTGCTCTCAGTTTTTTGTTTGATTACTTTTTTCTCCTGCGATCGCAGAGGCGATGAGTTATGGGAGGACGAAAAAAATCAGATTCGAAGCTATCTTCAGAACAATGGCGTCAATTATTTTACGGAAGACCCAGAGTCGGGTTACTTTCATTATTTTACCGATGCCGACGGCATTGGAGGCCGACCCAGTTCAAATTCAACCGTTGAGGCTGTTTATAGCATTAGGGGACTGGATGGTACTGGTTTTACAGCAACTAATCTTGGCGAAACCAAAAGGATTGTTTTGTCGGAAAGTATTGTTGGTCTGCAGTTGGGAATGCCCAAATTTACAATTGGAACTAAAGGTTTTTTAATCTTGCCTTCTCGCCTGGCTTATGGAAAGAAAGGCTATACCGATGACTATGGCGATGAGATTATTCCACCAAATACAGTTTTGGTGATTTATATCGAGCTGGTTGATGTACACCCACATTTTTAAACAGAGACTGATGTAATTAATTATATTGAACTCATCAGAATTTTTAGAAAAGCTATGTTTTTAAAATTTGAAGAAATTATTCTGAACTGCCGTTTTGAATGAAATTACAAATACAGTCAAGTATAATTTTAGATAACTAATTTGATTTCTAAGACAACAGCGTCAATTAGTTTAGTAAATTTTAAAATGGCCATTAAATATAGCTTTCAGATTAAAAACACTAAGGAACTTGTTGTTTTTTTGTTTGAGTCGTATATGCAGAGAAGATTCCTAATGCGTTGCCTGAGATGTTATTGGGTGGATTTGAAGGGGTAGTTCCACCACCTGGTCCATTACCTGCAATTTGAGATAAGGTATAGAAGTAGTCATAGCTGGCACGATCTAAACATCTCATTTCTACTTGTACAGAATCGGCCGATTCTATCAAGGCATAAGGACTAAAAATAGGACGCCGATTGGCAGCACCATTTGTCGAATTATCATTAGCAATAATGTATGAATCATCTGTTACATTGTTCACTGTAAGGATGAAACGGTAGTTATTGCCAAAATCTTGAGGGTCTGTAAACATTGGTATTGTTACATAAACATTTACGCCTCCTGGGCCTAGAAAAGGTAGAAAGATAAGACTGTCAAGCGCTACTTGCAATGGCATAGTAGAGGAGGCTATATAGACTTCTCCTTCTGCTGAAACACTTAAATTATATGTTCTTCCCGGAACACCAGTAGTTGAGTTGGTTGCATACAAACCTGGACTAGCCTCGATAAGTGTTTCTGTATTCCCAAGATTGTCGGAAATACTTACGATAGCACCTGTTATAGGCGATACTTCATTTCCCGCACTAAAGTTGACCGTCTTTGACACTCGAACATAATAAGGTCCTGCGGCATTGCTGACAGCACCTTCGATGACAATTTTAGGATCAGCATTGTTGAGGTCTATGTTGATTTCTTTTTCGCATGCCGTTAATAATATAACAGATGCAAGTATTGCAAGTATTTTTTTCATGGCTATTAAAATTTGAAATTATAAGTAACAGATGGAACCCATCGGAAAAGTGCTGTTTGTATTACTCTTGTTCGCGATGGGTCATTTGGATCATCTTCGAAAGTAATTGTATACGCATTTTCTCTTCCATACACATTGTACAAGCTAAAATTCCAAGAGGATTCATATTTTTTCTTATGAGGTCTGCTATAGGTGGCACCCAAATCCATTCGATGATAGGCAGGCATCCGGTATCCATTTCTTTCAGTATAATAGAAAACTGTATTTCCTTCTATATTATATTTACCGCTAGGAAATGTGACTGCATTGCCTGTGTTGTAAACGAAAATGCCTGAAAGTGACCAACGCTTAGTAAGTTGATACATGGCAACAAGCGATAAATCATGGGTTCTGTCTTGGCGCGCGACATACCAATTGTTATAATTGATACCATCGATTTTCCTTTCTGTTCGGGAAAGCGTATAGCCGAGCCAGCCTGTAAGTTTCCCCTTGGTTTTTTTTAATAGCAACTCAAGACCATAAGCACGTCCTTTCCCATACAATAGTTCACTTTCTAGGTCGGGCGATGTTATAATATCTGCCCCATTTATATAATCTACTTGGTTTTGTAAGTTTTTGTAGTAAGTCTCAACGCTGAGTTGATAATTATTTTCCTTGAAATTTTTGAAATAACCCAAACTTACTTGATCTGCGATTTCTGGCTTTATATTATAGGAATTACCTATCCATTGGTCACTTGGAGTAGAACTTGTGCTGTTGCTCAATAAATGAAGATGCTGGGTATTTCTGGCATAACCACCTTTAATGCTGCTGCTTTTGTTGATTAGATAACTAAATTGGAAACGGGGTTCAATATTATAAAATGATTTCCCAAAAGCGCCATTTGCCAAGAGAATACTATCGGTTTTAATACTATTTTCAAAAATATTATAAGTATTTCCGCCCAGAATATTATACATTGAAAAACGTAGGCCATAATCTAAGTTTAGGCGTTTGTTTAGCCTCATTGTGTTATTTACAAAGGCACTGTTTTCAAGCGAATAGCGACTTTTTTTGTCCGAACTACTAATTGTGCCCTCAAAGCGGGTGGGTGTAATTTGATGGTGAATGATATTGAATCCATACTTTAGCGTATTTGACTCGTTTATGAAATGCGAAAATTCCTGTTTCAAGTTCCAATCTTTTATGTTGGAATTGATATTAAAATCATTAACATTCCCACTAATCTTAATATTGAAATCATAATTGCTAAAGAGAAGAGAGGTATTGGAAAATAACTTAGGTGAAACAATGTTGTTCCAACGTAGTGTTGCTGTCGCATTTCCCCAATCTGTTTTAAAATCATCGCCAAGCCCAAGAACGTCTTTACCAAAATAGCCTGAGATAAAAATTCTATTTTTCTCATTAATGCGATAATTTGCTTTTGCATTCAAATCATAGAAGTAGAGTTTATTGTCTTTAAAATCTTCAGTTGCCTTCAAAAAAATATCGGCATAGGTCCTTCTCCCAGAAACAATAAATGAAGATTTATCTTTTTGTATGGGACCCTCTATACTCAAACGGCTGCTAATGAGGCCTATGCCGCCAGTTACATTGTATTTCTGATTGTTTCCTTCCTTCATTTTGACATCCAATACAGATGACAACCTACCTCCATATTGCGCAGGTGGATTTCCTTTTATGATGGTAACATCTTTTAGTGCATCGCTATTGAATGTAGAAAAAAAACCTAAAAGATGAGAGGCATTGTAAACCGGCGCTTCATCCAATATAATAAGGTTTTGGTCGGCACTTCCTCCACGTACAAAAAAGCCACTGTTCCCTTCTCCCGCCGATTTTACACCTGGCAAAAGTTGTATTGTCTTTAAAATATCTTTTTCTCCAAAAATAACAGGAAGCTTCTCAACTTCTTTTATGTCTATTTTTTCAACACCTATTTCAGTGTTTCTCAAATTATCATCTTCTTGCTCGGCAGAAACAATAACCTCAACTGAGATTTTTGTGTCCGGACTTAGCTTGAAGTCCATAACAATATTTTTGTTGAGTTCAATAACCTGCTCCTGAGTGCTGTAGCTAATATAATTTACAACAATTGTGTATTTACCTTCTTCTAAAGTAATCGCATAATAGCCATATTCATTACAAGCACTGCCTACACCTGATAGGTCTTTTACAGATATAGTTGCGCCTATCATCGTTTCACCATTTTCTGCATCCGAAATAGTGCCACTAAGCGTATATTTTTGCTGCGCAAGCGCAATACCTGCATGTAGTAAAAAGAATAAAGCTGTGAATAATAATTTGATTTTTAGCATGAAATAATATTTTATGAGTGATTGTTTGGCAAGGTATTTTTTATGTTTTATGTTTAACTTTATATTCCTTTTAGCCTGATTATAGGCATAATACAACAACCTTCATACTTTTGAAGATACTTGTTTTATCAGGAACAGTACAAAAGTACAACCCCAAAATGAGCCGCTAAAATTTATGAGAAGTAGGGCAGTAAAGTGCCGAAGAATGGAAAATAGGAAAAGGAGATAATGTCAATAGCTGTTTGATTGTAGTAGTAAGTTCTCTTGTAGAACCGAGATAGAACAGCTAGGCTACTGCATGCCCTAGGGTTGCAGCTGCTGCAAAAAAAATGTCATTAAAAACTATATGGACTGTTTTAAAACTGCTCAAGCGCTTAGCAGTTGTACTTTTTGAAGAAATCTTCAACATAAGTTTTTCCGATTGGGATTTGTATATTGGCAGGCAGTATAATTGTATTGTTTCTAATAGCTTCTATTCGGCTAAAGGGCAAAATATAGCTTCGGTGCACACGTATAAAATCGTTGGAGGGCAATTTTTCTAACATGTCTTTCATGGTCATTCTTGCCACAACGGGTTTGCGGTCTTGAATAAATATTCTTAGATAATCGGCCAATCCTTCTATATACAAAATATCGTCGAGGGGAATTTTTACTAAGCTATAATCGGCACGAACAAAAATATATTGTTCGTTGCTAATTTCTTTTTTTTGCAAGTAATAGTAGTATTCATTGGCCTTATTAATTGCTTGCTCAAAACGCTTTGGGTTGATGGGTTTCAAAAGATAGTCAATAGCGTTCAGCTCATAGCTTTTTACCGCATACTCACTAAAAGCTGTTGTAAATATGATCATTACATTTTGTTCAATCGTTTCTGCCAATTTCAACCCACTGATAGAGGGCATTTGAATATCTGCAAAAACTAAATCAATTTGAAAATTTTGTAGGTATTTCAAGGCTTCCTTCGGCTCGGTAAAAGTTTTTTCCAGGCTTATAAAGTCGTATCTGCTACAAAAAGAATTGATGACATTCAGTGCTAATGGTTCATCATCTATGGCAATAGCTTTTATCATTTCAAGTCAATATGTAATGAAACAGAAAAGGTTTTATCGGTATCTTTTACTTTGAGCAGGTGCTTCTCTGGATAGGTGAGCAATAAGCGATGTTTGGTATTTTCTATGCCCAATCCACTTTTTTCTATAGCAGTTGTCTGTGTATTTACTTTGTTGTTGGTGATATTCAGATAGAGTTCTTCTCCGTCAATAAGGATATTTATTCTTATATCACTGTCCTGTTCCGAATTAACACCATGTTTAAACGCATTTTCGATAAAAGGAGTAATCAGCATAGGAGCTATTTCCAAAGTATTTGCATCTCCTTCAACAGAATACTCAAGTTTAATTTTTTCTGAGAGTCTAACTTTATGTAAATCAATATAATTTTGAATATGATTAAGCTCGTCTTCCAATAAAATAAAATCTTTTTGAGTTTCCCTCATAGAGTACCTCATCATACTCGATAGCTTTTCTATCATATCAGCTGCTTCTGGAGAGCGTTTCATAGCTAAAGCGTAAATGCTATTGAGTACATTGAATAAAAAATGTGGGTTGATTTGAGCTTTTAATGAAGAAAGTTCAGCCGATATTTTTTCTTGTTCAACCTGTTTTATCTTATTTCCAAGAACTAAAGAGATGGATGTTACAATAGATGCAATAAGCATTAGTATGCCATTTGCCCTTAAAATTGGCAATACTTTAGAGAAAGCAGGGTCAAGATTTTCTATTCTTGGCCTATCTATCCCTATGAAACTAAAAATGACAAAAGAAAGTAAAAAAGAACTTGCAATACTGGCTATAAATATAATAATATATACTAAATACCGCTTAGTTAAGAGAAATTTAGGAATTAGAATAAAATAATTGAAATAGAAAATACTAATTAAGGTGAGGCTCATAACACCAACAGGAAGGAAGGAGATATTTTCATCGATAGGTGCAAATGATTTTATCGACTGATAGGTCGAAAATGGTATCATCAAAAGGAATAGCCATGCTATAATGTGGATCGATATTTCACTAATGTTATATTTCATACGAAGTAATTTTCAGTAAAAAAACGATAAAAATTTATTGCGTTCTAATAAATGAGAAGAATGACTTATTTATATAGATGAGTGAACCATTATTGGATATAAGTAAAGATACTGAGATACATTTTACATCTTAGAAAATTCTTACAAATGACATAAAAAAAAGGCCCCGAAAATAATTTTTCAGGGCCATTAGTATTTAGATAGCAAAGTGCTATTTCTTGATTTCGAAAGTCTCCAGATATTTTGTTGTAAAGTTGCCTTTGATAAAGTTTTCATCCTGCATCAATTGCTGATGGAAGGGAACAGTGGTTTTAACACCTTCAACAACAAATTCATCAAGCGCTCTTCTCATTTTGTTAATGCAATCCTCGCGGGTACGGGCGCGACAGATGAGTTTTGCTATCATTGAATCGTAAAATGGAGGAATGGTATATCCGGAATAAACATGGGTATCTACACGAACGCCATGACCTTTTGGACTGTGGAAAGATGTGATTTTGCCAGCAGAGGGTCTGAATCCGTTGTATACATCTTCGGCATTGATACGGCACTCAATTGCATGCATGGTAGGGAAGTAGTTAATTCCCGAAATAGGTTCACCCATAGCAATTTTAATCTGTTCACGGATGAGGTCGTAATCAATAACTTCTTCTGTGACAGTATGTTCTACCTGAATACGGGTATTCATCTCCATGAAATAGAAATTCTTGTGTTTGTCAACCAAAAACTCTATGGTGCCTACGCCTTCATAATTGATGGATTTTCCAGCAAGGATAGCGGCTTCACCCATTCTTTTACGCAATTCGTCATTGATAAAAGGGGATGGAGATTCCTCAACTAATTTCTGATGACGTCTTTGGATGGAACATTCACGCTCCGACAAATGGCATACGGTTCCGTATTGGTCGCCTGCAATCTGAATTTCAATATGGCGGGGTTCCTCAACAAATTTTTCCATATACATACCATCGTTGCCGAATGCAGCCTTGGCCTCTTTTTGTGCCGCTTCCAGTGCACCTTCCAATTCCTCTTCGGTATAAACCACGCGCATACCTTTACCTCCACCACCTGCGGTTGCTTTCAGCATCACCGGATAACCGATTTCAACAGCGTTTTTCTTGGCAACTTTTACATCCCTTATGAGCCCTTCAGAACCTGGAACAACAGGTACACCTGCTTTAATCATGGTTTCTTTAGCGGTGATTTTGTCACCCATTTTCATGATTTGAGTTGGAGTTGGACCAATGAATTTTACATTGTACTGGGCACAGATTTCGGCAAATTTGGCATTTTCTGCCAAAAAGCCATAGCCAGGGTGTATGGCATCGGCATTGGTAATTTCTACCGCAGCCATTATGTTGGGAATATTCAGGTAGGAAGCTGAACTTGCAGCAGGACCAATGCAAACTGCTTCATCTGCAAATCGAACATGCAGGCTGTCGCGGTCGGCAGTAGAATAAACAGCAACTGTTTTGATGCCCATTTCCTTGCAGGTGCGAATAACACGCAGTGCGATCTCGCCTCTATTGGCAATCAATATTTTTTTAAACATAGTTGTAAACTTATTGATGAAGATATGTTTTAGTGAAGCGTCTAGAGCGGCTCAACAAGGAAGAGAACTTGTTCGTACTCTACCGGACTTGCATCTTCAACCATAACTTTTACAATACGTCCGCTTACTTCGGCTTTAACGTCATTAAAAAGTTTCATAGCCTCAATCAGACAAACCACACTTTCAGGATTGATGGTATCCCCGACCTTTACGTAGATAGGTTTATCAGGCGATGAAGAACGGTAGAAGGTGCCAACCATGGGTGATTTGATCTCAATATATTTTATATCAGCTTTTGGCGCTTCCTCTTTAACTTCAACTATAGGCTCGTTCGAAGCAGGAGCAGTATTTTGTAGTGTCTGCACTTGTGGGCTCATCATCGGAGCTCCTTGAAACATAGTAGGTTGTACCATCACCTCTTTCACTTTGTGAAAATCTTTGGTGCGGATGCTCAGGTTTAACTCAGAGGTTTCGTATTTGAACTCGCTGATATTTGTTTCCTGAAGCATTTTGATGAGTTCTTTAATCTGTTCGAACTTCATATTAGTTGGTTTTATTGAATTAAGAAAGTATTCTTATTGAAATATAAAAATTGTATGGTTTATGCTTTTACACGCTCCATGTATTCCGAAGTTTCAGTATTGATACGTATCAAATCGCCTTGTTTGATAAAAAGCGGTACACGGATTTTTGCGCCTGTTTCCAATTCGGCAGGAGTAAGCGTATTGGTAGCAGTATCACCTTTCAGGCCTGGTTCGATGTAGACAACCTTTAAAGTTACATGCTGCGGCATCATAACTGCCAATGGAATTTCTTTAACAGCATGGAAAATTACATCACAAATTTCACCTTCTTTCAAAAATTCTACACCATCGAGCATTTCTCTTGAGATATCGATTTGTTCATAAGTGTCCTGATTCATGAAATTGAGTCTTTCTTCCTGTTCGTACAGGAATTGATATTGACGGCGTTCAATTCGAACATCATCGACCTTGTGACCGGCAGGAAAAGTATGGTCAAGGACCTTACCCGATATGAGACTTCTTATTTTTGTTCTTACGAATGCATTACCTTTTCCAGGTTTAACATGTTGAAATTCAACAACAATAAAAGTGTCATGGTTCATTTCAATACACATTCCCTTTTTGATGTCGGATGTAGTTGCCATTTGTTTTTTCTAATTATGATGATACTAATCTTTTAATTGAGCGACAAATATAACTAAATCACTTAAATTTGTAAACTTGCTGCAATCGTTTTTTATTTTCTTTGAATATTTAGGATGCCATATCACCTATCCATACTTTTAAAGTCTGAGACTTCGAGAATTACTTATACATTCAGGACTATCTTTCTAGATATTCTTGGATTTGATCAGGTTGATTTTTTTACAGATGTTGAAAGATTCAAACAAAAGCCAGGCGTTAAAATAAGTTATGATATTTTCGAAAATGGCATACCTTTTTTAGCTTCAGCAAATAATCTGCTTTATCAAACAGGAATAAATGAAGATAAGCCCATTGATTTTGATATTGAAAATGAGTTAGCCTGTTTTTACCGGCATGGCGATTCAAGGTCAATTTTGCCTTTCGATTTCGCTGCTATGTCTTTCTGGCTTCTTTCACGCTATGAAGAATATCAGTCTTTTGTGCCCGATGAACATGGCAGATTTACAGCGAATCAGAGTTTTGCTTTCAGACATGATTTTTTGGATATGCCCATTATCGATTTATGGGCAATGGAGTTAAGGCAAAATTTATACAAATACTATCAAAACTCAGATTTCCCAGAGTCCAAAAAGTATTCTTTTCAGCCCAGTTTCGATATCGATTATGCCTGGGCTTATCGGAATAAACCATTGTGGAGGACATTGGGTGCTTATCTGAAAGACCTCTTTACATTTAATCTGAATGCTTTAAAGGAACGTTCATTTGTACTTTATGCTAAAAGACCAGACCCTTACTTTAGCTTTTCTAAGATTGATGCATTGCACAAAACCATCGAAAAACCCATCTTTTTCTGGCTGCTCGGTGATTACGGTCAGTTTGATAAGAATACCCATTACAGCAATAAGGAGTTTAGAAAACTAATTGCAGAAACTGCATTAAAATATAAAATCGGAATTCATCCATCCTACGCTTCGAATTCAATTAAAAACAAAGCTGGGATTGAAAAAAAACGTTTGGAGGAAATATCCGAAACTAAGATTAAATGTAGTCGACAGCATTTTTTAAAACTCAAATTCCCCGAAACCTATGCCAATTTGATTGAACTGGGTATAAGTGATGAATACAGTATGGGATATGCCGAAATTCCCGGTTTCAGGGCATCTGTTTCAAGGTCATTTAATTGGTACAATCTCCTAGCAGAACAGGAAACAACACTAAGGATTCATCCCTTTATGATTATGGATGTAACTTTGAATG
>CAMDAB010000076.1 GCA_945888475.1 Saprospira grandis DSM 2844 | reverse complement strand
CGGTATCTTCTGAACAATATATATTCTCAATACCGAACCAATCTGCTGTTCTGATAATTGTTCCAAAATTACCTGGATCTTGTATGCTCTCTAAAATTAAATTTTGCCTTTTACAAGGATCTGAAATGGCTAAATCTAATTTATTAAGTACAAAAAGTACAGGACTAGCCGTTTTAAGCGTTGAAATTCTTTCCATATCTTTTTCGCTACAGCTATGAAATTGAATTTTTAAATTTGTCAATTGCGACTTATTTTTTTCAATCCAATTTTCAAGTGCGTACAATGATACTATTTTAAATTTTTGCTGCGATAAAAGTTCATTTGCAATTTTTTCGCCTTCAACTATAAAATGACCGGTTTCATCCCTGAATTTTTTTTGATGAAGTGAGCTCAGATATTTAATTTGATTTTTCGAAAGTGACATATTGTTATGGAATTTTTGTAAAATTACAACCGAATATAAAATTACAACATAATTAAGATCCAATTTTATCAAAGGATGCGTTTTTTTATTCTAATCATAAACTGTGTTTTTTTACTGTTAGTGCTTTCAGCCTGTAACAGTCCACAGCTATATCTAAAAGCTCACTCTGGGCTAAACAATAAGCGAAAAAAGGTTTATGACGAACATCTGCTTGTAAAAAACAGCATACTGATCAACAAAGCTAAACTTAATTCCAAAAAAAATAATCCAATAGTCTGTGCTGATTCAGTTTTAATCTACCCACAAAATTATTTTTTGGAAAGCGATTTGTCTAGTAATATGTACTATGATATGTATGCCATGCTCAGACAAAAACCAAATCGTACTTTTTTACTAAGCAGGCCTAATCTCTATATTTATAATCTGTCTGATACCATGAAGGTTAAATACAGATATGATAAGAAATTCAATTGGGAAAGGGCAGAGGGGGAATGGATAAAAGGCGGTATAAAGGCAGATACCATCACTAAATTAAGAAAAAATTCTAAACCTCGTAAGTTTAGAAAATTTTTAATGAACCGCATCGGAGAAGCCCCTGTAATTTTTGATTCCACTAAGGCAGAACAGACAGTCAAGTCTATGCAGAATTATTTAATTCAAAAAGGTTTCCTTGATGCTAAAGTTGGGTATAAAGTAAATTATAAAAATTACAAAGCTTTTGTGGCCTATCATTATTCTACCGAAAAGCCAATTATTATTGATACTGTTGTGTTTCAATCAGAAGATCTATCAATTGCATCAATCATGAATGAACTTGCATCAGAATCAGATCTTAGAAAGGGTGAGACAATGAATAAAACAAATTTTCAATTGGAAAAAACAAGGCTTACATCAGAGATCCGTAATCGCGGATATTATAATTTTAATTGGAATTACATCAATTTTTTTGCTGATACAACGAACGCTACAAAATTGGATGTTGTTGAATATAAGGGTTTTTTTGGAAAGCAAAAGTCTAGGAAAATGGGAGAACAGGGAGAAAAAAGGGTGCAAATTTATGTCAACGTAAACACTCCCTCAGACACTGTGAAAGCTCATACCCAGTACAGTATCAAAAATGTATATATAGTTTTAGACGAACCAAAGATTGAATTACATAAATACAGTCGCAAGTATGAGATGGATTCTAGCTATATAGCTTTAAGGCCGCCGAGAAAAAATGCTGAAATATCTCATTTGTACAAATCAAATTTTCAGCAATATGGAAAGAAGATTAGCTTGAATATTTATGCAAATGAAAACATGGATATTTTCAATGAAATTAACAATGAAACCGATCGCAATGTTATTTTGATTTCTGGTGCTAAACATCCTTATTGGTTTTCTATGAAAAAAATCAAAAACGGATCTTCTTCCATAGCTGAAGGTAGTATGGAGCTGAAAACAGTGAATGGTTTACAACTGAATTTTGAAACGGATAAAAATAAAGCTTTTATAAAATCGTCTGTAAATTATAAATTCAAGGTTGTCAATCCTGCCGATTCTCTCCGCTATCTTGTTGAGTTGAATCCTTACAAAAGACGTTTTATTAGAAACAGCCATGAAACCTATTCCGAAATTGACCCTGAAGATATACCCATACAGATCGTTTTACGAAAGTCGGCTAAATCACTGGAAACTGATTCTTTGAAAAAAATAAAAGATCTGGCAAAAAAGAAGAAGGAGAATTATATAATCAAAGATAATGTTATCAGTCGTTTTGTGGAAATCAAATCGGGTTCTCTTTATACATACAATGCTGGAGTTGAAACAGTTAAAAACTTATCGGAGCTTGAAATATTCAGGTTTCCAAGGGTTGAATATATTCCGTCCAAATTGGGTACAAAAAATGAACTTGACGCATATGTATACATGCAAAAGGCTAAGAAAAAATCTTTAGGTGCTGATCTTGATGTCAATTCCATGACAAATTCTTCCAACGCTGGTTTAGCTTTAAATGTTAATTTCAAGAACAGAAATATTTTCAAAGGTGCCGAGATTTTTCTTTTCAACATTGAAGGAGGTGTAAATACCAATTTTAGCGCAATTAGTGCCAATTCAGGTAATGTAAAAGGGTTAATTGGCTGGATAGATCTACTTGATATCAATAGTAGTCTCAATCTTGTTTACCCAAAGATAATCGGATTTAGAAACTGGACATTAAGTGTTGAAAAACCTAAAACAAGAGTTTCATTTGCATATCATTATCTTCAACAATCGATCGATTTCAGGGTAAGTTCTTTCGATGCACTTTTTGGTTACGACTGGCAAAGAAAAAATGGAATTCACAAATTTTCATTCAATCCATTTATGTTGAATTTTACGCTCGAACCAATTCTTGATCCTGGTTTTGAAGTGCGATTGAAAGAGAGCAATTTCGCCTTGTGGGCAAGTTTGAAAGAGCAATATTTTCTTCCGGGTATTAATTTTACATATACATTTACACCAAATCTTGGTAGAAACCATAGTTTACAGATTCGTGAATTTATGGAAACAACAGGTAATTCCGCTCTAATTTACAATCTTATTACTCAAAAAGACCTTGAACTTTTCAACACTTTAATCTCTCAATATTACAAAAATGAATTTGAAATAAGATACACATACAAAATTGCAAAAAAACATATTTTAGCAACAAGACTTATTGCAGGTGCAGCTGTACCAGTGTATAAAACTGCAAGAGTGCCTTACTCAAGACAATTCTTTTTGGGTGGGCCTAGTAGTATGAGAGGTTGGGCCATGCGTCAATTAGGTCCAGGTCGAATAAGATCTGAAGATGGTGCTCAGTTTCAATTGGGTGACATCAGGTTAGAAATGAACATTGAATATCGATTAATGTTTAATAGTTGGATAGGTACAACATTATTCGCTGACATTGGCAATATTTGGTATGCAAAAAAATACAATATTTTTTCGCCTCAAATACCTTACGCTAATATTGAAGATGGTGTATTTAATGCTGATTTTATAAACGAGTTAGCGATGGACATAGGAACAGGTCTTCGATTAGATTTTAGTTTCTTTGTTTTGCGCTTCGACTTTGCAACGCCAATTAGGAATCCTTCTGGATTTTCCCGTAAAGATCAGAATGGTTTTGTATATTATACCGACGACAAAGGTTTTCCAATTTATTGGAAATTTGATTGGAGAAATACCAATTTTGTTCTGGCGGTTGGTTATCCCTTTTAAATCTAAAAAAATGAGCGTAAATTCAATAGTTGCCTGTAGTAAAAACAATGCAATTGGTCGTGAAAACCAGATTCCATGGTACTTGCCGGCAGATTTAAAGTATTTTAAAAAAATTACTACAGGGCATATCATTATAATGGGCCGCAAAACTTACGAATCGATTGGCAGAGCACTACCCAAGAGAATTAACATCGTAATCAGTAGAAACAAAGATTTTAAGGTAGAAGATGGTGTTTTACTTTTTTCATCTTTTTTGGACGCTGTAGACTATGCACTCAAATTGACAGAAAGAGAGATATTTGTTATTGGCGGTGGCGAAGTTTACCGTCAGGCTTTATCCGTATCACATAAAATTTATTATACAGAAGTAGATACTGAAATTACGGATGCCACAGTATTTTTTCCTGAGTTAGTCGATAGTGAATGGAAACTCCTATCGGAGGAAAAGTATGAAAAAGATGAAAATAATCCTTTCGATTATAATTTCAAAGTTTTTATTAGAACTAACCCGGTTACAGTTTTGTCCGATTTCAATACCTGAAAATGTCAGATCAGCAAAAAAGTAGTTTTGGCCAAAAAATAATCTTTGCGCTAGATGTCATTATGATTATTCTAGTCATAATAGATATATCGCTCATCGCATTCAATAGTCTTTTCGACGTTAAAATAATTCGCGAATCACTTTTGGGGCATTTTATGCCATCTTTTACCAATTGGTACGCAACGCATATTAGTCAGAATTTTCTGATTTACGAATCCTCGATTTTTATTTCAATCTTTCTGGGAGAATTGTTTTTTAGATGGTTTTTAGCTGTTGTTTACAAAACCTATGACAAATGGTTCTTTTACCCGATATACCATTGGTACGATGTTTTAGGCTGCATTCCCACGAGCTCCTTCAGGATCTTACGTTTTATCCGAATTTTTGTTTTGTTATATAAGCTACACCGTTGGAAGGTTATAAACCTTAATGATTATGCAGTTTATAGACAGATGATTCATTATTACAATATATTGGTTGAAGAAATTTCTGACCGTGTTGCCGTAAATCTTTTAGAAGAGGCTAAGTCTGAAATCAAAAGGGGAGAACCTATTGCATCAGTTATTATAAAAGATGTGGTAAAGCCATACCGCAAAGAAATAGCAGATTGGGCAGCACTGCATGTTAGAAGTGGAATTGGTAGAAATTACAACAGACACAGAAGCGATATTCAGACCTATCTCAGAAAAATAATTAAAGAAACAATTGAGGCTAACAAAGAAGTTGGAAATTTCGAAAAAATCCCTGTTTTGGGTGCTGTAATAACCGACAGTATTTACAGGGCAGTAGCCGATATTACTTTTGGGGTAATTGACCGGATTACCGAAGATTTAGCCTCAGATGATAAATCAGAAATAAGTGATACTATCGTATCGGCTGTATTGGATTTAATAATTGCTGCTGAAAATGAAATGAGTGTAGATCAGAAAAAATTGGTTAATCAACTCATTTCCGATGCGGTTGACTTAATCATTTCGCGCGTGCAGGAGAAAAAATGGAAACTTGCTGAGCAGGAAAATGGTAAAAATTTAAAGGACATTTTTTCTTAACTATTGTTTTATAAATAGTTGATATTCTAAAAAAAAGTTTTTTTCATTTTTATATTAACGCTTTATAGGTTATATTTGGCATTCAAAACAGACGCTTTAAATCTTATTATAAAAGTTTAAATTTTTAATCATTATGAAAATACTTGTGTGTATCAGCCAAACTCCCGATACAACCACAAAAATTAAGTTCAACGGTGAACTAACACAGTTGGATGCTTATGGTGTTCAGTTTATTATGAATCCTTATGATGAATGGTATGCACTGGTTCGTGCCATTGAATTGAAAGAACAGCTTGGTGGTGATGTTACGGTATTGCATGTTGGTTTGGCTTCGAATGAGCCAACAATACGCAAAGCCCTGGCGATAGGTGCTGACAGTGCGGTGCGTGTTGATGCTGAAGCCCAAAATGCACTTTTTGTTGCAAAACAAGTTGCTGCTCATGCTAAAACAGAAAACTATGATATTATCTTTTTTGGAAAAGAAACCATCGATTACAATGGATCTGAAGTGCCTTCAATGGTGTCGGAACTACTCGATTTGCCTTTTGTCTCTTACGGTTCGGAATTGACTATGAATGGAAATCTTGCCACTGTTGCCCGTGATATCGAGGGTGGTAAAGAAACTGTTGAGCTATCAACACCATTTGTAATTTCTGCAGCAAAAGGTATGGCAGAGCAACGAATTCCTAATATGAAAGGAATTATGATGTCGAAAACTAAACCAATTAAAGTTGTTCCGGCTCAAGCAGTTGCAGCCGTCACTACCATCGTAAAGTATGAATACCCGGCCGAGAAAAAAGGCTGTAAGATGATTTCTGCCGACAATGTGGAAGAATTGGTAAATCTGCTTCACAACGAAGCTAAAGTGATTTAATTTTATTTCCTTAACTATCTTAATTTTAAAATATATGTCAGTTTTAGTTTTTGCCGAAAGTCTTACAGGCAGTATCAAAAAAAGTGCGCAGGAGGCTATAGCTTACGGCTATCAGGCTGCTAAGGCCATGGGTACCGATTGTGTAGCCCTAACAATCGGAAATGCAGATGGAGCTTCCGAATTGGGAAAATATGGCGCAACGAAAGTTTATAATGTAGCAGCATCCAACAGCTTCGACGCCCAGGTTTACGCATCAATTATTGCACAGGCGGCCGAGCAGGTTTCTGCAACCTTGATAGTTTTTGCGCATTCTTCATCGGGTAAATCTTTGGCTGGTCGTCTTGCTGCTCGTTTCGATGGCGGTCTTTGTTCTGCAGTGATAACTACGCCTGAAGTTTCAGGTTCGGCTATTCGAGTGCGCAAAGGTGTGTTCTCGGGCAAAGCCTACGCAAGCTATGAGCTGAGCGGTCCCAAAAATGTGGTGACCATCGCAGCTAATACTTTCCGCCCTGAAGTTGTAGGCGCAGATGCTGTTGTTGAAAATCTTACAGTAAGTGCCGCTTCTGGTCGTGTGACGGTGAAATCATTGAATACTGTAACCGGTACTGTTCCGCTTCCCGAAGCCGATATGGTGGTTTCGGCAGGACGTGGTATGAAAGGCCCTGAGAATTGGGGTATAGTTGAAGAATTGGCAAATATTTTGGGTGCAGCTACTGCTTGTTCTCGTCCAGTTGCCGATGTGCACTGGCGCCCTCACCACGAGCATGTTGGTCAGACCGGTGTTGCAATTCGGCCTACACTTTATATTGCGCTTGGAATTTCAGGTGCGATTCAACATCTTGCAGGTGTAAATCAAAGTAAAGTAATCGTAGTGGTAAACAACGATCCCGAAGCTCCTTTCTTCAAAGCTGCCGATTATGGAATTGTTGGAGACCTTTTCGATGTTGTACCAAAAATCACCGATGCAATTCGCCGTTTGAAATCTGCTCAGAATTAATCCTTTTTGAGTAATCATATTGTAGCACTGTCGAAAAATGGCAGTGCTTTTTTTATGTGATAATTTCAAATTACGGTTAAAAATATTTAATTTTGCGCAGCGAAAAATCTATTATAAATTTCCAGAAGATTTGTCCGAATGAAAAAAATTGAACTTGAAATAGTAGCCTTATCCCATACACTGGCACAGACTCAAAATTATGCAATTGTCTTGGGAGAACAGGGGGGAAGCAGAAGATTGCCAATTGTTATCGGAGGGTTTGAAGCTCAGGCTATTGCAGTTGCTATGGAAGGTATGGCTCCCAGCCGTCCAATGACGCATGACTTGTTCAAAAATGTTGTAGAAACTTTCAGAATTGATTTAAAAGAAATTGTCATCAATAACCTTGTTGATGGCATTTTTTATGCTAATCTCGTTTTTATTCAAGGCGGCAAAGAGGTTGAAGTTGACTCAAGAACATCTGATGCGCTGGCCCTAGCCGTACGATTTGGCTGTCCGATTTACTCCTATGAATTTATACTCGATCAGGCCGGAATAATTTTGGAAGAAGACACCGAAAAAGAAGTTCAAAAAGCAAAAACCCGCAGACAGCAACCCAAGGAAAAAGGAATAGAAGATTACAGCACAGAAGAGCTAGAGACAATGCTTGAAACTGTACTCGAAGAAGAAGATTATGAAAAAGCTGCCAGGATTCGCGACGAGCTGAACCGCAGAAAAGAAGAAGGTGAAAAAAATTAAAATCATATAAACGCCCGGCTTTCTCAGCGAAAGCCTTTTTTTATGCAGCAATTCTCTAGTCATAATGCCAACCTTATTTTTGATGATTTGATCATAAATTATCATATCATCGATGCTATTGACCAGGATTTTAACAATCCGTACAAGGATAGGTTGGATTTGCTCTTGTATCAAAAATGTTGGATCGATACTGTCCAATGGCATGTAGAGGATTTAGTACGCGATCCCGATATTGAAGCTCAAAAAGGTATTCAATACAAAAGACTTATCGACCGTTTGAACCAGCAGCGGACTGATAAAGTAGAGCAACTGGATGATTATTTTTTAGAAATTTATAAAAATACATCAGTTGTTGAGAGCGCAAAAGTAAATACAGAAAGTCCGGCCTGGGCTATTGACCGACTTTCTATTTTGGCGTTAAAGATTTACCACATGAAAATTGAAGCTTTGAGGACAGACATCGATGAAGCTAAAAAAGCGCTCTGCACTCAAAAACTAAACATTCTGCTGGAACAAAGAGTTGATCTTTCTACCTCAATCGACGATCTGTTAGAAGATATTGCTGCTGGAACAAAAAAAATGAAGGTTTACCGACAATTAAAAATGTACAACGACCCTCAGTTGAATCCAATACTTTACAATAAGAAATAAATGGCAGAAAATCAGCAGCATATCCTTGTGTACCGACTCAGTTCTATGGGAGATGTTGTTATGACTATACCAGTTTTAGCGCTGTTGCTTTTGCAGAATCCTAATCTAAAACTTACTGTAGTTTCGCGTCCTGAATTTGAAGCTTTGTTTAGACAGTTACCAAGAACAGCCTTTTTTTCGGTCGATACTATAGAAAACTATAAAGGTCTGTCAGGCATATTTAAATTGTCAGTAGCTATTGCAAAAATTAAACCCGATTATATTGCTGATTTACATTGTGTATTACGCTCAAAAATTTTAAAATTCTTTTTAAAGTTCAGGCTTGCTGTTCCAACTAAATCAATTGAGAAGGGTAGAGGCGATAAGAAAAAGCTTTGCGCAAATAATCCCCAAAAAAAGCTTTATCAGTTAAAAACCACTTTCGAGCGTTATGCCGATGTGTTCAGAGCCTTGGGTTTCGATCTAGATTTAAGTTCCGAAATGACCTATCCGAGTTTTCGTCTTTCACAGAAAACTATGTACTTGTTTTCAAAATCGGAAAATCTAACAGCAATTGGTATTGCTCCCTTTGCCCGTTATACTGCTAAGACCTACCCATTACAGCTCATGCAGAAGGTGATTACTCAGCTTTTTGTTCAGTATCCAAATATGCATATTTATCTTTTTGGTGGCAAATCCGACTTAGAAAAACTACAGCAACTTAAAACAGTAAATCAGGGTAAAATTACGATTATTGCAAATGAATTGGATTTGAATGAAGAATTGGAATTGATGTCAAATCTCAAACTAATGTTGAGCATGGATTCGGCCAATATGCACTTGGCATCAATGCTGGGAGTACCTGTAGTTTCACTTTGGGGTGCTACACATCCTTTTCTGGGTTTTTATGGCTGGCGACAAAATCCAAACAATGCTATCTGTGCTGACCGTATCAAATACCCAGCATTACCAAGTTCGGTGAATGGTAGTAAAGTTCATCCCGGCACTGAAAATTGTATGGAAACAATTGATCCGATGGATGTTGTAAAAAAAATTATTGAAAATTTATAAGACACTACCTTCCATGTATTTTAGGTATAAATGACGCATAGAAGATAAATCTGTCCCGTAACCTAAAATTTTAATTTTGTTTTCTGCTTTTATCAAAAGCAATAGTCCCTCATCCCCCGGTTTTTCCATTTCCAATGCTTTTAGCCAAATACTCAGGTGTATCAGGATGGCATCCGGCTTTTCGAAAAAAGTACTGAGTTCAAATATAGGATTCAATTGCCAGTTTGCATTCGTTGCTAAAGTGTAAAGTTCCTTGCCGGATAAACCTCCCTCGCCGCTCAAATTATGAAAATAGGCCTTTTCCGCCCAATAGCCTGCAAATATATTTTCAGCATGATGATTTAAAGTGCTGTTGATATCGCTGAAATATTTTTCAAAAATTTCCTCCTGAGAAATTTCAAGAATAGTATCTTCTTCTTTTGACTGAATTGAAACAGGGACGGGAAGTTTTCGTTCGATGATTGCCTCCATCTCAATTTTAGAGCGGCTTGCAGCAATTATTTTAAAATCGGGTTCAGAAGTATCAAGCACAATATAGATATAGTCAACTGAACTGTTTTCTTTTTTTAAATATGTGCCAACTAATTGGTTTTGACTATTTTCATTTAATTCAAAATCTGTATCTGTTTCCAATAACAAATCATTGTCGCTAAGCTCATAAAATAAATGCTCACCACTTAGCGCCTCTGGTCCGCCTACATTTTTACCATAGCTTTGTGCATTCCACAAGCCGCTGAAATCAAATTCATTTTTCTCAGCAATGAAATGGTTTAGCTTTTCAAAAAATAATATTATTTGCTCTTTCATGTTTTAAAAATCTTATTGAGCTTAAAGTTAGTATTATTAAATGACTTAGCAATTAACAAAACTGTTAAAAATGTTTTTGTTTGATTCTATATGAAATGATAAAATTTGAAAAACTAAGCTCAGTAAACAATAAAGGCTGCCAATGGCAGCCTTTAGGGTATATGAAATTATCTTTTTGATTATAAACCAAAAGCGGCTTTAACCTTATCAACATAATCCAATTTTTCCCAGGTAAAGAGTTCAACCTCTTTAGTAACGATTGTTCCGTCGGGACCTTTGAAAGTTTTGGTAACTACTTCGTTTTTGCGGCCCATATGACCGTAAGCAGCAGTTTCCTGATAAATAGGATTGCGCAATTTCAAACGCTGTTCGATAAAGTAAGGACGCATATCGAAGATTTCGCTGATTTTATCGGCTAATTCTCCGTCAGTAATATTTACTTTTGAAGTGCCATAAGTATTGACATATAAACCACAAGGTTTGGCAACACCAATTGCATAAGAAACTTGTACCAATACTTCGTCGCATAGACCCGCAGCTACAAGATTTTTAGCAATGTGACGTGTTGCATAGGCAGCAGAGCGGTCAACTTTTGATGGATCTTTTCCAGAGAAAGCACCACCACCATGCGCACCTTTACCACCGTAGGTATCAACGATGATTTTACGGCCTGTAAGTCCGGTATCACCGTGAGGTCCACCAATTACAAATTTACCGGTTGGGTTGATATGATAAGTGATTTTGTCGTTGAAAAGTAATTGAAGTTCGGGTTTCAATTTAGCTTTTACTCTAGAAATCGCTATTTCTACGATATCTTTTTTGATTTTTGCCAACATTTCAGCCTCAGGACCAAATTCATCATGCTGCGTTGAAACAACGATGGTGTCAATTCTTTGTGGTACATTATCATCAGAATACTCAATAGTAACCTGAGATTTTGCATCGGGTCTGAGATATGGAATCAATGAAGATTCAAAATTGCGTATGTGAGAAAGTTCCTGAAGAATTTTGTGCGCAAGATCGAGCGCCAATGGCATATAGTTGTCGGTTTCTTTAGTTGCATAACCAAACATCATACCTTGGTCGCCAGCTCCCTGATCTTCAGGATTGCTGCGCTCAACACCCTGATTGATATCAGATGACTGTTCGTGAATGGCAGAAAGAATACCGCAAGAATTGGCATCGAACATATATTCAGACTTGGTATAACCAATTTGACGGATTGTCTCACGGGCAATTGCCTGAACATCGAGATAAAGTTTTGATTTAACCTCACCCGCCAATACGACCTGACCAGTTGTCACCAAAGTTTCACAAGCAACTTTTGATGTCGGGTCAAAGGCCATAAAATTGTCAATAAGCGCATCGGAAATTTGATCGGATACTTTATCGGGATGACCTTCCGAAACCGATTCAGATGTGAACAGATATGGCATTGTAAAAATGGTTTTAAAAAGTGTTAATAAAAGTTTCGCAAAGATATAAATTTAAATTAAGTTGGGTAATGTTTTTAAAAAAAATCATATTGATACATGTTGGATATGTTAAAAACACTGCTCACTATTTGAATTATTAAGAAATAAAACCTATATTTGAACGCCTACAAATTTATAATTCCATGCTAAATGTTATGATTAAACGAGTGCTTTTGTTGTTGTTTTTGATGACTTTGCTCTATTCCTGCAAAAAAAGAGAGGATGTTATCATCCCTGATAACCGGGTGCCATACTACGAATCGGTTACCACACTGCAGATTCAATCTTATGTGATAAAAGCCTTCATTGACATCAGCGGAAGAGAACCGTCTTCTGCCGAACGTGACACTAAGGTTCAGCAATTGAAAGATTATGGATTGGACTCATCAGCCAGAGTTGCTTTTGTTGCAGAACTACAAAATAGCTTCGATTACCGCAAACAGTTCGACAATATTTATATAGCTCCGATGTTCGACAATATTTTTGATTCCCTGGCCAATGTAGAGGTCATCAACAGCCTAAATTATTTCAGATCATTGGCTGTATCGAACGGTGATTCTATTTTATCTTCCTATTGGGCATACGAGGTTTTGAAAATGACTCAAGTTCGTGATGCCTCAAATGCCTACCACAGCGGAAGCATCAGTCTGAATGAATACAAAAGACGCATGGCAAACAACTATGTGTACGACCAGATCAATATGGGGGTGACGAATTTTGTAATTGCCTGTTTCGAAAATTATTTGAAACGCCTGCCTACCGATTTGGAACTAAGCAATAGTGAAACCATGTCGAACGGACAATCGGCCAGAGTCTTCATGCGCGATGGAAGCAGTAAGAACGATTTTCTGAATATCATCTCCACGATTTCCGGTTTCTATGAGGGCCTGGTTGTTGACAGCTACAGACATTTGTTGAACAGAAATCCAAACTCAGTTGAAATGAATGCCTACACTGTGAATTTATCCAATGGTTCCAAAAACATAAAAGATTTACAACGAATGATTTGTTCAACGGAAGAATATGCCGGTTTTTAAAAATATTACACAATAAGCTATGAAATACAGTATTCTAACAATTTTAGGCATTCTGCTTTTCTTTTCCTGTAAAAAGGAATACCGTTATATTTACGATGTAGAAAATGAAGTGGTTTATGAAAGCAATAGTGAGAAGAACAAGCAAAAATCTTCAGCTCAGTTCATTTCAATACTTTACTCAAACCTTTTTCAGACGAGTATTTCGCTGCAGGAAAGCAATCAGTTGAGTGAACTACGCATGGCAGTAGGAGACAAGCAGGTTGCAGATAATCTCATTATAAACAATTATGTCAATTCTGCTGGTGTAAATCTCCCAACGGATGCCGATATGAGAGCTGACATTCCAAAATTTGTGGAAAAAACCTATATCCGTTTTTATCTCAGAAAACCAACGCCTTATGAGGCAAAATTTCTGAAAGAAGAGATAGAAAATGATCCGGGACTCACACCAAAGCTCATTTATGCTGCCTTTGCTGAGAGCAATGAGTATAAGTTTTATTAAAATGTTAAAATCATACAAATGAAGCGTAGAGATTTTATAAAAAATACCGGCCTGATTGCTACAGCAAGTATTGCTGCGCCTTATATTCTGCCAACAGGGCGGCTTTTTGCTGCATCAGGCACCCGAATTGTAAATCATGTTGTTTTTGTGCTTTTTGCCGGCGGACTCCGAAATCAAGAAACGGTAGATAAACTATATGTTTCAGCACAAAGTGGATTTTCATCCAGCGGAAATATCATGCCCAATATGCTTACTGGCGCTACACCCACAAACCAGCTTGTACATACGCCTTGGACGCCCATTCTTACTAATCCGCTTCAGCAGAAAGGAACACTTTTTAAGGAAGTGCGCTATGCACAGGGACCAACAGGGCATTACAATGGTCATACGGTTGCCATTACCGGCAGGTACACCGAAACGGGTTTGAATCTCAATACAAATCCTGAATTTCCGACTATTTTTGAATATTACCGCAAACACAACAGTCCGGGTGAATCTGCGCTGAATGCCTGGTGGTTATCGGAGGGACTGGGGCCTTATACCACGCTGAATTATAGTGCGCACCCTTCTTATGGACCAACTTATGGAGCAAATTATCTTCGTCCGGCATCGGTTTTGGAACTGGG
Source organism: Saprospira grandis DSM 2844 (assembly GCA_945888475.1). Taxonomy (GTDB): domain Bacteria; phylum Bacteroidota; class Bacteroidia; order Chitinophagales; family Saprospiraceae; genus Saprospira; species Saprospira grandis_C. Next base: position 2,833 of record CAMDAB010000076.1, on the reverse strand, counting down.
TCTTACTGCCTTCAATCAGGCTGTCAATTATCAGCCCGATGATGTGGCACGCATCAATAAAATCAAGAATTTTTTAAATAATAATTTCGATAAAACTATTGCCGATTTACCCGGAATTTTCAATACGGATGGTGATAGAGATCTGATTCGCCAGTTTATATTAGATACAGTCGATAAGGCATCCACAGGACAGCTGCCTTTGCCTACGCCGGGGAATAATCCTAATTTTCTGACAGGCGACCTCATCAACATCGCTGCATCCTGGCAGGTGATGGAAACCTTCAAGCCAGAGCTGATGGTGATCAATACGTTTAATTCCGATATCTGTCACCAGAATTATTCTTCGCATCTTGGAGCGCTCCATGCTGCCGATTACGGTATAGGCTGGCTTTGGAATAAAATTCAGAGCGACCCAGTTTTGGCTAATGATACCATCATGATTTGTATGCCGGAACATGGCAGAAATTTACAGCCAAATAATATTGTCGATAACAATGGATTGAGAGCAATTGACCATACCGGTGATGATAATTCCAGAAGAATTTTTGCCATGGTTGTAGGCCCCAGCGGAAAAGTTGTTCAAAATCAAACTGTTGGTTCAGTGTCAAATCCTGTAGGGCAGGCAATTGATGTAGTACCGACCATTGCGCATATTCTTGGATTTTTACCTGATATTCCCGGAGGCTATTTGAATGGAAGTCCTTTGTTGCAAGCCTTTGTTTAAAAGACGCTAGACTATTAGACGCAAGACTTACAGACAGTTTAGCTAGCAAGCTTTTTGTCTAATTACCAACTACCAGCATACCAGTTACCACCTAACCAGCTGACAAGCAATTAAATAACTCTTCTTTCATTTTCAGATTTTCAAATTACCAAATTTTCAAATTTAGAGATGCGCATCATAAGTTTCATTTTCATAATTGCCTTACTAGCAGCGATATTAACAGTGCCATCGGGATGTGATAAAGAGCCGCCAATGCCCTTTAATCCATTCGATACGCTTACATATCCAAGCAATCAGATTCCACAGATAGATATCGATTCCAGTACCTTTTTGGGATTGCACCATCATATTTTATCAAAGTCATGTAATGTTCCAGGTTGCCACGATGGCAGTTTCGAACCCGATTTCAGAACGGTACAAAGTGCCTATAATACCCTTGTCAGACATGGTATTGTGAAAAATTATCCCAGCAATCCACTAGAGTTTCGGGTCTTTCCGGGAGACAGAACAAAATCGATGCTTTGGAAACGTATCAGTGAGCACAATCCACCAAATTTCGAGCGGATGCCTTCGAGCGGAAATGCTTTACCGCAGCATATTCAGGATAAAATTGGTGCATGGATCGATTCGGGCGCAAAGGATATTTTCGGTGCCAATCCAACACAGAGCAGTTTGCAGCCAAGCGGAATTGGTCTATTGGCTTATCTGCCCAATCAGAGCAATCAAAGGATTGATACAGTCAGAGGTGGACAAATTTATCAGCCATTTTTGGCACCTGCATCGCAAGATATAGATCTTTATTTTTGTTATCTGGAGGAGACTCCGGCAGGCGATACCATTTTTGGCAACGCCTTGTCTGTAAATCAGATAAAATTTTCCAAAATTCCTTTCGATTTTAGCAATGCTGTCAGCCGCACTATGACGGTAAATCCATTCAGTCCGCTTTTGTCTAATTTTGCTTTCAGTAGTATCAATGTTGGTTTTCCACTTATGTACACGCACAAGGTGACCATCAATCCGGCGGCCCTTGGTTTTCAGCCTGGCGATATTTTATACATTCGCACCTATGTCAAAGATAGTGATCATCCCACAGCGACCGAGATTCCTCAGGTAAGTGCGCAGCCTGCTTTTATTTTGTATTATTCGATGATTTTGCAATGATAGCAAGACACTTGTCATGAATGTTGTATTTTGCAAATCACCTTTCAAAAATTAGTTGATTTATGTATCAAAAAATATTTATAATTAGTCTATTGTGCTTGTTTTTTGCCTGTAAAAAGAAAGACAATCTTACAATTTCAGAGGTGCCGAGTATTGAATTGCTTTCTGTTAATAAAACTGAGATTAAAGAATTCAGAGATTCACTTGTATTTACAATAGCTTATCGCGATGGAGATGGTGATTTAGGAACAGCAAGTCCCGATTCAACCGTTATTGAAATAACAGATAATCGCGACCCTCAGAATCTGGTATTTGGCTATCATCTGTCGCCCAGATCTCCAAATGGCACAAATCTCATCGTACAAGGTCAACTACAGATTGTACTAAAAAATATCATCATCCTTAACAGTGCCAACAATTCAGAGTCTACCAGCTTTGGTATCAGAATTAAAGACCGCGCACAAAATTGGAGTAACAGCGTAGAGACCGGAAGTGTAAATGTAATTAGATAAGGTTGAATGCCTTCAAGAAACAAAATAGTGGCCTTGACTCGTCTCTCTTTGTCTACCATTCCCAGCCGATGCTGCTTCCATACGCTGGTGCTTCGGACATTAATAAGCGTTGCCTGCGGCGCGTTTATATTTTGGATTTAACTAGTTTGAAAATATATTTCTGTTTTTACAAGAATTTTGTGAAACAAAATCAGTTTCATTCAGAATATCATTAGGCTGGCTTCAACAAAGCCATAAAAAATCAGCCATAATTTTTTACGATTTTTAATTTTATGTCATATATTGCACTTACATTATAACCAAAACCGAATCTTATGTGCACGATATGGACTTCCACGCCCGGCGGGTCGAAAGACAGGCGCCTCTACATCCTTGAAAATAATACCTTTTGGTCGTCAACAGCCGGAGGATCTAAGGATGACCGCCTTTTTATCAT
>CAMDAB010000075.1 GCA_945888475.1 Saprospira grandis DSM 2844 | reverse complement strand
TTTTTCTAGAGGATATTTAATCTGTGGTAAGACGCTATTTGTAATGGCTATTTTCTTCCTTGGTCTGCAAAACCTAAGTGCATCGCACCTGATGGGCGTGGAAATGTATTACGACTGTGTTGGTGCAAATCAATACAGAATCTCCCTTGTAATCTACCGCGATTGTCAGGGTATTAACCCTGGTTCTACACAAAATGTAAGTATCAACAGATGCGGAACGCCTTCGTCACAGAGCCTTAGTCTGGTTGGGGGTTATCCACAGGATGTGAGTAATCTTTGCCCAACTTCGCTTTCCAACTGTAGCGGAGGTAGTTTTAATGGGGTGGATAAATGGTTGTATCAGGCTGTTGTGACTTTTCCGGCAGGTTGTAATAACATAAAAGTTTCTTACAGCCATTGTTGCTGGTTAGGTTCAATTACAAGTCTTTTCAATCCATTTTCGCAGAGTATATTTACCGAGATGATTATTGATAATACTTTGGCGACCTGCAATAACTCGAGCCGTTTTCAAAATAATCCAAATCTTTCTGCCTGTAACAATCAGCCATTTCAGTATAGTTTTGCTGCAAATGATGCCGATGCAGACTCACTTGTTTACGCTTTGGTCAATTGTCAGACCGGCTCAGGTACATCTGCTTCATACAATGCTCCTTTTAGTGGTACAAATCCACTTACTGCCACTGGCTTGAGTTTCGATACAAGAACGGGCCAGCTTTCTTTTACGCCAACTGCGGTTCAAACAGCAGTTTTATGCGTGAGGGTTGATGAATACAGAAATGGTGTTAAAATTGCTGAGCAAACTAGAGTTGCGCTCATTCAGGTGCTCAATTGCACAAATTCACTGCCTAGACTCAGTGCCTTAAACCTAGCAGGAACTGCCCAACAGGCTAATTATGATTATAATTTCTGCGTCAGCAATAATCCTGTCTGTTTTGATATGATTGCCTACGATACCAATGCTGCCGATTCTGTGTTTGCAAGTTGGAACAATAGCATTGCAGGAGCAACATTTACAACACAACGCATCAGCAACGATTCCGTCAGAGCTACTTTTTGTTTTACACCCTCAAGTGCAGGATTAAAAACATTTACAGTAACTGTCAGGGATAATGCTTGTCCCAAAATTGGTCAGAACATTTATACCTATAAGTTAAATGTTGGAGCAGGATTACCTGTAACAGTCCAAAATACTTCAACAAGTTGTGCTGGCTCATCTGATGCTACACTTACAGCAAATGCGAGTGGAGGAACTGGTGCCATCACTTACCTATGGTCAATAGGAAGCATTTCGCCTACAATTAACGGACTAGGTGCTGGCACCTATTGTGTAACTGTTGTAGATGCACTTGGCTGTAGCGGCACCACTTGTGCTACTGTAAGTCAGCCAAGCTTGCTGACTGCCTCTTTACAAAATTTGAACAATGTACAATGTAACGGACAGTCAAATGCTTCAATGACAATTTTGCCGTCTGGCGGTACTGCCCCATATCTCTTTATTTGGAGCAATGGACAAACAACCACTAATAACTCAATGACTGGACTGTCTGCTGGTGTTTCCTGCGTAACTGTAGTGGATGCCAATAATTGTAGTGCTGTTAATTGTGCCACAATAACAGAGCCTTCACAAATTACAGTTAGCCTCAATAGCCAACAGATGTCTTGTGCAATGAACGATGCCTCGGTTTCGGTGGTTGTTACAGGTGGAACACCCGCTTATAGCTTCTTGTGGTCAGGGCCAAATAGTTTTGTTGCCAATACATCAAATCTAAGTTCAATTGCTGATGGTTCTTACCAATTGAATGTGACCGATGCAAATGGTTGTGTGGCAAGTGAAACTACGGTAATTGACTCTTTAATAATGAGCTATTTTAATCAGGATTTACTGGTTTCGGATGATTCAACTTTGAATTTAACGGTCTCTATACCAACAGCTTCAAGTGCGCAGTATTTGGTTCAGAATGCTCAAAATGGAATATTGAGCTACCAAAACGGCGGCAGTTATGAATATGTACCTACTTCAACAGCTCAAGTATTCGACACGATTACAGTTCGTCATTGCAATGCTACCGAGGCTTATGAAACGAATATTATTGTAGGAATAGTAAGCTGTGTTTGGGCTGGCGACAGCGATACTAATCAGTTGGTTAATAATTTTGACCTTCTGCCAATCGGCTTAAATTACGGTTCGACAGATAATCCTCGTCCAAATGCAGGAACTGATTGGGATTGTGAACCAATGACAGATTGGGCAAATGTTGCAGGACAGCCTAATCCAAAGCATGCAGATACTAATGGTGATGGTTTTATTGATGACAATGATACATTAGCAATTGCGCTTAATTGGGGTTCTTTTTACCTCAGAAGTTTGAGTTCTGCGAATGGCGCAGCTCCGCTTTACCTTGACACAGCAACCGTTGCTCCCGGCGATACCGTCCATTTGGATGTGCTCTTGGGAAATGCCTTGCAATCTGCTGCTAATGTTTATGGTATTGCTTTTACAATCAACTATGACAATAGTATTGTTGATACCAATTCTGTAAGGATGAAATATGATAATTCCTGGTTGGGCACAAAGGACCTAGACATGCTCGCAATGAGTAAAGATTTTTATTTTCAGGGAAGAACAGAAGTTGCCTTGGTAAGAACAGACCATACAGGTCGTTCAAATTCAGGAGCCATTGCCCACATTCAGTTTACTATTAAAGACGATGTGCTGAAAAGCACAAGTCTACGTTTGAATCTTTCCATTTCAAATGTCAGAATGATCGACAGTTCTGCCGTTGAACTTCCGGTTAGCCCATTGCCTAGTTCTGTGCTCATTCTGCCTACACCCACACCTGTCAATAGTTTTGAAAACGACAATGAGCTTAGCATTTTCCCTAATCCTGCTACAGATATTATTACTATAAATAGTCTTTATCCAATTGATGAAATGAAAATAATCAGTATAGATTCCAAAGAAATCCAGTTGGATAAAACACAAAATACCATCAATGTTTCGACATTAAGTCCTGGTTTGTATTGTCTCCTTATTGAGTCTAAAGGAAAACAAATCATCAAAAAGTTTATCAAAAAGTAGTTCAATGATAATTTAAAGGTTTTGTCAGATTTTTTTTCGTTGGCCGTCGCAATTTTTTTGCGGCGGCTTTTTTAGTTGGCATAGTTTTGTCAGGAAAAATTATCATATTTACATTTCAAATAATTAAAGTATCTCACCATGAAACATCAACTATTTTTAACAGCCCTAATGCTACTGATTACTTTTAAAAGTTTTGCACAAAAAACTGTTGACAATGACGATAAAAGCTGGCCTGGATTTTTTAAAATTTTACAGACTGCTGTCAAAAGCGGTGACAAAAATAAAATTATGTCGCTCTGTGATTTTTCAGTGATGAACAAAGACGATTTCAACGAAAATTATGAGTTCTTCTTTCTGGACGATGCCAAAAAAAGTTTCGCTAAAGCAAAACAGAACGATGCAAAAAAGACAAAATTTGAACTGGAGGGCTTGACCAATGCAACTGAGTTTTATCAGCTTACTTTTAATTATACCGAGAAAGATGAAGATGGAGAGGTTGAAGAATCGTCGATTATTTATTATTTTGCCAAAGTTAAGGGGAAGTTCAGAATAGTAAATCTGGAACTTGCAGGTTGATAATGGCAATATGAAAGCATTCCACTAAAATGATTTCATATAAAATTCTTAGTTTTGCATAAAGTTGTTTACAAAAGAAAAAAATGGAAAATCAAAAAAAATCTTCGGTCGAGGTTTGCGTACTTGCTGCTGGTTCAGTGGTGGAAGGTAATGTTAAAATAAGCTCTAATCTAAGACTAGAAGGGGAAATAAAAGGCGATTTGGCTTGTAATGGCAAATTAGTTTTAGCAAGGTCTGCAGCTGTACATGGCAATATAATATGTTCCGAATTGCTATCAGATGGTAAAATTCAGGGTAATGTTGTTGCAAAATCCTTTGTTTCTTTATCAGAAACCGCAACCCTACACGGCGACATTCAATGTTCACAGCTTCACATTGAAAAGGGAGCAATTTTCAATGGCAAATGTACTATGCTCAAAACAGAGGGCTAAAATCCGGCCTCCGAAATTTTATAAAATCTACAACGGCTCAAATTGCCGGACTGCTTCCCTTCCATTCGTTGTTGAAACTCAGTGGTCGAAATTCTATTTTACCATTTTATCATGCCGTTTCGGATGAAGATTTGCCGCATATCCAACATCTGTACCAACTGCGGTCCTCTGCCTTATTCGAAAAAGACCTCGATTTTTTATTAAAAAACTACAGGCCAATCGATTTATTCGAATTGATTGAAATAAATAAAGATAAAAAATCAAGCTCCGCCAAAGGCTACATGCACCTGAGTTTCGATGACGGACTAAGTTCTTGCCAGGATATCATTGCCCCAATTCTTCAAAAAAAAGGAATTCCGGCTACTTTTTTCTTAAACTCCGCTTTCATTGATAACAAAGCACTGATGTTTAGATACAAAGTATCTTTATGCATTGAAAGTTTAAGCCAAATCGACTCAAAGCTCAAAGAAAATATACTGGAAAAATCGAAAGATTTTTTTGAGAAAAATGATCCTGCGCTCGCAAATTACAATGAATCGGATAAACTTGACGAATTAGCTGATTTGTTGCAACTGGATTTCGACGAATACCTCAGGGAAAAGAAGCCCTATATGAACACAGCTCAAATACAAAATCTTCTCAATCTAGGCTTCAGCATTGGAAGCCACAGTGTCGATCACCCTCTTTACAGTAAAATTAGTCTTGAGCAGCAATTGGCCCAAACAATACAATCGCAGGAATTTCTGGAGCAGAAATTTGGAATCAATTATCGGGTTTTTGCCTTCCCTTTTACTGACTATGGGGTAAATAAAGATTTTTTAAGCCATATCTTCGAAAAGGAAAGGTTTGATCTCAGTTTTGGAACTGCGGGCTTAAAAAAAGACTGTATCCAACAAAATCTTCAACGCTTTGCTATGGAATCGCAAAATAATGACTCAGCAAAAAAAATGCTTTCATCAGAATATCTTTATTATTTATTCAAAATGCCTTTCGGTAAGAATAATATTGTCAGATAAATATTGGTCCCGGCAAAAAGTATTTAAAAAATAACATGAGGGCCAGCTGAATTATTTTGTTCTGAACTGCCTGAAAAGCCTAATATCGTTTAATTATGTTTTGGTCGAATTGCTTGAAGAGAGATAAATTGCTGTTTGTTTTTTTTCTGGTTTTCATAATCGGACAAGCAGTTTTTACGATAAAAGGCGTAGAAACTTTTCCTTTCTGGAATTATGGAATGTATTCAGCAATCACTGAAAAGCCAAAAAACATCGAAGTAACCAAACTGATTATCAATGAACGTGAATTTAATCTGAATAAAGCGCCTTTCTCGAAAGCATATATGGAATACCAATTGTCAAATGCAGGAAAGTCGGAAAATTTTGGACTTTGGCTAAAGGCATACATTGAAAGACAGGCTGACATAAAAGTAGAAAAGGCTCTGCGCTTGCATCAGTTTTACAAGGCTGACAAACCATATCAACTAATACGCACAGATGAGCACCCTATTTATGAGCATTGACAGTCGCGAACATGCACGTTTACAAACGAGTCGCATCCTTGCAGTATCGCTTTTGCTCATTTGGATTTGCAGATTATACCAGGGACTTGGGCTTTCACAACTCATGCAGCCCATTTTCTCAGATACCAAGGCTGACCGTTTTTATTGGCTGCTCGACAGTTTGGGGATTTTAAATGCCTTGATCAATTTTTTGCCAGTTTCTTTGGGTATAGATATTTTGCTTTTTGTGCTGCCGCTTCTAATCTTTTGTTATCCTTCAAACAGATTTTACGCGCTACTATATTTGCCCACTATTGTACTGTATTTTGCAGCATACAATGTATCGGCCACACATCAGGAACATACGATGGTAGGCACAATTGCTGTGGCTTTTCTACTTTGTTTCAAAGAAAATTTACGTTTTTCTACGGTCTTTTCAGCTGTCAGATTTTACAGTTGTTTTCTAATGGCTTCAGCTTTTTTCTGGAAATTGGGCCGTTCATCTTTGTGGCAGGAAGGGCAACTGACCAATATTTTGAAAGTTCAACATTCAGCGCTCATAACAGATTCAAACAATACACTTTACAGCAATTGGATTAGTTATCTAATTGATAACCCTAGCCTGGCAAACGGCTTATGGTGGGCTGCTGCGCTCATAGAACTGAGCTTTATTGTTGGCTTCTTCAGCAAAAAATTCGACAGCCTGCTTTTTCTGCTTTTTTGGCTTTTTTTAATATCAGATTTTTTGGTAATGGGTCTTCATTTTTGGGAACTGGGCATATTGTCCATATTCTTCTTGAAACCGTACAGCCAAAAATTGGATTAGTCAAAACCAGGCTTCTTAATTCAAAGTTCTACCTTTTCAAATTCTCAGGCCTTCCGCACAAATTCAGATTTCAATCCCATTGAACCAAATCCTTCTATTTTACAATCAATGTTGTGATCTCCATCTGTGAGACGAATATTTTTCACCTTAGTACCAGCTTTGAGTGCTCTGGGAGCGCCTTTTACCTGCAGGTCTTTTATAACAATAACCGAATCACCGTTTTGTAGTTCATTGCCGTTCGAATCCAAAACTTTCAAAACCTTATCGGCCAATTCTGTATCAATTTCAGCCTGATCCCATTCGTTGAAACATTCTGGACAAACCAATAGATGCTCAGATTCGTAGGTGAATTCACATTTACATTTGGGACAAGGCGGAAACGTTGACATATAAGTAGTTTTATGCTTTATTTTTTTGAAATGTAAATATAAGTATAATTTATTACACAAATTAAGCTTTTTAATAAATCAAAAGCCGCATCCAATCGGATACGGCTTTTGAAAATTCTAAGTTTAACATTTATGTCTGAAACTAAATCTAAACATTTATTTTAGAAGGACAGATATATTCTGTTTTTTCAACCTTTGTTTCTTTTAATGCCTTGTAACCGCCTGCAATGTCAATCAGGTTTTTGAACCCATTGGCGCGCAATAAGGAGGCTGCAACCATAGAGCGATAGCCACCGGCACAGTGAATGAAATAACTTGCATTCGTGTCGAGTTTATCCATCGTATGGCTTAAATCTCCCAAAGGATAATTGTGTGCCTGCAACAAATGTTCTGAGAGGTATTCACCAACGTTTCTGACATCGAGTATCTCAACATGCTTATCTGCATTAGTGATTGTTTCAAATTCAGCGGCAGAGATTGATTTGATTGTATCAATTGTTTTGCCTTCATTTTTCCAATTATCAATACCGCCATTCAGATAACCTACTACATTATCGTAGCCAACACGGGCCAAACGAATTACAGCTTCGCGCTCATCTCCTTCCTGTACAACAAGGAGAATGGGTCGTCTGATATTTGTAATAAGGGCACCAACCCATGGCGCAAAGCTACCACGCAATCCAATATTGAGCGAACCAGGAACAAAGCCTTTAGAAAAAGTTTGGGCATCGCGCACATCTAACACAAAGGTACCCTTTGATTTTTCTGCTTCAAATTCAGCCGGACTAAGTGCTTTGAGTCCCTGCATAAGCACTGCTTCTATTGAGCTATAGCCCTTTTTATTCATCATTACATTTTCGGGAAAATATTGCGGCGGCGTACTAAGGCCCTCTGTCACTTTTGCAATAAATTCTGATTTTTCCATTGGCTGCAATGCGTAGTTGAACTGTTTTTGATTGCCCAAGGTTGCAAAAGTCTCAGAACTTAGATTTTTTCCGCAGGCAGAGCCGGCACCATGAGCAGGGTATACAATTACATCATCGGCCAAGGGCAGAATTTTATTGTGCAGCGATTCGTACAACATAGCAGCCAGGTCTTCCATCGTAATATTCGATTTCACAGCAAGATCCGGTCTTCCTACATCGCCGATGAATAAAGTATCACCCGTAAAAATTGCAATATCTTTTCCGTTTTCATCACGCAAAAGGTAACAAGTCGATTCCAGCGTATGTCCGGGCGTGTGTAGCACCTTGATACTTATTTTGCCCAATTTTAATTCTTCTCCATCTGTTGCGCTATAAATATCATATTCAGTAACTGCAGTGGGGCCGAAAACGATTTTAGCCCCCGTTTTATTTGCAAGATCTACATGTCCCGATACAAAGTCTGCATGAAAATGGGTTTCGAAAATGTATTTGATTTCAGCTCCATCTTTTTCAGCCATTTCGATATATGGATCGGTTTCGCGCAGGGGGTCAATGATGGCGACCTGACCGTCGGATTCGATATAATATGCGCCTTGGGCAAGGCATCCGGTATAAATCTGTTCAATTTTCATGATTGAAAATTTTTATGTTTTTATGATTTTTTATTTCTATGATGCAAAGTTAAGGCTATTTCAGCTGATGAATGGTGATAATTATCACAGGAAAGACTTTTTATGAAATATTTAAACATTTTTTAGCGCTTCTATGTCAAAACCTGCATCCTCCACCGCCAAAATGATTTTATTTTTATCTGGATTTTCTCCTTCTACTTTTAAAATCTTATCAGAAACGGTAGTATCGACCGACCATGAAATACCAGAAATTTCATTTAGAAATGGACCGACCGATTTTAAACAGTTAGAACAATTAATATTGGTTTTAAATTTCAATGTTATCATGATCTTACTTTGTAATTAGTATATTTTTTCGGATTCTTTGAGCGCCCTGATTCAATTCAAAGAGGTAATAACCTTCCTCGAGATGATTCAAATTAAAACTCAAATGATGCTTTCCCGGTTTCAGCGGCAATCTTTGCTGAAAAACGCTATTACGCTCAGTATCAGAAATTTCTATATGAGTAGCTTCGTCCTGCATAAGCTCGACATCGGTATACAACATACCGATAAACTTATTTACTTCAATCGTTTCCATATTACTATCACTGCTCAGAAGTCTGGCATCGATTTCTGCTTCTGCACGTTCATTTCCATTTGCATCCAATGCGATGATGCGATAAAACAATTTCGCTGACTTAATTCCGGGATTATCCTCCAGCGCATAAAGATTGGGTTTGTTTCCATTCTGCCCCTGCCCTTCTGCCTCGGCCAGGGTTTTCCAAATTAGCCTGTTTTTTGAAGACTGAATACGGTATTTTATATTTTTTTCTTCGTGCAAGGTCTGCCAGGTCAACTCTATGGTTCCATCCCCCATCAGTTCGGCTTTTGGTTTCTGAATTTCAGTCATCAGAATTTTAGGAGCCGGCTTAAAATTAGTTTTAAAACGATTAGAAATACTCAAATATTCCAAGCCACCTGGTTTCCAAAAGACAAGTCCTGCAGGAATTTCAAAACGGTTGATATCATTATGCCTAAAATCGAATGAAGATTCATCAGTTTTGATTGTTCTGATATCAATTTTACCTAATTCAATACAATACCAGTGAATATGGTGCATACTTTCTGAAGCAAAAGTAAGAGACGTTTTGTAGGTTTCAGTTTTCAATGCCGACGACCAGCCATTTACACCCATATAAACTGTTCCGGTCGATTCATCCACCTTAAAACCGTCTATATTGCCTCTTTCGTTGCTGGTTTTAATGGGATAACTGTAACGTGCGTAGGCCGAATCGCTTTCAACAGCTAACTGTACTGCGTATTTATCGAAGAGCGCACCCCAGTATTTCCGGATGTCGGTCTGTTCCGTAACTTTTTTTGTATTTCTGATGGTATGGTGATAAAATGCCAGACGCCAGCCTGCCTGCTGATTTTGCGAAAGATCCTTTTCGAGCCAATCGCGTTGAGCACCGTAAGCTGTAATATTACTATTGAGCATATAAATCCTCAACAGACCTTGAGAAAAAGAAAGCGCATGATAAAGATCGGGATTTCGGAGATCGAAAAGGTTTTCCAAACTGTTGTTAGATTTTTCGAGACTGCCTCTATTGACAATAATTGAGGTTATTCTTCCATCCTCACCAAAAGAAGCCGACCAGTCATCGAGCCAGTCTTTCCATTCTGCATCACTGTCATTTTCTGTCATATTTCCGTTAAAAATAACGAAGTGCGGGCGAAGTGCAGCAATGGCACTGTTTGCCTTTTTTCTGACAGCTCGATCCGCTTCAGATCCAGCGCCAACAATCAGCGATAATCTGGCATTTGCATCATCGGGTAAAGTTCTGAATGAATATCTGCGACTTATTCCTTCGCTGTCGCGAATTACAAAATAATAAATGGTGTTGGGCATTAGATTTGACAAACGCACAAACTGCGTATTCATACCTTTTACCATAACAGATTTTGTCGGGACTGCCTTTTTTTGATATAGTGAGACCTTGTTACCATAATCATCACTACCAAAAAACAATTCAGGATTGGTGCCACTCAGCTGGTCCCATGCAATAGTAACCGAGGTTGAAGGATTTTCACAAATAATAACACGAAGTCTTTCGGGCTTTGCAAAAAGCAATTCAGTTATTAGTAAAAATGATATGATGATTGGAATTCTCATTGGCTCATGTTAGAAAAATAATTGCAAAGATAGGGAAATGAAGGGAAAGATTATTATAATTTGTCTCGTTCTTCAAACGAGATGAAAATGAGGTAATTTGAAAATGGTCTCGTTCTTCAAACGAGATGAAAATGAGGTAATAAAGATTGAAAGAAACGAAGAGAAAAGATAAGTCTCGTAAGAATGACGAGATGAAAGAAACGAAGAGAAAAGATAAGTCTCGTAAGAATGACGAGATGAAAGAAACGAAGAGAAAAGATAAGTCTCGTAAGAATGACGAGATGAAAGAAACGAAGAGGAAAGATAAGTCTCGTAAGAATGACGAGTTGAAAGAAACGAAGAGGAAAGATAAGTCTCGTAAGAATGACGAGATGAAAGAAACGAAGTTCTGTGCTACGAATTTTCCAAAGGGCTTTGTGAAAAACAAAAGTTAAAAGAATTGCAAAAAAATTCCGACATCTTTGTGGAGGTCGGATTTTGTATTCATCAAGAAAAATTCTAGGCACAATAGTGTTCAATGGCATTTTTCAAGTTGGCCGCAATCATCTCAGGGCTTTTGCCTTCAATATGATGACGCTCGAGAAAATGCACTAATTTACCATCTTTGAAAAGGGCTACAGCTGGGGAAGATGGAGGATAAGGCAGCATGTACTGACGGGCAGTATCAACGGCTTCTTTGTTAACACCAGCAAAGACGGTTACAAGCGCTGAAGGTTGTTTGCTGCTGTTTTCAATGGCAAGTTTCACACCTGGGCGTGCACCACCAGCAGCGCAACCGCAAACAGAATTTATCACAACCAGTACAGTTCCATCTTTTTTATCCATAATTTCTTTAACCTCAACTGCTGAGGATAGACCTTTGAAACCAAAATCGGTTAATTCTTTGGCCATTGGTATTGTCAATTGCTCGGGATACATATACGTTTTGAATTAGTTTTATGAAAATTTGTAATTAATTAGAATTGCTCTATCTTTAATGCAAAATTAGTCATTAGGTTTACAATATCCAAAAAAACACCATTCGCTATGAAAAAATTAATCAAAATCGGTACTGCCTCTCTTGCAGCACTGATAGTATTTTACAGCTTTTTTTCCTGTAAACAGGACAAACTTCCTTTGCCCGAGGTACCAACCTTTTGTGATTCGATTACAGCTAATTACACCGATACTGTGAAAGCAATTATCGATGCAAAATGCTCTGTTGCGGGTTGCCATCTCAATACACAGAATCCAAACCTGAACAATTACACGCAGGTTTTTGGCAGCAGCGACCGTATTGCGGTACGTGCACTCGATCTGAAGACTATGCCACCACAAGGCATGCCTCAATTGACCGAAGATGAAATTAAAATTTTAACCTGTTGGAAAGAAGCCGGCTTTCCCGAAAATTAAATTAACCAAAAAACAAAACCTATGAAAACCTTAAAATTGCTGACAGCATTGCTCTCTTGCATTGCACTAAATATTTCAGCTCAATCCGAAAAGGTATACCATACTTTTACTTCAACAAGAATCATCAACAGCCAATCGACCGAAACTGTAAAAGAGGGTTACATGGACATTAGAATTACCCACCGATTTGGCGATTTTATGCGCGACTGGAAACCCGAAAACAGTTGGGGAAATCTATTCGGGCTTGAAGAAGCTGCAGATGTCATGGTGGGATTTGAATACGGCATTAAAAACAACCTGACTGCAGGAATAAGCCGCACCAAGGGAGGATCAGATATGCGTCAGCTCATGCACGGTTTATTAAAATACCGCCCGCTTACACAGACTGTCGACAACAGTATTCCTTTCAGTCTGGCTATTGTCGGTACTGCCAGCTGGGCCACAATGAAAAAAACAGATTTTGATCCATACAATCCTGTCCTCACAAGTTTGACCAACTGCGAAACCTGTGGTGGATTTTTTGCCAACCGTTGGAGATATGCTTTAGAGCTTCATCTTGCCCGAAAATTCAGTTCGCGTTTTTCATTGCAGCTCTCTCCTATGCTCACTTGGAGAAATATTGTTAAAAACGGAGAAAAAAATGCACTCTTCTCAGCAAATGCCGGTGCAAGAATAAAACTGACCAAAGGTATGGCACTGATGCTCGATGCAAATCTGCCTTTTTCAAATACCTACTGGGGTAATAACCGAAGATATGAAATTCCTATTGGCGTAGGATTTGAATTTGAAACAGCCGGACACAGCTTCCAAGTTAATTTTACCAATTCAAAAGGTATTGTTGGCACTGACTATATTTCAGATACCTCAGCTGATTGGCTGAAAGGACAATTCCGTCTCGGTTTTACCATCAGTAGACTGGTTAAAGTTAAGAAAACAGTTCCCGAAAACTAACCCAAATATCATACTATGAAACTAAGAAAAACATTGCTGCTGATCGCGGCTATTGCCATAGTAATCGGTTTTGGAGCCATGACTTTGCCAGAATCGAAAGAAAATATTTCAGATTTTGGGGACGACACCCCTGTATGGGAGCTTTTGGAAAAATTGGGCATGAACGGCGCACCAAGAGCAAAATCATCAGCAGAAGCTTCTGCTGATAAAGGATCTGAATTTGTTCACAAGGGTTACAGCAAAAAAAATGGTAAAAAAACAGCAAAACTGAGTAAGTTTTATGTTTGTACTACCTGTCATAATGTTGTTAAAGAATTTGAAGACCCCTCAAAAATAAGCGCTGCCGATCGTTTGGATTATGCTATGAAAACAGGAATTCCTTACCTTCAAGCTTCGAGCTTTTATGGTATCGTAAACAGAAACAGTTTCTTTAATGGCGATTACAGAAAGCAATTTGAAAAAAATCCTAAAATTGGAAAAGCCTCCGGCGATTTGCGTGAAGCCATCAAATTCTGTAATAAAAATTTTGCTCAAAGTCGCGATTTGGAAGCTTGGGAACTTGAATCGATACTCGCCTATTTTTGGACCCTTCAATTCAAAGTATCGGACTTAAAACTGAGCAATATTGATAAAGAACAGATCAAAAAAGCCCTGCAGTCGGAAAATGCCAAAGCATCTGCCATTAGCTTTATACAATCGAAATACGCTCAGGCAATGCCAGCTACCTTTTTAAAAATTCCTCGTTTTAGTGCACTAAAAGATGATTTATACAAAGACAGCAGAAGACTGAAAGAAGGTAAAACAATCTTTGAACAGTCATGCCTGCATTGCCATTTGAATAAAAAATATTCATTTTTTAGTCTTGAAAACGAATTATTGACTTTCAAAGCAATGGAAAAGGCAACCCGCTCTGAAAATTACATTTTCTCGATGTATTATCTAACTAGAGAAGGTCTGCCACCACGCATGGGCCACAAATCGGCAATGCCACTTTTTACAGCTGAAAAGCTTAGCCCCGAGCAGTTGGAGAGTCTTTACCTTTATGTAAGCGCAAGAGCCAGCAAAAAAATTAAGGACTAGTTTATTTGCGGTAGGTAATATCTGCCATCAAAAGGTAGAAATTAGCATTATTTTTAAGCTGAATTGGAAAGGGATTTGTTGTGAGAATTGCATTTCCTGCTTCCGCTTTTAGGTTTAAGTCCGTCAATTCCGATTGTCTGTTTAACATTATCACAACCCTGTAAAATATTTGTTCTTTAGAGCTACGTAAAAAATCAACCGGATTAAAAAAATGTGGGCCACTATCGAATCGGAATAATCTTAAATAATCGTCTGATCCCATAAGTCTTCCGTAGGAATTTTCCTGCGGAAGCTTTTCTTTTATTTTTGCAAATATTGAATCGGCCAGTTGCTGATCCTCAAAAACAATCATATTATCGCTGCCCTGCTCCCACATTGGTTTGGGACTAGAGTCCGTGAAGCATTGAGATTCAGCCCATTCGATAAGCCCTAAACAGAAGCTACTGCTCCAAAATTTATTCAGGATTTGATACATCTGCAAAATTTTATGACAAAGATAGGGCAGAAAATGAAAGCGGCACAAAAATAAAGTTAATTTTTTATAACTATTTTGTGATTATATTTATATTATTTAATTATTTTGATTACAATATTTTAATTTTCACTTGCAAATTTCAAAAAAATGGCATATTTTAGCCTTGAAAATAAATTTAAATGGAAAGTTTACTGAGTTTACTGGAAGACAGCGAAGATGCACCCGGCAGAAAAAGAACCTATGTCGATGTCATATTGCCGCTTCCTTTAGAGAAGTTGTACACCTATAGTGTGCCCTTGCATCTGATACCCCTCGTAAAGCCGGGTGTTAGGGTTGAGGTTCATCTAGCAAGTCAGGGCTTATACTCAGGAATTATTAAGCGCGTTCATCAAGACGAAAAAGAAATTAAAACCAAACCTATATTATCGGTTTTGGATGAATCTGCAATTATCAGCGAAAAACAATTCAGGCTTTGGGACTGGATAGCTGAATATTACTGTTGTTATTTGGGTGAGGTAATGCAGGCGGCTCTACCGGCCGGTCTAAAATTGAGCGGTGAAAGCAAACTAAAGATTAATGAGGATTTTCCGGAGGAGCATCTGGAATTGGAAGCAGCAAATCTTAACCAAAAAGAAATAAGGATATTAGAACTCATGTTCAAGTATCGGGAGTTGAGCCTTGAAGATCTGCAAAAACTCCTGAATCAGAAATCAGTCCAGCAATTACTGAAACCACTCATTGAAAGGGGCATACTACTTTTAAGTGAAGAACTTGAAGAGCGGTACAAGCCCAAAAAAATAGCCATGCTGCGCTTTGCCGAACCTTACAGCCCGGCAGATTCTGACAGTATGAAAAAAGCTTTTGAACTGGCAGGAAGGTCGAATCGACAAATGGAGCTGCTGCTTGCCGCAATTCAAATACTAAGAGAAAAATCCGAAATCAGCCGAAAAGAGCTCTGCGAAAAGGCCTCGGCAGATAGTACTGTGCTCAAAAAATTGCAGGAAAAAGGAATTTTCGAATTTTACGAAAAAGAAATTTCAAGAATTGATACAAACAAAAGCATCAGTTCGGGCAATTTTCAACTTTCACAGGAGCAGCAAGATACATTCGAAGCGATCAATAAAAGCTTTGAAACAAAAAATACTGTTCTGCTGCACGGGGTAACCGGTAGTGGCAAGACACAGGTTTTTGTGGAATTGATGGAACAATGTATCCGCGAAGGCAAACAGGTACTTTATCTTTTACCCGAAATCGCCCTTACTGCTCAGATTGTGGGTCGCCTGCAAAAACATTTTAGTGACCGTATACAGGTCTATCATTCAAAATTTAACCGAAACGAGCGGGTTGAAATCTGGAAATCGGTGCAAAATTCTGCCAATATAATTTTAGGTGCGAGGTCTGCCCTTTTTCTGCCTTTTAAGAATCTGGGACTCATCATTGTAGATGAAGAGCACGATAGCTCATATAAGCAACAAGATCCTTCGCCACGCTACCATGCAAGAGATGCGGCTATTTTTCTTGCCTCACTTTTCAATGCAAAAACCCTCTTGGGGACGGCTACCCCATCGCTCGAATCGATGCGCAATGTGCAGGAGGGCAAATATGGATTTGCTTCCATGACAAAAAGGTATGGTGAAATTGCCCTACCTCAAATTCTGATTGTAGATGCGGCCGAGGAGCATCGGCAAAAAAGGATGAAATCACATTTTACCCAACAGTTGCTCGATGCCATTTCCGAAACTATAGCTGCCGGCGAACAGGTAATTCTTTTTCAGAACAGAAGGGGCTATGCGCCAATTTACCAATGCAGCGATTGTGGCTGGACTGCAGAATGTAGCGATTGCGACGTGAGTATGACCTATCACAAACTGAGCAATAGCCTGCATTGTCACTACTGTGCCAACAGGCAGGTAATGCCAAAAAAATGTCCTACATGCAACTCTGTTGACATCAAGATAAAAGGATTCGGCACCGAAAAAATTGAGGATGATCTCAAAATTTACTTCCCCGAAATGAATGTAATGAGGATGGATTGGGACAGTGTAAAAGGTCGCGATGGCGTAGACCGAATCATTCACAGTTTCGAGACAGGTGAAACCGAATTACTTGTCGGTACACAAATGATCAGTAAAGGGCTCGACTTCGATAATGTTGGCCTGGTGGGTGTTTTGAGCGCCGATCAATTATTACATTTTCCTGATTTTAGGGCGTCGGAAAGAACCTATCAACTCATTACTCAGGTGGCAGGCCGCGCAGGACGCAAAAAGAAACAGGGCAAAGTCATTGTTCAGGCTCATAACCTGAAACACCCTGTGCTAATGGAAATTTTAGAGCAAAACTTCGAAAATTATCTTTCAAGAGAGTTGAAAGAACGAAATGATTTTCAATATCCTCCATTCAAACGCCTTATTCATATTCAATTGAGACACAAAAAAAGCAACATCCTTGAAGATGCTGCTATTTTTGTCGCCAACAGGCTCAAAGCTGGCCTGGGAGATCGTGTACTTGGACCTGCAGTGCCAGGCATATCGAGAATTCGTTCTTATTATCTAATGGATTTTTTGATTAAAATGGGTTTACATTCTGTGGGACTAAACGAAGCCAAAAAACTTATCAGAAATATTCAACAGGAGCTTAAATCTGTAAAAAATCTTTCCGGCACCAGAATGGTAATTGACGTAGATCCTTACTAAATAAACATTAGATTGGTTTTCAATTGCTCATTCATGGCATATATATCCTGACCTTTTGTCGAAAGATAAAGATAGTTGCCATTCAGATCGATTGAATAGCTGAGCATATAAACGCCATTTTCATAACTTTCCAGGTTTGCAACCAATTTGGGTGCAGAAGCCCATTTCAAAG
>CAMDAB010000074.1 GCA_945888475.1 Saprospira grandis DSM 2844 | reverse complement strand
GAAAGATAATTCGAAGCTTTTATAACTGAGCGTATTGGTCAGACCAAGCAGAAAATCCGGATTTGGTTTACCAACAGGCACACGGTTATCGTAAAAATCAGAACCAGTAAAGCGGTTGATATCATCGGAGCTGTTATTGGTGGTACCGTTGTTATCTACACCAAATGCCATAATATTGCCAAACTTATCGTAATAAAGCGCCTCGCCAGCTAGAACTGTAGCAGTTACAGTATTTCCGTTTTGTGTCATGATTGTTCCGTCGGCATTGTAGCGTGTAATTTCCAGGTCTTCCTGAGCTACACCTGCATAGCGTACCACAAAACTTTGTCCGACTGGATAGCCCTCAATTACGCGGCCTTCACCGGGTTGGCCCGATTCGAATGCATCTGGCGGAAGACCTGCAACGTCAATGACCTTATTTTTAATGAAGGAAAGATTCAGATTGCTTTTCCATTTGAAATCTTTTGTACTAATGTTGTAGCTGTTGACCATAAATTCAAGTCCTGAATTATTAACAACGCCTGCATTCAGTGTCATTGAGGAAAAGCCTGAAGAAGTAGGTAACTGAACAGGCAGTAAAAGATCGGATGACTGTTTAAAGAAGTAGGTCAAGCTTCCAGAAATTCTGTCTTCGAGGAATCCGAATTCAAGCGAGATATCGAGCATCTGTGCTTTTTCCCAGCCTAAGGAGGTATTCTCCAATGTTGAAGGGAAAATGGCCGTTCCGCCCTGATAACCTATACCTGTTGAGTAAAGTCCCAATCGGGTAAAGTCGCCGATATTGTCATTTCCGGTAAGTCCGTAGCTAGCTCTCAGTTTAAGCAGATTCATGAAGCTGAGTTTCTGCATAAATTTTTCATCTGAAATGATCCAGCCCAAAGCCACCGATGGGAAGAAACCAAAGCGTTTCTGCTCGGAAAAGCGTGACGAACCGTCCACCCTTCCAGTAAGATTCAACAGATATTTGTTCTTCAGCTTATAAGTGCTTCTGGCATAGAAAGATAAAATGGCATTGCCGGTCTGATAGGCATAGAGCGACTGATTTGTGGCCTGCTGTGGATTGCTAAATCCTGCATTGGAAAAGCCCGACCCAAAAATGCCCATGCCATTTATCATGGTACGCTGATAATCTGTTCCCAACACAGCATTTAAATTATGATCCTTTCCAAAATTGTTGCTGTATGAAAAATAGTTGCTCCAGGAATAGTTGAGGATATTGGAACCTCTTTTCCATGCAAATGCATCGCTGTTGGCTGATGGATTTGCCGCCTGGTATTCATCTTCCTGCAGATTTGTATAATCCAGTCCGTAGGAAGAGCGGAAATTGAGGGTTTTATGAAGTTTTAAATCAGCGTATATATTTGACAGCGATCTAAGTCTTTTGGCAACAAAATCTCTGTTATCGAGGTACCATAATGGATTCGAGGCCGGATTGAAATAAGAGCCGTCTTCTTTATAAATTGGAATATAGCGAGGAATTTGCTGTGCCCAGCCCAATCCACCTCCATCGCCAGTAGGAACACGGTCGTTGACTGAATAAGTAATGCCGGTATTTGCTCCCAGCGAGATAAAATCGTGGCTCTGATTGATGACATTCAAACGGGCTGCTATACGCTGAAAACTGTTACCTTTGAGGAAAGATTCTTCATCGCGGAAGGCGCCTGAAAAGTAAATCTGCGTCTTCTCAGTTCCGCCCGATGCTGAAAGGTTTCCTTCATGAAAAAATCCGGTTTTTAATGCCGCCGAAATCCAGTCTGATCCACCCTTCATGGCGAAACTGTCGGCCTGTGCACGGGTATAGGTTCTTCCTTCGAAGATGCCTATTACCGATGATTTCGATTCGGGACTACCAGTGCGGTCAATATTCCAGCGGTCGCGCAGCGCAAGGTGTTCTTCGGCACTAAGCAAATCGAGTCGGTTAGTTTCGTTAACAATACCGCTTTTATAGTTGAAGCTGAATTTTGTTTTACCTTCCTTACCTTTTTTGGTCGTAATGAGGATTACCCCATTTGCACCACGGGCACCATAAATTGCAGCAGCAGAAGCATCTTTTAAAATGTCGATAGAGGCGATATCATCCATATTCAGGTCGGCAAGACCATTGGCACCATTGCCAAGCGCATCGGCATTTACATCCTGATTTGAAATAGGCACTCCGTCTACAACAATAAGCGGATTGCTACCCGCGGCGATTGAATTTGTACCGCGAATCTGAATCTTCGTGGTACCGCCACCAGCAACTCCCCCACCTGTAGTAATCTGAACACCTGCGGCTTTGCCTTGAATGGCCTGATCGAAACTTGAACTAAGTGCATCTTTCAAATCCTCGTCTTTAAGACTGGACACAGATCCTGTAAGGTCTCTTTTCAAACTCGTTCCATATCCCACTACAACCACCTCTTCCACTGAAACATAGGCCATTTTCATATCGAGGGTAATGGTTTCATCTGCCTTCAGCTCAATGACAACCGAAGTGTCGGCATAGCCTAAGGCACTGAATTTTACAGTGTAACGGCCTTCAGCCAGGGCATCAATTGTATAAACACCCATTATGTCACTCTGAAAGAATCGGTTTTGTTCAAGCAAAATGATATTTGCCATAGGAATTTCTATTCCTTCGGGATCATATACGGTCCCCTGAATAATTGCTTTTTGTGCGTTCAGCATAGCTGAACAGCCTAAAAAAAGCAAGAGAAGAATGCAATTGGTCTTCATTTATGGTTTGATTAGTTGTATGGTTTTTCCAAGTTTGTTACCAATATTAAGCTGGAGAATGCTGAATTTTGGCATTTCAAATCCGCTGAAATCGATGATGGCAGCGCCATTTTGTAACTGAATGGAATTGCGTTTCCAGATCAGTTTAGCAGATGCATCGTAGAGACTCAAATCAATTGATTCGTTATTTAATGATTCAAATCGCACTCCTAAACTACTGCCGCTTTCCCACCAATAACTGATGCCATTAGTTTCTGCGAGCGTTACAGCCGCGATATTGCTGTAGAAGAATGAACCGTCAAGGTCAACAATTTTGAGGCGGTAATAATTTACGCCCTGATGCGGAAATGGATGAAATGCGCTATAATCGCTGAGACTGCTCACCTCGCCAATCGCTTCGACCTGCGCAATTTTTTCCCAAACTGAATTTTTGTTCAGATGTTCCAATTCAAAAAAGTCACAGTTTTTCTCCTGAAGCGTAGTCCAAAGGCAGAGGACCTCGTTATTTTGAAGCTCGGCTCTGAAGCGTAGCAATTCGGTCGATAAGAGATTTACTTCACCCCCGGTAAAAGTAGAGAAACTCGTTTGGTTTTGTAAGGTCATTCTGTTGACAAAAAAATCAATAAAGCCCAAAAACTGCCAATTTATACCGTTGTCATTGGTTTTAATTTTTTCAATCATGGACTCTGTGCCATTGATATCATTGTCATTGTAACTAAATGCAATATCATATTCTACATTGCTGATATCTGTTGGTTCAACTGTCCAATGCCTTGACAGAAAATTCAGCGCAGCAGGATTGTTGGGGTGTTTTTCATCCTTGAGATTGACTGCAATACGCGGAGCAGCACCAAAAGTCGCCACTCTCAGATTTAAGGAAATCTGACTGTACTCGGCACCATTGTCGTTGTCTCCAACCGGGAAGAAAAAGGAACCTGTGCTGTTATATTCTTTCACTACTGCACCTGTCGAAGTTGGCACTATCATATTCGAAGTTGAAAAGCTTCCGAGAATTGTAGCTATCGGGCCTAAAACCAAATTAGAGGCCTGAATATTGATAAGACCTGTAGTCATTCTCAATTCATCTTCCACATAAATTTGATTGTTGAGAAAAATTCCTGCAGGATTATTGGTTTCGAGATAGTGAAAACGGCTTGTTCCCATAAAATTTCCTGTGAGATTTTGCGGGCTGTTGCCATCGAGCACCACTAGTCGGTTATTGCTAAAGAAGAGGTTTTGATTGTTAATGTTTCCGGCAATTGTAATATCGTCACCTACATCGGCATTCATTGCAAAACGGCTGCTGTTGTCAATTGAAAGATTGCCTTCGAGGCGTATATTATTGGTGAAAGCATTGTTTCCATCTCCGTTCAGTACCGAAAATTCAGCATCTCTGCTTAGGCTGGTATTACCATTTATGGTTAAAAGTCCGCTTGCAAGATTACCCGGCTCCCAAACTATTTTCGAAAAGGAATCGATTGTTACATTTCCATTGATAACCCGGTTAAAATCGTCATAAAGCCTGA
Source organism: Saprospira grandis DSM 2844 (assembly GCA_945888475.1). Classification (GTDB taxonomy): domain Bacteria; phylum Bacteroidota; class Bacteroidia; order Chitinophagales; family Saprospiraceae; genus Saprospira; species Saprospira grandis_C. The sequence goes on along the minus strand of CAMDAB010000074.1, from coordinate 13,418 downwards.
TGGAGGTGCCTCCGCAGACGTTCAAGTTGAAAGGTGTATTATTGTTATCCCATGACAAGGATCCAAAATTGAGGTTATAAAGGCCGCCGGTACGATATTCGAGCGTACTGCCCGTAGCATATGTACAGGCACTACCAATCACAAAGCCACCAGCTAATATGGTAAATTTGCCACTTACTGTAGCGCTTGTCCCGAAATTTATACCACCCTGTGTATTGATGTTATTAAAGTTGACATTACCACTTACCGTTCCATTGCCAACAAAATGAATAATTCCCCGATTTCTGATAAAAGTGCCATTGTTTTGCAATGTACCACCAGCATTTATAAACAGTGTTCGTGGATTTACATCCGAATTAGTAAAGCTTGCACCCGCATCAATTCTGAGAGAAGACACAGTGGCGTTCATATCGAGGGTGATATTGTCCTGGATTCGAACAGCTACACCTGCAGGCGGCACCTGAAAAGCATCCCACATATTTGGGTCATCCCAGCTTCCATCACCACCGCTGCGTGTTGTCCATTCGTTTTGAACGGTATAACTGTAGTTGGGGCCGCCGTTATTGTTAAGGTTTATGCTGTACCAATCGGCATTACCATGGTTGATCGTCGATCCTGAGCCTGAACTGAATACATAATATCGTATGGTGCTGCCCGGCTGATTTACAGCTGAAGCTATTGTGGAAACAAAATTAGGTCCTGATGCAGTCATCTGCTGTACAGTAGAACTCACCCAACTATCTGTTGTATAGCGCAGATAAAGCGCCTGACCTGTTGAAAGCGGACCTGAAACAGCAGCTGTGACGGTCACTGCCTGTGTAGGAAACACCAGCGTGGGACTTTGATTGACCAGATTTACCGTTCTAATTGCCCCCTGAATTCTGAAGAGCACAAATTGATTTGAAGCAGCCGAAGGTGTTTTGAAAATATACTCGTCTGCAGTATTGGGTACATTAAAAAACCAGGCTCCGTTTGTGCAATTGGTATTGACTGCAGTGAATGGATTGCCGATACTAATTGCCTGATCCTGTCCGGGGGTACAAGTCATTGATGGCGATTGCTGTAAACCAAAAGAAACAGTTCTGAAATATTGATTCCCTGTGCCATTTGCACGGGTTGTAAATATCATGGAACTCCCTGCACTTGTTCCGAAATTATCGACTGTTGTCCAATTGTTTGTGCCAAAACCTGAGCCGATTAGTCCATTTTGTGCAAAAAGACTGTCTAACGAAAGCAGTATTAAAATTGTGTAAAAAAATCTTGTCATATCTTGGTCATTTTTAGTGAACGTTATTTTTAAAAAAAATTTTTAGTCAATAATTATAATTTATAAATAATTGATTATCTGTCAATAATGATTTTATATTAAATTATTATTCAAAAAGCCGACTTAAATTTTTGTTTCTAACAAGCAAGTTAGCAAACAATTGCTTAATGTCAAAATAACACTAAGTATTTTTTTGTCAAAATTTATATGTTTTGTGTTAATCGACTAAAGCTTGTGTCTTTTTTTATTTATTTACCCTTACTTTGTGACAAGGTTTTAATAAAATTACCCTTATTCTGTGACAAGAATACGACACAATTACCCTTATTTCGTGACAAAACATCCAAAGATTTAGTCATTTTTGATAATTTACCCTTATTCTGTGACAAGAAATCTATAAATTAGCCCTTATTTTGTTACAAGAATACGACATAATTACCCTTATTCCGTGACAAATAATAAATTAAACTGTCCAAAATTTTACTATTTATAAATAATTACCCTTATTTTGTGACAATAAATTGTAAAATTAACCCTTATTTCATTACAAGAATACGGCAATATTACCCTTATTCTGTGACAAGTAATTAATTAAAATGCTTTCATACAGCTTATTATGAAAAGAAATATAATTTTAAAATTGATAGAATGGAAAAAATCTGCCGATAGAAAACCTTTGATATTGAGAGGGGCGAGACAGGTGGGCAAAACTACCGTGGTGAACGAATTTGGTGAAAGTTACAAGCAATATGTCTATCTGAATCTTGAAAGAACGGAACATAAAAAATATTTCGAGCTCTATGATAAGGTAAAAGACATCGTCGATTCGGTTTTACTGAATATGGAGCTTGAACCTGAACATGCTCAAACCCTGTTCTTCATTGATGAAATACAGGAATCGCCAAAGGCAATAGCGTTATTGCGATATTTTGCTGAAGATCTGCCCGATTTGCATGTAATCTCGGCAGGTTCATTGCTCGAGTTTTCTATAAAATTGGTAAATAGTTTTCCGGTTGGCAGGGTTCAGTTTCTGAACATGTTTCCAATGAATTTTAGAGAATTTTTAATGGCATTGGGTAAAAAATCGGCTTTGGCTACGCTGGACACTGTGCCAATATCCGCAACCGCGCATGAAACGCTGATGTCTTATTTTCATAAATATGCAATTGTTGGCGGAATGCCCGAGGTGGTTAAAAAATATGCAGAAACAGGTTCCTACGCCAGTCTTCAACAAATTTATGAAGGTATATGGGCTGCATACAGGGACGATGTCAGGAAGTATGCACAAAACCCCGGAGAGGAACGCGTCATAAGGCATATAATGTCCACAGCATGCAGTTTTTTGGATGAACGTATCAGCTTTCAGAACTTTGCAAACTCAAACTACCGTTCACGCGAAGTTGGAGAGGCCTTCAGATGTCTGGATGATGCCGGAATCATTAAACTCATTTATCCGACAACAGATATCAAATTTCCCTTGAGAAGCGATTTCACCAAAAGACCAAGAATGCAGTTTCTCGACAGCGGTTTGGTTAATTATGAACTGAGCATTCAGCATGAATTAATTGCCCTTTCAGATATGAGCGAAGCATACCGTGGAGCGCTGATACCTCATCTGATTACCGAAGAGCTGATATCGCTCAATACCACTAAAATCGATAAACCACAGTTTTGGGTTAGGGATAAAAACCAGTCATCTGCCGAAGTGGATCTGGTTTATTATTACAATGGCAATGTTATTCCAATGGAGATAAAATCGGGAAAAATCGGTAAGTTGCGTTCCCTGTTAGGTTTTATGGATCAATGCAGCCATCATTATGCAATTCGAATTTATGCAGGGAAATTTGAAGTGCAGCGAATAGAAACCTCGCTTTCGAAACCTTTTTACCTGATGAATCTGCCTTATTTTCTGGGTACAAAAATTCCGGAATATATAAAATGGTTTACGGAACAATATTGAGCAGCTAAAGACAGATACAATAGTCGTTGCAGTTATTGCCTAGGGCTATCACCTAGTACAAATTTCCTCAGCAGAATTTATGGTGATAAGTCAAATGATGAATTGGTCTATATTATCGGAAATGAGCGTATGAAAGTTAATCTGGCAGATTAATTGACGTTTGATCCATAGTTTACAAATAGATAAAAAAAATTCATTTATCTTATCATTAAAAGAGAAATATTTAACTTAATTTTATGCCGAATAAACATATTATTCTGTTTTAAAACAATCATATATATGTCTTTATCTTTAATTGTATTTGGCCTTTTGGCTTGTATTGCCGGCGCGCTGGCAGCAGCAAATTTTGTAATAGAAAAATTACCCAATTCGAAGGCTTATATCGAAAAAATGATTCCTTATCAGGCAATTGTAGGTGTTGTGGCAATGATCTTATCGGTTTTGAAACTTTTAGATGCCTTTACAATGAAAGCAGATTATTTCACATTACTGATACAATTCAGCTGTATTGCCTCCACTGCAATAGCGGGTTTTCTACTCGGATTCCCTATGGTGCAGCAATTTATGGCAAATGACGAAAGCTCGAAAGCAAAGGCAGAGAATGTCCGTAAAAAATTGTCCCCATATCAGGTGATTGCAGGGCTTGTGGCACTTGGTACAGGCGCTTATATACTAATTTATGGCGTTATACCTAAATAATCGCGTCTACCCGAGAATGATCATTAGGCATACTAAAAGCCCTTATATACTGGTCTTTTTTCATGCGGAAAGCTCAATCGGTATAAATTGTACATAAGCATAAAATCAATGCCATTTCCGTAGTAATCGTCTTGATAAGGATACCATTCTACAATACGGTTCCCTGTAATTTCTTCCCGATGATGTACAAAATCCGCATCGCATTCAATATTCGTTTGGGGATAATCACCATTGTAACAGTCCGATTTTTTGGTCGCAGGAATACAATTTCCCTTAGTACCGTATGAAAGTAGTATTTGTTGCATAAGCGGCAAATACTGATCGTAGGCAAAATTGTGCTTTTTCGATGCAGCTTTCATATCAAATTCCCTAATATCATGCAACTGCATTCTGCAAAGTGCATAGAATGGTTCTATCCATGCTGCGTAATCTTTTCCGTCTTTTATTGAATTTTCAAGCGGGATTCTGTCGGGATTGGCAACTACCAGCAACATATGGTAAAAGCTGAAATTCATCCGCCTTTTTTCATTGGCACCCGAACGGTTTACAATCAAAGGTTTTTCGCCCAAAATAAATCCCTGTACCAATAAGGAACTGAAATTAAAATAATTACCCTTGCATTTCCTTTCCCCGCAGATATAATCGAGTGCTGCACAAATTCCATATTTTGTAAAACGCCAATCATATCCGCAGCTATTTACTCCGGCATAACTTTCGGGGCGACCCAGACAGGGCGGCGTATAAAAAGCATCAGCAGAGGCTGTGAGCGATAGGGCAATTTTCTTGGTCATCTCAATAATATTATGCCTGCCCACGGGGCTATCATGAACCGCATCTTCGTCGACAAATTTTTTCACAAAAGCAAGCCCAAAGAGCATTCCGATAACCTGGTCCTGACTGAAATACTTTTCTGCGTGAATTTCGGGAGCTGTTTTTTTGGGAGCAACTGGAGATAAAAGTCCAAACGGCGCATCCGATTCGCTATATCCACACAAAGGATGCATCTGACAACATAACTGGCTCGGCGCATAAATATTCATTACATCGGGCACTCCGTTTGGCTCATCAGCACAGCGGTAACCCGGACGATTATCAGGTATTTTGCCATATACATCGGTTGCCGGAGGATTCAACAGCCCATATAACCTGCTTCCAACTGCATCAACATGAAACTTTCTCCAGAAATTATAAGGCACATCGCAACGGATGGCAATACCCGAATATCCACTCAGGTCCGATTGCCATGCTCGTTTGCATTCAAAATCGGACCTTACTGAAAGGTACTGTTCAATCCAGCGATTTGCAGTCATATTCAATCTCCTGTAAGCTTGTAGTACCAGAAAAATTTCTTCCAGTGTCTGTTTCATTCTTGTTTCATTTCCATCATATTTCAGGATGCGATATTCCATAGAAAGCATCGCAAGATAAAGTCCCAGGTAAACTCCCGTATCCTCACTCCAGGTAAGCAAACCGTTTTCGTCGCTCAATTCGGGATTTAGGCTGCAAAGTGATTCATTAGCTGGCTTATTCGGATCGGTTGGCCAAAAATAGCGGTTCTTTGTAGGATGATGTCCCGAGGCGGGAATGCTGTAACCTGCTTTTTCATAGTGTACGGTTTTAAGTTCACCAACAGCTGTCCTGTATGTTCCGATCCCATCTCCTCCCCAATCTATTCTGATGAAATTACTGTAAAACCTTTCTTTATACCGCAGATATTTTTGAAATAATGCCATTTCAGTATCAATGCTTTGTGCAAATGAAAAAGTTGAAACGGAAAGGAACAGAACAAAGAAAGACCAATTTCTCATAGTATAAATTTGAAAACCCGAATAGTATCACAAAATAGTAATTTATTAGATATTTTTTTGTTGGCTAAAAACCAAAGATTGTATATTTTTGCAATGATTAATATTTTATGAAACTTTCAGTCTGCAGTTTATATGTCTCGTCAACCCCTTACCGATACCTTATTAAAACAATTACGCTCGGGAAATGCCGAACAGGTTGATATTGCACTGACCCGCGCCGAAGTGCAGGGTTTTGACCTGGCCCCATGGGAGAGAGAATATACCGAACTTTGCAGCTTTATAGAGCTGCCCCTTGGTTCATCGCGTTTCGAAACTATTGCTTCGGTTTACGGAGCAGAAAAGGCTAATCTTAGCGGATTGGGACTCAAATTGCTTCCCGATTCAATCAGACAGCTCAAGTATCTGTCCTTTCTGTTTTTGAACAACAATGAACTAAGCTTTTTACCCGATTGGATCGGCGAAAAAAATCTGCTGAAAGAAATTCATTTAAGAAATAATCAACTCGAAAATTTACCCGTAAGTATTGGTCAGCTCGAAAATCTGGAACTGCTTAATTTATCGGGTAACCGATTGTCAAAATTGCCTCTGGGATTGTTTAACCTGAGTAATTTACAGGTTTTAAGTCTCAAGCATAACAGGTTGGTCAGTCTGCCCGAACAGATTGGATCTCTTATCGGATTAAAAAAATTAGACCTTAGCGATAATCCGCTCGATGAAATTCCAAAAAGCCTTGCAAACCTCGATTTATTACAGGAATTATCTTTGGCTTCAATCGGCCTATCCGTTCTGCCCGACTGGATTTGTACTTTGAAAAATCTGACCATTTTACATCTGGAACGCAATCTACTGGTTGACTTACCCGCTGAATTTGGCAATCTGAGTACATTAAGGGAACTTTATCTGACGCAGAATAAACTTGAAAACCTGCCCGATAGTTTTGGCAACCTTCAAGCCTTAATTAGACTGCATCTCGAACATAATATACTTGAAAGTCTTCCCGATAGTTTTGCCGATCTGGCTTCACTTACAGAACTACAACTTCAAGATAATCAGCTTTTAGCACTTCCCGAACAGATAGGCAACCTAAAATCGCTCAGCGAACTTTATCTGGAACGGAATCGCCTTGTAACCTTGCCTGACAGTATATGCCAACTTGCGCAACTTAAAGACCTATGGATTCAGTCCAATGCTTTAGAAAAATTACCAGAAGACATAGGAGATTTAAAGGCTTTGGAATACTTAAACCTGGAATATAATCCAATTGAAAGTCTCCCAAAATCGATTCTGGGCCTCGGCAGCCTCAAAAACCTGCTGTTGTCGAATACAAAACTAAAATATCTACCAGCTGCGGTTCATAAAATGAATTTGGATGAACTCGACTACAGCGGAACTCCTTATGAGGAAGACTCAGAAAAAAAACAGGAATCAGTAGAAGAAAATGAAGCCGAGCAAAAAAATAACGAAAAACAAGGCCAGGAAGTAAATGCAGGTTGCTTTAATACAATACTCTTGTTTGCAATAGGTACAGCAGGCATTATCTACTTCATACTCTCCTGACTTTCAATAATAATTTGAAGTACTTTTCGGATAGTAGCTCTTCTGATATCGCGCTCTAGCTCGCGGTCTGGCTTATCGAGTATGTATTGAAATTTTAATGAAACATAGTCTTTTCTGATTTCTACTATTTTAAGTCTGTAGGAATCAGTTCTTATAAGATGATGAAATTCGGAAAGTGTGGCGATTAATTCTGTTTCGAGTTCCTCCACTTTTTTCATATGCTGTATGTCAATTTCGAAGTCGATACTTGTTTTTCGAATTTCCCTGCGTGTATAATTGATAATTTCATTTGAAAACACGGTGCTGTTTGGCAAAATTACATAGTCATCATCATCATTCAGTAAAATGAATTTTGAAAGTGTAATATCTGTGACCTTTCCTTTTTTACCTCCAATGAGCACGGTATCTCCAATATTAATTTCATCGGAAAAAGCTATGAGGGTTCCGCTCACTACGTTTGAAATATAATCCTTACTCAAAACAGCCAGGGCGGCAGCAAAAATACTGAGTGAAGTAAAAAAAGTAAAAAGATCAAATCCCAGAAAAAGCAGCAGAGTAGCCAACACACCACCCGAGACTATCAGGTAATAAAGATTATTGAGTCCTGCAATGAGATTATCGTTTTGTCTGCGGGCATATTTCTTGCGCTTACGGTAGAAAAATGCAAGCAAATAAATAATGGTATTCAGACTTATCAAAAAAATCAGAAAATTAACGAGTACATCTGTTTTTCTCAGTGGAATTCTCCATGAATCAATCAGATCGTAATCTGTAAATTTGAGATAGATGAGCAAAGGCATAAGAAGCCAGCCAAAAATGCGCAATATCCTTTTTATGAGATGCTTTTTCAAAACCAAATAGAATTAAAAATGTTAATCACTTTATAAATTTAAACGAAGATATGACATTGGAAGTTATTTCAGCAGAAAATTTGGATCGTATTATAGAAATGGCCTGGGAAGACCGTACACCTTTTGATGCTATCAAAGCTCAGTTCGGACTTACAGAAGAGCAGGTCATTGACCTAATGCGCAGGAATATGAAATCCTCGAGTTTCAGAATGTGGCGTGAAAGAGTGCACAACAGAGCTACAAAACATGTAAAAAAACGAAATGCCGAGGTAGACCGCTTTCATTGCAGCCGCCAAAGGCAAATCAGCAACAACAAAATCTCCAAAAGATAAAAGCAGGCCTCTGTAAAGAGAACCTGCTAGTTTTTTTCTTAATAACTCTGACGAAAGACAATATGGATTGTCATTTTGACGATTATCGGTTTGCTCATCGATTTTTGACAAGGGCCTAAGAAATATTCTTAAAAATACTTCATTTTTATCGCTCACTCCATTTGTTTTCCAGTCCCAAAAAGTCCTCTAAGTGATATATTGAGTCAGAATAGTAGAAAAGTACAGTCCTGTCATCAACTATTGTATATTTCTTTCTTTTTTCAACCGATAGTTTTTTAATATCGGGGAAATATTTTAAAGGGACGATAATTATGCGACCGTCTTCCAATTTGATTGTTATTTTTCCGGGAATATCGAAATTTAATTTCTGAATACACATTTGTGTGTTTTTGAGTGTGTTTGACATTTACTTAAGTTTTATAGTGGTTATTTTCTGACCATTTTTTCCTTTATTAAATGATTCAATAAGTAAATTTTGTTTAACTACACCATTCTATTCGAATAATCATCACACTAATCCTTTCTTTTTTCCATCAACCAGTTGTGCGATTTTGATAGTTTTTGACTCATTTTGAGTTCCTGCTCCATCATAATCTCCATACTTGGGATATTATACAAATAACCATTCATCTGACTGTATAGTTTATGCAGCCTTTCTGAACTTGGAAACATCTCGACATAGCCTCTCAAATAATTGAGTGCCGTTTCTAGTTTTACCCTAGCCTCATCGAAACGACGATAGTCGGACAATGACATAATTTCCTTGAACAGATCGCTGCATGTAAAGAAAACGGCATTTTCAACTGTTTCTTTGTCAATTGAATTTTCATAAAGTTGTGAATCGTTGCATGGTTTAAGACTTAGCGATTGTTGAATGGTTAATTTGTCGAGTGTCTCAACGACATCATTAAAAATGAGGCTCACATCAAAAACCGACTGAAGGGTAATTGAATTGTTTACCTTAAACTTTACCACAATGGCTTTTTCTTCTTCGCTGTAGACATCATTAAAATTAATAGTCAACCTATTTCCGTTTTGCTGATACAAATAACCATAGACCTTTTCAACTGAGATAAATTCGGAAGGAAATGAAATGTTCAACATTGTATTTTGTGCCACAACAGACAAAAGCCCCTGAAGTTCCTTTGCAAAAAGCTGCGGTATCTGATCGGGAGTTTCAATAAAATAATAGTTTGCACCGCCCCTTTCGGCAAGTTGCAAAAGAAGTTCCTCATTAAAATCGGCTCCAACACCAAAGGTAGAAAGTCCGATACCGTTTTCCTGAAACTGACGGTTGACAATATTGTAAAGCTGTTGCGAATCGGTAACACCTGCATTTGCCATACCATCGGTGAGTAAGAGTACCCTGTTTACATAACCTTCTTTGCGTGTTAGTTTTACTTGATTGTAACCCTCGAGCATACCACCGCTCAGATTTGTAGACCCACCGGATCTGATTGAACCTACTAGTTTGAGCAAACTTGATTTATCTCTTACAGGAGCAGACTGACTCAGTACCTGAACGTTGTTATCGTATTGAACAATTGAGAGATAATCGGCCGGGTTGAGATTTTGTATCACAAATTCAACTGCCCTTTTAACGTTTTCAAGTTTTTCTCCCGACATAGAGCCACTACGGTCTATTACAAGAGATATATTAAGCGGTGCTCTTTCTTTATTCAATTTTACTGCAGCTGCTTTTATTTCGCAGTAAAGCCAGATTTCGTTTTTATTGCTAGTGTTGAGAAAATAGGGGTTGTTGAGTTTGGAATTAAGTTTAAGGATACTCATAAAGCGTTTATTTATGTATGTTAAAAATTAGTAAACCACAAGCTTTCCTATTTAGTTCCCAATTGCACAAAAAAAAGCTCCCTCTGGATGGAAGGAGCAATTCGAAAAGATAAGTTATTTTCTAATTTTTTATGATTCAGCAGGAAGTGCATTATACACATTAACAACTTCACGTACAGCATCGGCTGAGTTGTGGAGCAATTTCATTTCTTCCTCATTCAATTGCAGTTCGATTACTTGTTCGATACCGTTACGACCAAGTTTTACAGGGACACCGATACAAAGATCATTGATGCCATACTGTCCGGTCAACCAGGCACAACAAGGGAAGATACGTTGTTCGTCGCGCACAATAGCAGATACCATTTGAGCAGCTGCAGCACCAGGTGCATACCAGGCAGAAGTCCCCATGAGTTGTACCAGTTCGCCACCTCCGTTTTGAGCACGTTTGATGATTGCATCCAATTTATCCTGCGCAATCAATTCAGTTACAGGAATACCTGAAACAGTGGTGTAGCGAGGCAGTGGCACCATCGTATCGCCGTGACCTCCCATGAGTACAGCCTGAATATCGCGTACCGAAACATTCAGTTCCAAAGAAAGGAAGGCGCGGTAACGGGCAGTGTCCAAAATGCCGGCCATACCAATAACTCTGTTTGGAGCAAGACCCGATCTCTTGAGAGAAGCATAAGTCATCACATCCAAAGGATTAGAAACAACGATGATAATCGGATTTTCGGAGTATTGAAGAATCTGATCTGTAACCGAGTTTACGATTTTGGCATTGATAGCAATAAGGTCATCGCGGCTCATACCAGGTTTGCGCGGAAGGCCTGCAGTTATGACAACAATATCGGAATTGGCAGTATAACGGTAATCTGAAGTTCCGATCACGCGCGTGCTGTATTCGCCAATCGGTGCCTGCTGATAGATATCCAAAGCCTTGCCCTGAGCCATCTCACCTTTTAGGTCGATCAATACGATTTCATTGACAATATTGTCGTGCGCAAGTACGTCTGCAACTGTTGCGCCTACATTGCCAGCTCCAACTACGGTTACTTTTCTCATAATTTATAAAAATGTTTAATTAGATAATTATTAAAATCAGAATTTTCTGTGACCTTTTGTATTCGCACATTAAAATTGAATCCTTTTGTTCGGCAGAAAAATACGGCCCAAATATGCCCTTTTTTTTGTAAATTGAAAAGTCATTTGTTATTTTTTTGAAAATTTGTGTTAGGGTTCTAACCCAATTTTAACAAAGGCAATAAAATATTTGAACAGCATTTTGTTTTTTATGTTTAATAATATAGCAAAATGTATTGGCTGTGATTTCAAAAATTCGCTAAAAAAACCGGATAAAATATCCTAAATTTATTTTTAATTGTTAACTTAGTGTTTGAAAAAGAAAAATTTTTAATGACAATTTTAACTCAGTGAATCATACAGTTAAAATTCAATTGATTATAAATTAAAATCTTAATAAGATTTTAATCTTTACCTAACAAAATTAGTTTTCAGAATTATTTTCTAACAATCCAATTACTATGGTCAACCGCATTACAACTTTTTTTGCACTGGCAGCCATATGGCTCATGCCGCAGCTGTCGACTGGTCAGCATAGCCATCACCCCGGTTGCGGAACCAGTTCCGCCGACCAGGAGCTGATTAAAGAAAGGATGTTTGAGAACCGTCGCAATAAAGCTGACCTTCTCAATGCCTTCTCACAGGCTGTAGCCAACCGTACAACCAACGACAGTACTTTGTGGGTTCCTGTTGTATTCCACATGTGCAGCCGCTCAAATGGAACCGGACAACGTTCCGATGCCTGGGTTCTGAATGAAATGTGCTATTTCAATGAGAACTTTGCCGATCAGAACATTCAGTTCTATCTGGTTAACATCAACCGCTTCAACAGCGATCAGATGTATGTAAACAATGAGGAAAATTCAGATTATATCCGTTCTATCCACCGTGTAAACGGAGTAGTAAACATTTATGTAGCAGGTCCTGCTCAAAATGGTACTCAATACGGTGCTTACTACGCTCCGCAATTTGATTGGATTTTCACATGGAATGATATCTATTCTTGGGGCTTGTCTCACGAGGTAGGTCACTTTTTTACCCTTGCTCATACCTTTAATGGTTGGGAAGGCACAGATTACGCATTCGAATCTCAGGCAACTGGTAAAGCACCTATGATGGGCACTAATGGTCGTCCAGTAGAAAAAGTAGCACGTGGTGTTGCTGGTGAAAATTGCCAATATGCCGCCGACGGTTTCTGCGATACCCCACCAGATTATGCTTCTGATGGAGGTGGGTGCAATATGCCAAATAACTGGTTCGATCCGGATAGTGTGCAGATTACACCGAGTACAACTGTTACAAATAACTTCATGAGCTATTTCTTCTGTACCTCTGCGCCAACCCCCTCAGGTAAATTGTTTACCGATGGACAAAAAGAAGCGATTAAACTCGATGTACTGCAGCGTTATAACATGGGACCTGCACCTACTCCACTAACTGTAACGGGTACTCCTCAATTGACATGGCCTGAAAATGGTGCGCTTGCTCCATACGCAGCTTCTTCACCAGTTCATTTCAGATGGTCAGATGCAAGTAATAATGGTATGTACCTTTTGAAAGTAGAACGTACGCTAAATAATGGTGCAGTAGTTGTATCTACTGTAACTGAAATGGTTGTCTACGGCACAGAAGCTTATATCACTCTTGCGGCAAATCAGGAATTCCGCTGGACAGTAGAATCGCTTACTAGCTACGATATTTGCCGTAGTACGGCCTCCAATATCAGTACCCCCGCAGTTTTCCGCACTGATGACTGGGTTTTGAATACAGAGGAACTAAATGCCAAAATTAACAATTCAAGCATCTATCCAAATCCAACATCAAATAACTCAGATGTTATTCTTGAGATTGAAGTACCTTTCAACGGAGATGCCAACATTTCTGTAACAAATCTTTTGGGACAGACGGTTCTGCCTACTCAACAACTTAATCTTATTTCAGGTAAGAACATCGAAGTTATTAAGATTAATGGCCTTTCTGCAGGTGTTTACTTCGTAAATATCGAAAGCAAAAACAACCGCATCACGCACAAACTTATGATTCAGGAGTAATTTCCTCATAATCGTT
>CAMDAB010000073.1:2500-17778 GCA_945888475.1 Saprospira grandis DSM 2844 | reverse complement strand
GGATCGAGGATATGCACCTCCATATTGAAATCAATTGCAGATTGAATAAGCATCCTACCCAATTGTCCGCCGCCTAAAATGCCTAATTTTTCCTTCATTGCTTAAGCTAATGTTTTAACTTCCTGTTTTTTTCTTTTGAAATAATTTCTTGTAGTGGCAATACCTTCCTTCATGCTCATGTAAGGTACCCCTCTTTTGTGGTTTTTAATACTGATTCTGAAAATGGTTTTCCAATGTCGGAACATAAAACCATAGGCTTTGAAAAGTGGCATTTTTGGATCGTAAATATGTGCAGGTTCTGAATTTGCACCATTAAGTTCTACAATTTTAAAAATACCATTGTATAAATCCTCCTCAGAATCGGCTTTTATATCATAGCGGCCAAAATAAAATCCATCAATCTGTTTGCTTAATGTATCAAAGGTATCAATCAACCTCTCATTGATAAGGTGATTGCAATTGTAAAAAGTAGCGCCTCGGCAGTGATTTCCAATTTCGGAAAGTACCAGTTCTTTGCCTTTTTCTGGAACCTCATTGAGTCTGTCTGCATAGGCTTTTGAAAGTTCTTTGTAGTAATAACTGGTTCGCTCTGTTGTTTTTAGCAAGCTATCAAGGTTTGAAACACCATCACCAATAACATGTGGTAATACTTTTTGAACTACTGAACTGATACTGCCTCTTTCTTCGTCGGGCATTCTATAATACAATACACCGAACTCCAATTTTTGAGCAGCAAATTCCTGCATTACCAGCCTTGTACGGAATTTTACAAGATATTTTTCCAGTTCTTCCTGATTGTCAATTTTCTCCACGGCAAAGCCCCTTTCACCTCTATCAGGTTTAAGAATAAATGGAAAATCAATTTCATTATTTTCAAGATGTGCTGTAACCGTTTGCAGTTGCTTGTCATTTTCTTCAATCAGAAAGGTTTTTGGAACAACGGATTGCGGTATTTTTTTTAAAATATCATATTTCGAGTAATCAACAAAGCCACCCATAAACATTCCGGGATTTGATGCCGAAAAAAACATGATAGTACGTGCCCTAAGGCTGTACCACAAATATAATGCATAAACCGGCAGATAAAAGAGCCAACTTGGCCAGAATTCCCATTTAAAAAGTTTTTTCATCAGTAAATTGGCGTTGCAGTTTGGTTTGATTTAAAAAAATTGCTGCAAGATATTAAAATTGAATCTTTTTATTTAAATTTACATCAACACAGCGTTAAGTAATTTGAAATTTTAACAAAAATATTTCAATTGTCTCTAAATTTATGAAAACTACAGCTTTAAAGTATCTTTGGTCATATATAATTCCAGCATCTCTAGTACTTGTTTTATACATTAGAGGTTGGTTCTCCTTTTCTGCTGTCCTGGTTGCTTTTTTTGCTATACCTATTCTTGAATCAATACTTCAGGGTACTGAAAAAAATATGAGTGAAACAGAAGCGTCTGGGGCGCTTAAAAATAAAATTTACGATCTGATTCTTTATTCAAATCTCCCCATTCTTTGGGGAATGATTGCCTGGTATTTTTATGTAGTTGCTAATATTCCTTTACAAAATTATGAGTTTTGGGGTATCAGTATTTCTATGGGTATTTTCTTGGGTGCGATGGGTATCAATGTAGCGCATGAGTTGGGACACAGGGACAAGGCATATGAACGATTTATGGCTAAAATACTGCTATTGCCAAATATGTACATGCATTTTATTATTGAACATAATCGCGGCCATCATGTCAATATTGCTACAAAAGAAGACCCTGCATCGGCTCGTTACAACGAAGTATTGTACTTTTTTTGGTTAAGATCGGTTGCAATGACTTATGTTTCAGCCTGGCGATTGGAAGCTAAAAGATTAAACCATGAAGGTAAAAGCTTTTTCAGTTATCATAATGAAATGATTATTTTTCAACTCGCTCAGCTGTCCTACCTTTTTCTGGTCTGGTATTTTGGTGGAATACTGCTGTTGTTTTCGGCAATCCTTATTGCAGTGGTAGGTTTCTTACTACTCGAGACAGTAAATTATATTGAACATTATGGCCTTAGCCGAAAGAAATTGGAAAATGGACGTTACGAAAGGGTCCAACCCTGGCACAGCTGGAATTCCAATCATGTTTTAGGCCGCCTTATTCTGTTTGAACTTTCACGCCACAGCGATCATCATTTCAAAGCTAACCGTAAATATCAGGTGCTGCGTCATTTCGATGAAAGTCCTCAATTACCTTATGGCTACCCAATGAGTATGCTCATGTCATTTGTTCCGCCACTTTGGTTTGCTGTAATGAATCCAAAAGTAAAAAGCCTGCAGCAAGAGGTTCAAGATTTACCTTCACATTAAAAAACACTATTTTGTATATGTTTACAAATAGCGGAGCAAAATTTTCATAAAAAGCTAATTTTACTTATATTTGCCGCCGCCTTTTAAAAAGAATATTTCAATCAATAATAAATTTCAGTATATTTATGTTTAATAATCTTCAGGACAGTTTAGAATCGGCCTTTAAAAGCCTGAGAGGCGACGGTAAACTTACCGAAATCAATATTGCTACTTCCATCAAAGAAATTCGTCGCGCCCTTGTCGATGCCGACGTCAACTATAAAATTGCCAAAGAATTTACCGATAAGGTAAAAGAGGAAGCACTTGGCACTCGAAATGTACTCAATGCCGTAAAACCCGGCGAACTGATGGTGAAAATTGTATTTGATGAATTGGTCTCGCTCATGGGTGGTCAGTCCGTCGGTATCAATATCAATGGTGAGCCAGCAGTAGTCCTTATAGCTGGTTTGCAGGGTTCCGGTAAAACAACCTTTACAGGTAAACTAGCCAAGCATCTTTCAACTGCGCGTAAGAAAAAAGTACTGCTCATTGCCTGCGACGTTTATCGCCCTGCCGCGATTAATCAGCTTTCGGTCCTTGCTGAGCAGGTAGGAGTTAGCATTTACAAAGAAATTGAAAATAAAAATCCAGTCGAAATTGCAAAAAATGGTATCCAACATGCCAAGGACAATAAATTCGACCTTGTGATTGTCGATACTGCCGGCCGTCTAGCAATTGACGAAGAGATGATGCGCGAGATCGAAAATGTAAAAGCTGCAATCAATCCTACCGAAACGCTGTTTGTGGTAGATGCCATGACAGGTCAGGATGCAGTGAATACTGCCAAAGCATTCAACGACAGAATCAATTACGATGGGGTAGTGCTTACCAAATTAGATGGTGACACTCGTGGTGGAGCTGCGCTTTCTATCAAATACACAGTGGGCAAACCTATCAAGTTTGTCAGCATGGGAGAGAAAATGGAAACGCTTGACATTTTCTACCCCGATCGTATGGCGCAACGTATTCTCGGTATGGGCGATATCGTTTCGCTTGTTGAGAAAGCACAGGCCGAATTTGACGAGAAAGAAGCTCAAAAGCTTGAGAAAAAAATCAAGAAAAATCAATTCGATTTCAATGATTTCTTAACGCAACTTGGCCACATTCGTAAAATGGGTAACCTGAAAACACTCATAGGTATGATTCCCGGAATGGGCAAAATGGCAAGAGATCTCGATGTTGATGATAAGTCATTCGATAAAATTTCTGCAATTATCTATTCAATGACAGCTGCCGAGCGCGTTAATCCTGCTCTCTTGAATGGCAGCCGTAAAAAACGCATTGCACTTGGATCGGGTCATAAGCTTGAAGCGGTTAATCAATTCATTCGTCAGT
The DNA here is from genome assembly GCA_945888475.1 of Saprospira grandis DSM 2844. Classification (GTDB taxonomy): domain Bacteria; phylum Bacteroidota; class Bacteroidia; order Chitinophagales; family Saprospiraceae; genus Saprospira; species Saprospira grandis_C. Next base: position 14,063 of record CAMDAB010000073.1, on the reverse strand, counting down.
TTGAGCAAATGCGCGAGATGATGTTCAAAATGAGCAATATGAGCGGTAAAGGCGGTTTTCCTGGCGGAAAAATGCCAAAGATGCCCGGTATGTAATATGTTATCACAAACCTTATATAAAATGTGCGTCGTCGCGAAAAATCCCGGTTTTGCCGGGATTTTTTTATTATTGCAAATGAGATTTTGGTGTTAATTCAAATTAAGTTGCTCAAAAGCACCACATTCAAATTCATCCTCGTTTTTGCAACCAAATCTTATCAATGTACAAAGCATCTGTTCTTCGGGTAAACCGTTCTTTTTGCAGTTGTTACAAAGCTTGGGCATAATGATGTCTTTAGGGTCGAGTTCATTCCCATCATCATCGTAAAATGGCATAGTTGTTTTTTGTTTTAAATGTTAATAATACGTCACTCCATCACACCTTACCGTCCACTAAACCACTAAAAAAATCTAATACCTAGCTACTAGCTTCTAGCTCCTCCACTAAACCACTGTTCACTAAACTACTAAACCACTGAATCACTAAAAAATCTATTACCTATTACCTAGCCCCTGTTCACTAAATCACTGCTCACTAAACCACTGTTCACTAAATCACTAAATCACTGCTTACTAAACTACTAAACCACTAAAAAAATCTAATACCTAGCCCCTAGCTCCTCCACTAAACCACTAAACCACTGATCACTAAATCACTGTTCACTAAACCGCTGTTCACTAAATCACTTTTCACTATTACCACTAAATCTTACTCAAAAAACAATTAAGGCTTTCCTTCTTTAAACTATCGAAATTAAAAGAAATATACTTTGTATAATATTCAAACACATCAAAATTGAGATGAGAAGATTGAAATAGCTGAGCTACTTGATCAATACGTCCAACCCCATCAGCCAGACAGGCATTGAAATCATTGATAAAATCCTGAGGAAGTTCACGATTGCTTACCCAGGCAGCAAAAACAAAGGGTAGACCGCAATAATTTTTCCATGCTTCTGAGAGGTCATATACATAGGGGTATTTTTTTTCAAGCCCGAAGCTGCGATCACCAATGATTAAGCCGGCAGTTTTGTCGCCAATTTTATCTATATAATCCAAAGGCGCTTCAATCAGATTGGGATTAAGTTTCCAATAATCTCTCAAGAGCACTTTCAAGAGCTGAACCGATGTTCTCGACTGATAGTCGAGGTAAATAGAGTCAACTTCTTCAAGCGGCAAGGACGAGAAAATGCAAACAGTTTTTACAGGTCCATCTGCACTGATACAGAAATCAGAAATTATCTGTGCATTTTTAATCTGTGGTATTAAAGCTACAGGTATGAGCCCTAGATCAGCTTCAGAATTGGCCAACTTTCGACCACATTCCGAAGGATAATCTAGAGAAAGTGAGAAAGTTTTATCAAAATCGTTCCTAAACAAACCATATAGAAATGGTTTTGAGTTGAGGTATGATACTGCCGATATTTTTATTTTATCATCCATGACATTAGAAAACTATCAATTCTAAATGTTTTAGATCGTCCTGAAGTTGAAGACTATAATTGCTGCCGTCGAAAATATATTTACAAAGTCCCGTATTGTTGTGCTTATATCTAGGCATTTCCGAAAGTGGCTGATTTTGTAAAATTGTCATCAGAAAAGCCAGGGTAGCTCCATGTGTGCAAATCAATATTTTATTTTCAGTAAAAGTAGGGAGGATTTGCAAGAATAGCCTAAGTCTTTCGTCCATCTCTGCAGCCGATTCTCCTCCTTCGATTCTTGCATCGTAATTAGCATTACTCCATTCCGCCAGTACATTTCTATGGTCTCGGTACAATTCCTCCGAGGCTTGTTTGCCCTCATATTTGCCCCAGCTTATTTCGTCAAGAATGTCAAATTCGAGATGGGTTAATTTTTTTTCATATATAAAATCTGCAACAGTTTCTTTGGTTCTGTTCAGTGATGAAGTGATAACTAAATCAAACGCGAGGTCTTTGTAATAATTATAAAAAGCTTTTGCCTGGAGTTTTCCTTTTTCGTTCAAAGAAGAATTGACGCCCTTGCCCTGCACTCTTTTTTCCACATTGTAAATTGTTTCACCATGTCTGATGAAATAAAGTTCTTTCATTTTTTATTGAATTACAGGTAATTCCACAAAACCTATGGCTTTATTAGTACTAAAATCATAGTTTTCAAAATCTGTTACCACATTGTAAAGTGTATCGCGCTCGATAGGTCTTCTGCCAACTGATTTAATCATGTTGACCAATTCTTCAGTAGTCAGAGTAGGACTTTGCTCCTCCGAACCGGCCATAGAGTAAATTTTAGTTGTGTCATCGATGGTCCCATCAATATCATCTACGCCAAATGCCATTGATAGTTGGGCCAGGGTGCGGCCTATCATAGGCCAATAAGCCTTGATATGATCAAAATTGTCGAGGTAAATTCTCGATATGGCATAATTTCTCAAATCTTCTATTGCACTGACTTCGGGAACATGCGAAAGCTGATTGTTTTTATTTCTGAATTTCAATGGTATGAAAGTTTGAAAACCACCCGTTTTGTCCTGTAAGTCTCTCAATTGACGCATGTGATCTACACGATGCCAAAATTGTTCAATATGACCATAGAGCATTGTGGCATTAGAACGCTGACCTAATTTATGAAAAACTTCATGCATAGAAAGCCATTCTTCAGCGCTGCATTTTCCGCCGGCAATTTGATCTCTAATTTCGGGATGAAAAATTTCGGCACCTCCGCCGGGCATTGAATCTAATCCGGCTTCAATCATTTTAGCCATACCTTCAGCATAACTGAGCTTAGCTTTCTTGAAAATATAGTGGTATTCTACTGGAGTAAGCGCCTTGATATGCAGTTCGGGACGATGTGCTTTTATTTTCCTAAAAAGTTCGGTATAGAAAGCAAAATCCTGTTTGGGAACCACACCTCCTGTAATGTGAACTTCTGTAACAGGTTTTGAATCATATTTTTTTATGTTATCAAGAATCTGTTCGATGCTTAGTTCCCAACCTTCCTCTCTTTGTTTAATAAGTCTTGAATAGGCACAGAAAGTGCATGTATACACACAAATATTTGTTGGCTCTACGTGAAAATTTCTATTAAAATAAGTATTGTTACCACATTTATTTTCCCTGATATAATTGGCTAGTACACCCAGAAAACCCAAGGCTGCATTTTCATAAAGATAAATGCAATCATCGTCGCTTATCCTTTCAGAATTTTCAACCTTTACAGCAATGCTTTTGAGGGTTTTGTCCAGACTATTCTCTTCGAGAAGGATTTTCAAACTATGTTGGTTCATAAGAGGCTGATTGTTATGTCGTGCAAAGTTAAGAATTTTGTACACAATCAATAACAAAACAAAGAGCTTTCAGTTTTTATTGAAAGTTTAAAAATAAAAAAAATATTAGATTTTAGCCTACCCAAGCTGATCAAACCTATTCAACTTGTATCGTTCGATTATCTCGATAAGTTTTGATGGGTAATTTTTGTCAGTTGCATAACCTGCTTTCTGCAAACCCTTTGCCCAGCCTTTATAATCAGTTTTTTTGAGTTTGAAGAGGGCTTCATAGTGTTTTCGTTTCAAAAATTCGGAATGTTCCTTGTAGCAAATATCGGCATTTGCATAAGCTCTGTAGCAGGAACCTTTTAGTTGATAAGTTTTGCCACTCCATTGGCCGCCACATTTCATGCCAAAATGATTATTTGCTTTTTTAGCAAGTTCGCTGCCGCCATAACCCGATTCAAGAATGCCCTGTGCTAATTTTATGCTCGCAGGGACTCCGGTTCTTTTCATTTCAGACACTGCGATTGACTTGAACCTGTCAATATATTTGACAGCATTTTCGGGGCCATCAATAATAATTTCATCAATTTTCTTTTCGGAACTAAGAACAATGTTTCTGTCAACTGCGGTTCCGATAGTCAGACAGCTTTCTGATAGGAAAACAATTCCTATTGCCATGATTATTTTAAGATATCCACGCATAATGACGATTTAAAGTGTGATTATTAAACTGTTCCCTTCATCATATAATGACAGAATTGCTATTTTATTATAATTAGAGAAAAGAATTTTGCACAAACAGTAAAAGCAAAACCCTTATTAAAGGATTTTGCTTTGAGATTTATTTCTAGCTTCTGAATTATTAAGCTTCGTCCTTAGATTTGAAACTGATTTTCTCCTCCATGAATTCATGCAATGCAATTGTAGATGGATTTGGCAGGCGCTCATAAAATTTTGAGATTTCAATCTGCTCCTTATTCTCGTGGACCTCTTCCAAAGTATCAGTTGCTGAGGCAAATTCGTCCAATTTTGAATGGAGTTCCTTTTTTAATTCAACAGCAATAGTTTTTGCTCTGTTGCCAACTATATTCAAAGCCTCATAGATATTTGTATTGGCCAATTTGGAAAGACGTGTAACATCTCTTGCCTCGATGTAAGGGTTAATACCTTGTGCTTTTTGCTTAATTTCACTCATTTGTAAGAAATTTTATACGTTGATTACTAATTTCATTATACGATTCTGCCTCTTTCAGCATTTGACTTTCCGGATGTTTTCTTTTGAACTGTTCGAACTCATTTTTTACAATATTAAACCTTTCGGTTTGTTTGTTGAGAATACTTTGTTTGGCATAGAAAAAGTTCGATTTCAAAATCATAAATCTAATCTCTTCTGCATTCTTTGAGTCAGGAAACTCAACAAGCATATTCTTGAAACAGTGTGTTGCTGCCTGGTAATCCATTCTTCTGAAATATCCTTTTGCGTTCTCCATTTCCTTTTCTTCCAGTTTTTTTCTCAGTTTATCTATCTTTTCATTACTGATACTCACTCTTTGACTTCCTGGATAGGTGTTGACAAACAGTTGATAGCCTTCAATTGCTTTTTCGGAGTCGTCCTGAGTGAGCCTGAAACTTGGGGCTAATTTCTCGAATGATTCGGCACTTAAGAAAAGTGCTTCCTCCGCGAGCGGACTGTTTGGGAATGTGTTATAAAACTGTTTTAGATAATACGAAGATGAGATGTAATTTTTTAACTTAAAATGCGTCTGTGCATAATGATAGTAAACACGCTCTGCTTTTTCACTCAATTTAATGATGCCCATAAGGTCTTCAAAAAGGTATTGCGCCTTTTGGAAATCTCCTTTGTTGTAATACTCAAAAGCTTTATCATAACGAAAATCAATACCCGAATTCATTCGGATTTTTTCGAAATTTTCTCGCTTGCAAGATAAAAATGTGGCAACTGTAATGGCCAATAAAATCAAATTCCTAGCTAACATAACCGCAAAGATAATATTTCTGCATGAAAAATGCAAAATAATTGTAACTTTAATATCGAATTGGAAAACGTTGGTACATATTGAATGGTTAGTTTCTATCTCCTCTCTTTGAAAAATTTTAACAGAAGATTCCTGCTCTCTGATTCTAAAAGGCCATATTCGATTTTTGTTTTGGGATGAAGGCAATCGGGAGCATACCTCAGGTAGCCTTTTTTTTCATCAGCAGCGGCATAAACTATCCTTTCGAGCTGAGCCCATGCACTGGCTCCTGCGCACATCACACAGGGCTCTAAGGTAACATACATGCTGCATTCGTTTAGGTATTTACTACCAAGTGCTTCTTCAGCAGCTGTAATTGCAAGTATCTCTGCATGTGCAGTAACATCATTTAATAGCTCAGTCATGTTGTGAGCCCTTGCTATAATTATATTTTGACAGACAATAACTGCGCCAACAGGTATTTCACCCGATTCATAGGCTTTTTGAGCTTCTTTCATGGCCTCTTTCATATAGTATTCGTCACTGTATACGCTGAACATATTATCATCTTTATGGTTTATGCTAAATAAATTTAATTCAATGAAGAATTATCTTTTATATATGTACTTTTGTCGAAATTGAACAGCTGAGTTATTATTATAATTTAACTTTGCGTTCGATTTCAACAGTGCCAAAAATAAGTTAAAACATCACAGGCTTTATGAAAAGCATCAAATTTTTATTTTTTTGGAGCATATTCTTTGCATTTTCAAACATCAGGGCTCAGGAATCTGAGTTGTTCGATTTGAAAAAATGTGTGGAATTCGCAATTCAGAACAACCTTCAGGTAAAACAGGCCGAATTGAATATTCGACAAAACGAATTGTCTGAAAAGCAAGCCAAATGGTCAATATCACCTACTGCTAATGCTTCACTCAGGCATGGCGGGAATTTTGGGCGATCTATCGATTTTACTTCTTATCAATATGTAACTCAGGCCACACATTCGTCACAATTTTCTATAAATATCGGTCAGCCAGTATATAATGGTATGCAGATAAAAAACCGTGTAAGGCAAACTGTTATCGACGTGCAGGCAGGTGAAAAAGATGCTGCGCAGATAAAAGATAACATAGCACTTGCTGTTGCGCAGGCTTATTTGACGATCCTTTTAGCTGATGAACAAATTGCAGTGCTCAAAGAACAGGTAAAAATGTCTCAAGCACAGCTCGACCAAACCAATAAACTTATAAAAGCTGGAAATCTTCCTGAGAATAACCGTTTCGACTTGGAAGCCCAGATAGCCCGAAACGAACAATCTGTTGTCGCTGCCGAAAATGGTCTTGATATGGCATACATGAATTTGAAAGTGCTCATGAATGTAGAACCTTCGAAAGACATACGTATTGCCAAAATAGAGGTTCAGACTCCTGAAAATATTCAAAGTAGCACAATGGAAGAGGTTTTTACGCAAGCTGGTTCCCGAATGCCGAATATCTTAGCTGCCAGATTAAGAGAGCAAAGTGCAGATATGGGTATCAGAATTGCCAAAGGCGCCTTGCAGCCTAGTATTTCTGCTTATGGTTCGGTGTTTACAAACTTTTCTTCTGCAGCCAAAAACCGTAGTTTTGAACAGCAGACACAAACCATCAATCTCGATGTACTTGGAATAAGCGTTCCGGTAGGCTTCCCCATTACAGTGCCAGTTGAAGGAGGAACAATTTCTTATTTTAAACAAATTCGAGATAATATTTATTCAAATGTTGGTGTTAATGTAAATGTCCCTATTTTTAATGGCTTCCAAACAAGAATTGCAATTGAAAGAGCCGAATTAGCTGTTAAAATTGCGAAAATGAATACACTTACTGTACAAAATCAGCTCAAAACAGATATTCAACGTTCAATAAATGACCTGAAAGCTGCTGAAAAAAGCTATGCAGTTGCAGAAAAGTCGCTGAAAGCTACCAAAGCCTCAGCCGAAAATACAAAAAAACGATTCGAACTAGGTGTTGTCAACGCTTTCGAAATGGTAAGTGTGCAAAATATGCTCATCAGCGCTGAATCATCCTTACTGCAGGCAAAATATGATTATGTATTCAAACTCAAAGTACTCGATTATTACAAAGGAATTACAATAACAGATAACCAGCAATAAAAATGGCAAAGAAAAAAAAGAACAGATCACTTATTTGGATAATTTTAGCTGTTGTACTCATAGTTATATTGGCAGCAGTGTTCTTCAGAGGCCCAAAAGATAGTTCTACCAAAGTAGTGTTGGGTGAGGCTGCTAAGCGTAGTATAGTCGAAACAGTTTATGCAAGCGGAAAATTGTTTCCTGCAACCGAGGTGGAGATTTCCTCAAATGTATCTGGAACTATTGTTGAACTACTGGTAGAAGTTGGTCAGAATGTAAAAGAAGGGCAGTTGCTGGCAAAAATCGATCCCGAAGCATTGGCATCAATAGTTGAAAGGGCAGAGGCTACTTCTAATTCTGCCAGAGCTCAGCTCGATAACATCAAAGCTCAAAAAGAGCAACTAGAGGTACAATCAAGAAATGCTAAGATTATACTCGACAGAAATCGTCAGTTACTGGCAGATGGAGTGATTTCAAAAGCAGAATATGAAGTGTCGGAGACAAACTACAAATCAATCGAAGCTAACATACAAGCTGTTGAAAAAAGTATTTTATCTGCCAGATATAATGTTCAAAGTACTGACGCAACCGTTAAAGAACAGAAAAAAAATCTCTCACAAACTTATATCTACGCACCAATGTCCGGTGTTGTGACAAAAATTAATAAGAAAAAAGGTGAGCAGGTAGTTGGTACGATCCAAATGGCAGGAACCCCAATTATGAATATTGCTAATTTAAATTCCATTGAAGTCCGTGTTGATGTTAATGAGAGAGATATACTGAATGTATCAATGGGCGATACAGCAGATATAGAACTCGATGCTTACCCTGGCCGAAAGTTTTGGGGTATTGTTACCAGAATTGCCAACACTGCAAACAATTTAAGTGCAATTCAGCTTACCTCAGATCAGGTTACAAATTTTGAAGTTAGAGTACTCATGTCGCAGTACTCTTACCGTGACCTTCAAATAAGTGAAGATAAACCACCTTTTAGGGCAGGACTTTCAGCTTCGGTTGAGGTTCGTACCAATACTATCAGCAATGTGCTTACTGTACCAATCGCTTCGGTAACAGCACGTGAAGATGAATTAGAAACAAAAAAGAAAGATTATAACAAAAAAGCCGGAAACGAGGCTGATAAAGAAAATGCTAAAGAAGCCGAACTTAAAGAATATGTCTTTATTCAACAAGGTGATTCGGTGATTATGAAAGAAGTTAAAACAGGTATTCAGGACGATGAGTTTATTGAAATTACAACAGGAATAAAACCTGGAGATAAAATTGTTACTGCACCCTATGAGGCGATTTCCAAAAAATTAAAATCTGGTGCCAAAATCAAAGCAATAAAAGAAGAGGAATTATACCAGGAGTCGAAAAAATCATCCGGCTCAAAATAAATATGATTGTACAATAGAAATTAGCCGACAAGAATAATTTTATTCAGTCGGCTAATTTTTTGATAATATTTGAAACTTTATCGATAAATTGTTTATTTTTGCAGGCATTTTTGTAAAATGCAAATAGCTAAGTTATTAAAAATAAATATATTATGGCATTACTAGGAAGAATTAGACAGTATGGTGTGTTAATGATGGTACTAATCGTTATCGCGGTTTTTGGTTTCTTATTTATGGATATTAGTTCTGTAGGTCGTGGATCTGCTGGGCCCAGCAATGTGTTAGGTTCAGTAAACGGCACCAACATAACAAGAGATGATATCGAGGCCTATGTAGATGAATTTAAAGGCATGGGATATAAAGATGATGAACAAACACGCGGGGCTGCATGGAATGAAATCGTTACCGACCTAATTTTTAAAGCCCAAGCAAAAAAATTGGGGTTGTACATTTCAGATAAAGAATTGAATGATATGTTTGTCGGTGAAAACCTCAGCCCAGTTGTAGTAAATGCATTTGGCGGTCAGGCCGACAGAGCACAGATTGAACAAACCAGAAATGATTATTTGCAAAGGGCAAAAAAATCCATATCAAAACTCAATGAACAGGAAAGAGTTTTTGTGGATAATTTCAAAAACCTGGAGAATAAGGCAATTTCTGAAAGAATCGCATCTAAATACATTAATATGTTATCTAAGTCTAATTATACACCAACTTGGATGACTAATTCAGAATATACTAGAAACAGTAGAAATTACGACTTTAACTACGTTAGTGTACTTTATTCCGATGTTCCTAATAGTGAAGTCAAAGTTAGTGATGATGACATGAAAGCATTTATTAAAGAAAATGCAAAAAAATATCAAAAAGAAGCGAATGTTGCACTCGAGTACATATCTTTCGACATAACGCCAACACAAGAAGATAGTGCAATTTATCTCGCAAAAATGACCAAAATTGCCGAAGATTTCAAAGCTGCTGCAAACGACACAATGTTTGTTGCAAGCAATAAAGGTAATTTAGATACAAGATATACAACCAAGGCTGATTTTGCTGATGCGGATACCCATAAGCTTGCTGTTTTTGCGAAAACTAAAGGCGATGTATATGGCCCTTATATCGATAATTATGGAAACTACAAAGTTGTCAAAATTATCGAAACCAAGGATATGCCAGACTCAGTTAAGTGCCGTCAAATCTTTAGGCCTGCTAACGCAAGAGATATCAATAGTCTGAGAGCTCAAGGTGTACTGCTTGATTCACTTTTAGTTCTTATCAAATCTAAAAAAGTAAATTTTGACAGCCTTGTAGTTCAGAATTCAATGGATATGTCCTCAAATACTTCTGGTGGTAATATTGGATGGCGCAAAAAGGGCGACCCCTATGGCCAATCTTTTGAAGATTCTGTTTTGCAAAGTATCAAGAAAGACAGTTTTGCAATTATACAATCTAATGAAGGTTTACATCTTGTACAGGTAACAGATGTGCGCATTGGCAAAGAAAAAGGATTCAAACTCGCAACAATCTTAGAGCCAATTATCCCTAGTACTAAAACCGAGGATATTGTAGAAGCAAAGGCAACTGAATTCATGGCAAAGTACAGAACATTGAGCAGCCTACAGGAAGTAGTTAAAAAAGATCCTTCTCTCAAGAAATTCTCTGCTTATGGCAAAACAATTAATGATTACAGCCTAAATGATATTGTAGGTTCAATAGCTGTTGATGTTATCAAATGGGCACACAAAACAGCTAAAGTTGGTGAGGTAGCTGGTCAGGTTTATCCGGTAAGTGATCCACAGAATAACTATATAAGCAAAGTGATTGTTCCGGTACTCGTTTCTAGAACACCCAAAGGCTTAGCATCAATTGAAGACCCAAGTGTTAAATTAGAGGTCGAAACAGCCGTGAGAAATAAAAAGAAAGCTGAATTGATAACTAAAAAGCTTGAAGGAACTACAAGCCTAGAGGCCGTTAGTGCAAAATACAGCAATGCTAAGGTTGAGACTGCTAGTTCAGTGTCTTATGCCTCTCCTCAAGTTCCTGGAATTGGATTGGAGCCAAGAGTATTGGGTACTGCAGATGCAATTGCTACTAATAAAGTATCAACACCAATTTCAGGCAATCAGGGAGTTTATCTCATACAAGTTACATCTAAACGTGAAGGGCCTGCTATGACAAACGTTGATATGGTCAGAAAAGGTATCAGCGAAAAGATGCTCGCTGCTCAGCCTAATCAATTGCGTGGTATCCTTTCGGAGACTTTGAAAGAGAAGTTGAACGTTAAAGATAAAAGAGCTGCAGCTTACTAGTTTTATAAATTATAATAAAAAAGCCCATCAAGTAATTTTGGTGGGCTTTTGTTTTACAGTGTAATTACTTTGTAACTTGTAAAATTACCAAAGTTTAATTTATGCCTATCATAACAAAATGCTAGCATAAATCCGCCACCTCCAGCCCCACAAAGTTTAAGACTAAATTTTTCAGTATCGATACCCTCTTTCCAAAGTGTCTGTATTTGAATTGGTATCATAGCTTTCATGTGAGCCAGTTGAAGCTTTGAAATAATTTTAATAGAATCTTTCAATTCATTATTGCCACTTATAATTGCATCAATGCAAATTTTTACTTGTTTTTGCATCGGTTCTACATAATTTTCGATAAACATCAGGTCCGCACAGTTTTCAAGATAATCTGTAACGAGTTTGCCGCTTTTTCTTGCAAAACCGCAGTCAAGAACATAAATTTCAGTTTCACCTACTTCATTGTTTTTT